>NZ_JADPUN010000336.1 GCF_015690345.1 Plantactinospora alkalitolerans | reverse complement strand
GCGGGTAGCCCGGCGCAGCGCGGTCGACCAGCGCGCCGACACCCAACGCCAGATCAAGACGCTGATCGTCACCGCCCCCGACGAACTGCGTGCCCGGCTACGCGGCCTGACCGTCAAACAGCTGATCAACACCTGCGCGAACCTACGACCCGACCGGGCCGACGCTGCGACCCCGACCACCGCCGTCAAACTCGCCCTACGCTCCCTCGCCCGCCGTCACCAGCAGCTCACCACCGAAATCACCGACTTGGACGAGCTACTACAACCCCTCGTCACCGCCATCAACCCCGGTCTGCTCGCCGCCAACGGCGTCGGCGCCGACACCGCCGGCCAACTGCTGGTCACCGCCGGCGAGAACCACGACCGGCTCATCTCCGAAGCCGCGTTCGCCATGCTCTGCGGCGTCGCTCCGATCCCGGCATCATCGGGCAAGACCACCCGGCACCGACTCAACCGCGGTGGCGACCGGCAGGCCAACTGCGCTCTCTACCGCGTCGTGCTCTGCCGCCTGCGCGGGGACCCCCGCACCCGCGCCTACGCCGAGCGCCGCACCAAAGAGGGCATGTCCAAAAAAGAAATCATTCGATGCCTCAAGCGTTACGTCGCCCGCGAGCTCTACCAGATCATCACAATAAACGATCTTGAACTCGCCGGTTGACATCCATAGGAGCATCCTCCGGGTTCATGGTCGTACCCGTACCCCGGCCAGCAGGTTGTCGACGAAGTCCGGTGTGGACTGCGCTGGCGGCGCGACCTGTACGTACACCAGGCCGGCGTCGTCCGGGCCGATGCCGGCGGCCTCGACGATCACCGGCTTGCCCTCCCGACAGGCGGTGAACACGGCCACGAACCAGTCGACGGAGCCCCGTCGTACGGTCCGGACCGGGGCCGCGTCGCACTCGGCG
The DNA here is from genome assembly GCF_015690345.1 of Plantactinospora alkalitolerans. Lineage (GTDB taxonomy): Bacteria > Actinomycetota > Actinomycetes > Mycobacteriales > Micromonosporaceae > Plantactinospora > Plantactinospora alkalitolerans. The sequence continues at coordinate 30,138 of NZ_JADPUN010000336.1, read as the reverse complement.
TGGGGATGCTCGGCGACGTATCCGGCCGGGCTGTGCCGGGCGGCGAGGGTCCGGGACAGCCCGACGAACGCCCCGGGTACGGTCGGATCGCTCCGCCAGCGGTCCGGGTCCGGCGACAGCACCAGTGCCGGCTCCAGGGCCCCGTCCGGCCCGCGCTGCCCGATCCAGCCCGATCCGGTGCTGCGCCAACCGTCCGGCAGGGCAACGGTGATCCGCCCCGTCGGGTCCTCGCCGATGTCGGCATGCCGGTCCGGCCAGTCCACCTTCAGCAGGATGAACGTCGCCGTCGAGAGCGTGACGACCAGCGCGACGAGGGCGACCAGCCTGCCCGCCAGCAGGGTGCCGCCGCGTCGCGGACGACGGCATCCTTCCGGTGTGTCCGGCCCGACCCCGACGGCCCCGGCCCTGTCCAGCGCGGCGCCGAATGCCGTCGCGTCGGGGTAGCGGTCATCCGGCCGGTGGGCGGTTGCCTTCCGGAGCACGGCGGCGATGCCGGAAGGCACGCCGGCCCGGAGCACCGGCCAGGTCTCCGGCGTCTCGGTGGGCACCGGCGTGGTGGTGGGTACCGGCGTGGTGCCGGGTGCCGGCGTAGTACCGGGTACCGGCGTGGTGCCGGGCACCGGCGTCGTGGCGGGCTCCGCCGACACGTCGGAGCCGGGGCCGCTCGGCGGGTCGGCGGACGACTCCGCATCGTGCGGGGTCGCGCCGAGGAGCCTCGCGCCGAGGCGACCGAGGCCGAACACATCGGTTCGGGCGTCGACCAGCGCCAGCGACGACTCCTGCTCGGGCGCCATGTAGCCGGGAGTGCCGGCCCGCGCCGTCAGTCCGGACGCCGCGGCGATGGCCTTGGCGAGACCGAGATCCGCGATCAGGACCGAGTCGGTCGGGTCGGATTCGACGGTGGACGGCTTCGGCTGGAACAGCACGTTGCCCGGCGTCAGGTCCCGGTGCACGATTCCGCTCGCGTGCAGGACACCGACTCCGGCCGCGATCTCCCGCAACACGCGCAGCGCCTGCGCGACCGGCATCGGTCCGGCGGCGAGGCGGTCCCGGAGGCTGCCACCCTCGGCCCAGGCCATCACCAGGTACGGCCGCCCGTCGTCAAGTTCGCCGACGGAGTACACCCGGACGAGGCGTTCGTGATCCAGCCGCCACAGCAACCGGCCCTCGTCCAGGAACCGTTCCCGGACCCGCAGGTCGTGGGACCAGTTCTCGGCCAGCACCTTGATCGCCACCCGGGCGCCGAGGGACGGGTCGTGTCCGAGCCACACGGTGGCGAACGAGCCGAAGCCCAGCAGCCGTTCGACCTGGTACGGGCCGATCCGCCGCAGCGGGTTCACGAGGACGGCTGACCGGTGCCGCCGGAGCGCCGCGCGCTGGTCACCGGTCAAGGATATGCCGGTCGACCGGGTGACCGGGCCGACGCACGGCCGCCCCGCTGTCCACCGTTCGATGGACAGCCGGATTCAGTCTGGTGGTCGTCCCTGGCGCCCCGCAGGCGCGACAACATCGAGGCATGACAGTCATCAGTGCGCGCGACCTGCGCAAGTCCTACCGGGGCCAGGTGGCGGTGGACGGGATCGACCTGACCGTGGCCCGGGGCGAGGTGTTCGCTCTGCTGGGGCCGAACGGTGCGGGCAAGACGTCCACGATCGAGATTCTCGAAGGACACCGTCGTCGGGACGGCGGCGCGGTGTCGGTGCTCGGCGAGGACCCGGGAACGGCGGGCCGGAGGTGGCGGGCCAGGCTCGGCATCGTCCTGCAGACCGCGACCGACGCCGCCGAGCTGACGGTCCGGGAAACCGTACGCCACCTGGCCGGGTACTACCCCGACCCCCGCGATCCGGACGAGGTCGTCGCGGTGTGCGGGCTGGCCGAGAAGGCCGGCGCGCGGATACGCAGCCTCTCCGGCGGCCAGCGCCGCCGGGTCGACGTCGCCCTCGGCATCATCGGTCGGCCCGAACTGCTGTTCCTGGACGAGCCGACGACGGGGTTCGACCCGGAGGCGCGCCGGGAGTTCTGGGCGCTGATCCGGCGGCTCGCCGAAGAGGGCACCACGATCCTGCTCACCACCCACTATCTGGACGAGGCCGAGGCGCTCGCCGGCCGGCTCGCCGTCATCTCCCGGGGGCGGATCATCGCCGAGGGTACGCCGCAGACCATCGGCGGCCGGGCGACCGCGACCGCCACCGTCACCTGGCGGGACGGCACCGGGGAGCACCGGGAGCAGACCAGCGACCCGGTGGCCCTGGTGGCCCGGCTGACCGCCCGGGCCGACCTGAGCGTGAGCGACCTGCGGGTACACAGTCCCAGCCTCGAAGACGTCTACCTCGAACTGATCGGAGAACGCGGATGACCGGGCGGAACGAGGGGCGTCAGACGGCTGCGGCCGTGGCCTCACCAGGGCCACGAACGCAGCCCGGAGTGGCCGCCGGCGGCATCGCGCAGGCTTCCGCCGTACGCCTGCCGTCGACCCTGCGGGTCGGTCTCTCCCGGGGGGTCGTCGAACTGAAGCAGTTCTTCCGGCAGAAGGACGCGGTGGTCTTCACCTTCGCCTTTCCGGCCTTCATCGCCCTGATGCTCGGACTCATCTTCGACGAGCCGGTGCACGGGATCGCCGACGTCCGGATAAGCCAGGTGTTCGTGGCCGGGATGATCGCGTACGGGATCGTCTCGACCGCCTTCATCAGCATGGGGGTGGGGATCGCGGTCGACCGCGAGGACGGCACCCTCAAGCGGCTCCGGGGTACGCCCGTTCCGGCCGGCGCCTACTTCATCGGCAAGATCGTGCTGGTCGGGGTCTCCACCGTCGCGGGAATCGTCCTGCTGTTGGCGGTGGGGGTGGTGCTCTTCGACCTGAAGTTGCCGACCGATCCGGCTCGCTGGCTGACCCTCGGCTGGCTGTTGGCACTCTCCGTCGTCAGTTGCACGCTGCTCGGCATCGCGGCCAGCGCGCTGGCGAGGTCGGCAAGAAGCGCTCCCGCCGTACTGAACCTGCCGGCGATCGCGCTGCAGTTCGTCTCGGGGATCTTCGTACACAACGACGCGTTGCCGGACGGGATGATTACCGTGGCATCGTTCTTCCCGGTCAAGTGGATGGGCCAGGGGTTCCGGTCGGTGTTCCTGCCGGACAGCATGATGGTGCAGGAGGCGGCGGGTTCGTGGGAGCCCGGAAGGACCGCCCTGGTGCTCGGGGCGTGGTGTGTGGCCGGGTTGGTGCTGTGCCTGCTGACGTTCCGGTGGGTCGAGCGCGACTCCCGCTGAACCTGCGGGAAGCGCGGGATCGATACGCCCGCCGCCGGCCGGCGGCGGGCGGCGGGCGGTGCCGCGGGCGACCCGGATACGAGACGGTGGAGAGGGAGGCACGCTGGTGATCACGGTGCTGCTGGTCGACGACCATCCCGTGGTCCGGGACGGGTTGCGCGGGATGTTGAACTCCGAGACCGACCTCGTCGTCGTCGGAGAGGCCGGATCGGGGCTGGAGGCCGTGACCATGGCGCGGGCGCATCGACCGGACGTGATCCTGATGGACCTGCGGATGCCCGGCCTCGACGGCGTACACGCCACCGAGGCGATCCTGCGGGAGACGCGGACCAGCCGGGTGGTCGTGCTGACCACGTACGAGAGCGATTCGGACATCCTCCGGGCGGTCGAGGCCGGAGCCATCGGCTATCTGCTCAAGGACGCGACGAAGGCGGAACTGGCCAGTGCGATCCGGGCCGCCTTCCGGGGCGAGACCATGCTCGCCCCCTCGGTCGCGGGGCGGCTCGTCCGGCAGATCCGCAGCCCCGCCGGGCCGGCGCTGTCCGCGCGCGAGGTGCAGGTGCTCGGCCTGGTCGCAAAGGGCCGGACGAACGCCGAGATCGGTCGTGCGCTGCACATCAGCGAGGCGACGGTGAAGACCCACCTGCTGCGGGCGTTCAGCAAGCTCGACGTCTCCGACCGGACCGCGGCGGTCACCACGGCGATGGCGCGTGGCCTGCTGGAGTAGACCGGTCGACGATGGCGTCCGGAAGCGGCTCGGAAGGCGGCCGGGAGGCGGCGGGCAGGCGGCCGGCAGGCGGACCCGTCGGTGCCCGGTCGGAGTCAGGGCGCCGGTGTGGCGTCCGACGCGAGAAGTTCGCGGACCCGGGGGATCACCTCGGTGCCGTACAGCTCGATCGTGTTCATCAGGCGCTCGTGCGGCAGGGTGCCGTTGGAGTACTTCAGGTCGAAGCGTCGCACGCCGAGCACCCGTACCGTTCGGGCGATCTTCTGGGCCACGGTCTCGGCCGAGCCGACGTGCCAGGCGCCGCCGGCAATGTCGGCGTCGAACCGGTCCCGGGTCATCGGAGGCCAGCCGCGTTCGCGGCCGATCCGGTTGAACAGCACCCGGGCGTGCGGCCACAGCAGGTCCGCCGCCTCCTGGTCGGTCGACGCGATGAATCCGGGCGCGTGTACCGCGACCGGCAGCGGGTCGGAGCCGAACTCGCCCAGCGCGCGGTGGTACAGCTCCACGTACGGGGCGAACCGCGCCGGGTCACCGCCGATGACGGCGAGCACGAGCGGGAAGCCGTACCGGGCGGCGCGGACGACGGATTCCGGACTGCCGCCGACGCCGATCCAGGTCCGGATCCGGCCGGACTCCGTCTTCGGGTAGACGTGCTGCTTCTCCAGCGGGGCGCGCACACTGCCCTGCCAGGTCACCGCGTCCTCGGTCAGCAGGTGTGACATCAGGTCGGCCTTCTCGGCGAACAGCCGGTCGTAATCGGCGAGGTCGTACCCGAACAGCGGGAACGACTCGGTGAACGAGCCGCGCCCCAGGGTGATTTCCGCCCGGCCCCGGGACACCGCGTCGAGGGTGGCGAACCGCTCGAAGACGCGTACCGGGTCGTCGGAGCTCAGCACGGTGACGGCGGTACCGAGACGGATCCGCTCGGTCCGGCCCGCGATGGTGGCGAGCACGATCTCCGGGGCCGAGACCGCGTAGTCGTCCCGGTGGTGCTCGCCGAGTCCGAAGCTGTCGACGCCCAGCCCGTCGGCCAGGACGGCCTCCTCGACGACATTGCGGATCACCTGGGCGTACGGGACCCGGTTGCCCTCGGCGTCGGCGGTGACGTCACCGAAGGTGTCCAGACCGAATTCCACGGTCGTGTCCATGTCGTCCTCCTCCATCGGCGCACCGGTCGAATCCGTACGCCCGGCGATGTAACCCCGGAACGCACGATGTTCTTCCCCTGTCGCAGGAGGGACCCGACGGTGGGAAATGGCCGCCGCGATCTTGTCTCGGTGCATTTCTGACGCTAATGTCGACGACGTGACTGCCGGGTCGGCCTTTGGCCACAACCGAGTAGGGCACCCGGCTATCGCGTGAGCCCCGGGTGGGCCCGAGGCCCGCCGTCAGTGCGTCTCGCGCATTCCCCGTGACCCGCCGGACAACCAAACGGTCCTGTCTTCCTGCCGCGACGCCGCTCTTGTGGCCGCCACGCAGCTCTTGCCGCCGCGACACCGCTCTTGTGGCCGCGACGCCGCGCGCGGCGAGCCGGGATACCGGTGCCGCTCCGGTGCCGCTCCGGTGCCGCTCCCGTTCGTAGCGCGACCGCTCGCGGATACCCCGTCCGCGCCCTCTTACGCCACGCCGAGCCCAATTCGTGGTGGCGCCGGGCCGCCCGACAGGCGGTTCTCCGCCATGCCCGCGATCGGTGGCACGGTCACCAATTCCGAAGAAGAATTCCGAAGAAGAAAGAAGCCATGCCGAACGATTTCAACCAACAGGTCATCGACGAGTTCCGCGCCAACGGAGGGCGGGTCGGTGGACCCTTCGAGGGAGCCCGACTGATCCTGCTGACCACCACCGGGTTGCGCTCCGGCGCCCCGCACACGACACCGGTCGGTTACCTGCCCGACGGCGCCGAACGGATCCTGGTGATCGCCTCGGCCGCCGGCGCCCCACGCCATCCGGCCTGGTACCACAACCTGCGGGCCACCCCGAGGGTCACGGTCGAGACCGGCATCTTCACCTACGAAGCCGACGCCGTGGTCCTGCGGGGCGCCGAACGCGACGACGCCTTCGCCCGCGCGGTCGAATCCGATCCGGGCTGGGCCGAATACCAGGCCAGGACCAGCCGGACGATCCCGGTGGTCGCCCTCCAGGGGATTCCGGGTCCGCCGAGCCCGAACGCGACGTCCTGGGGGGCCGCGCTCCGGCTCGTCCACGACAGCTTCCGGCGGGAACTCGCCCTGATCCGCAAGGAGATCGCCGAGTCCGGCCCCGGCCTGGGCAGCCAACTACGGATGAACTGCCTGACGGTCTGCCAGGGGTTGCACAACCACCACACCGGAGAGGACGCCGGGATCTTCCGGCTAATCGCCGACCGGCACCCCGACGTCGCCCCGGTGCTGGAGCGGCTGGGTCGGGAGCACCAGGCGATCGCGGAACTGCTGGACGAGTTGCAGCGGGTCGTCGCGACCGGACGCGCCGATCCTCGGTCGGTCCGTACCGAGGTCGAACGCCTCACCGACGAACTCGAGCGCCATCTGAGTTACGAGGAGGAACATCTGATCCCGGTCCTCGACACGTTCTGAGTCCGGTTCTCCGCCCCGACGCAATTGCCTCGCTGGTGATCGCTGCCGGCGGGTATGGTGGCCCGGCCGGTCGCGGGACTACGGTGCGACTTCCGGAACCCGCCTCTGAAGCGATGCTTCGCAGTTCGTGCCCACATTCCCCGGCCGGCTTCCAATCCATTGTGGGGGGTTTCGATGTCGTTGGCGGACCGGATCGCGTGCGAGGACGTGGTCATGTTCGTCAACGCGGCGGTCACCTCCACCGGGCAGCGCGAGTTCCGGGCCGATGCCGCCGAGCAGCGCATGTCGCTGGGCTTCCTGCACGAGTACGTCCTGGGCAACTACCGCGACCTGTACGCCGCGACCCTGGCACTGGACGTGAACCACTTCAACGGCGCGCTGGTGGTGACGAACCTGCTCCGGACCGCCAACCTCGCGGGTCCGCAGCGGCGTGCCGTGGAGGGGCGACTGATCGCCGCGCGCCTGCGGCGGCTACCGCCGCAGCGGGTGTACCGGGTGTTCGGCGAACTGCGCCGGCTCGGCGTGAACAACCGGCGTACCCGGGCGATCATCCGGGACTGGGTAGCGGCCCGGCCCGATCCCGCGTTCGACGCGGTCAAGTACCGCCGTTCGCTGTCCGTCGCCGCCCGGCACGCCCACCTGTCGCTGCCGGCCGAGGTGGGCACCGTGCTGTTCGACTGGCGCCGCCCGAAGCGGTACGACACGCCGATCCTGGAGGCGTGGCGCCGGGCGCACTACGAGCAGCGGGCGTTGTACGAGTTGCCGTACACCGTCGCCGAGGGACTGGCCGTGCGGCACGGCATCAGCCGGGCACGTTTCCTGACCGGGATCGCGCCGAAGCTCACCGACGGCGAGCGGCTCCGGTTGCAGACCTCGGCCCGCCGGCTCGACGTGGCTGCGGTCGGCACGGAGCTGCCCCGGGTGCCGCTGACCCGCCTCGCCAGCTATGTCCTGTCGCTGTCCCGGCCCGACCGGGTCCGGCGGCGCGCGGAGCTGACCGACGCGCTGCGAGCCGCCGCCCGCCGGGCCGCGGGTCGGCAGGCCGGCAGTTGGGGCCGGGTGGTGGCGGTCCTCGACGACAGCTACTCGGCGTCCGGGTCGGGCGTCAAGCGGCGCCGCCCGCTGGCGGTGGCGCTGGCCACCCACTACCTCCTGGAGACGCTCGCGGCGGACTACACCGGGCTGTGGCTGCACCATCGGGGTGACCCGTTGCTGGTCCATCCGATCGGCTCCACCGGGCTCGGGGCCCGCATCGTCGACGGGCTGGAGCGGCGGCCCGACCGGTTGGTCGTCGTCTCCGACGGCTGGGACAACGCCCCGTCGGGGCAGGCCGCCGAGGTGCTCCGGGTCTGGCGTACCCGGCTGGATCCCGGCGAACGGACCTCGATCGTGCACCTCAACCCGGTGTACGACAGCGACAGCTTCGACGTGCGTCGTCTCGGGTCCACCGTGGCGACCGTCGGGGTACGCGACGCCGAGGACGCCGCCGCCCTGGTCGAACTCGCCCGCTTCGCCACCGGTACCGCCACCTTCGACGAGCTGCGTGCACACCTGGCCGCCCGGGTCGACCGGTTCCTCGCCGCCCCCGATGATCCGGCGGTGGCAGCGTGACCAGCACCGGTGTGGGGCGGCGGACCGGTCTGGACCTGACCGGCCTGGTCGCGGGTCCGGCCCAGCTCTGGGGTGCGGTCCGGCTCCAGCCGCTGCTGCGGGCCGTACCCGTCACCGACCTGCGGCTGCACGCCCGGCTGTACGACCCGGACGATGTGTCGATCGTCAAGGTCGGGCCGCGTGCCGCGTACGTCGCCTATGTTCCGCACGCGTTCGTGGCCAACTGGACCACCGACGCCACTCCGGCCGCCGTGTACGGCACCCAGTTGCGTGACCCGGATGCGACCGGTCAGCCCCGGGGGATCGGGCTGCACTTCCGGCGCCGGATGGCCCGCCGCGACGACAAGCGCCGGCTCCGGTTCCTTCCCCTGCACCTGGCCCTGGAGGGGTACCTCGCGTTGCAGTTCGGCGGGCCCGCCATCGCCTGGGAGGAGTGGACCCGCCAGGCGGTCACCCGTGGCCTGTCGCCCCGGGCCGAGGCGGCTTACACCGGTGTCGAGGTACCGGGCCTGGCCGACGCGCTGCGGATCTTCGAGATCCATCCCGAGCAGTGCGGAATGCTCCTGTACGTGGCCGACGCGCTCGCCGCCGCCTTCGTCGTGCCACATCCCGACGACTACCGTGCGCTGCATCCCACCGTGCTGCATGACCTCTACGGCGAGCTGGTCTACCAGTACGCCCACCTGTATCCGGCGGCGCCCGAGTTCCAGACCACTCTGGACGAGAACCGGGTGCACAGCGTCGCCGACCTCCGCGCCGAGATCGACCGCAGCGGCGCGGCCTGGTCCGAGTCGGCTTCCCTGATGGCGGGCGGGCTCTTCGGTACGGAGCGCCTGTCGGCCGAGCCGGTGTACCGGATGGGCCGGTTCACCCTGTCTCGGTTCCTGCCGGCCTTCACGCCCGAGACCGAGAACCACATCGGCGAGAGCATCACGGACGAGGACGGCCGGTTGGCGTACCTCAAGACCTTCCGGCTCTCCGCCGCGCAGGCCCGCCGGGGGCACCTGCTCGGCCAACTCGCCGCGCACGACTGGAGTCTCGACGCGACCGCCGAGGCGCTCGGTACCGACCGTTCGGGGCTTGCCGTGCGACTCGACCGCTCCGGGTTCGGACACCTGCTGCGTCCCGAGATCATCGATGCCTGCCGCAACCAGGCTCGCCGGTCGGGGCGTGGCTCGGCACGACCGCCCGCCCGGTAGCCGGAGCTCCACTGGGTCCGACGTCCGGCCCGGCCAGCGGCGCCGTCCCGACCGATGTCGATCCTGGCCGGGGATCGATCCACGGCCGACGTCGATCCGTGGCCGGGATCGATGCCGTTCGTTGACCGTCGCTCCGACCCATGATCTGATGCCGAGACGCGAGAAGTTTTCGATATTTCGTACAGACGCACTTGGGGGTCGAACATGATCGGGTTCCGTCGACCCGCGTTCGCGGCGGCGTTGGTGCTCACCCTCGCCTCGGCCGCGACGCTGACGGCCACCGTCACCGCCCCGGGTACGGCCGCGGCCAGCCTGCCGACCGCCGCGGTCGCGCTCGGGGACAGCTTCGTCAGTGGCGAGGGCGCCGGCGACTACCAACCGGTGGCGGACGTGAACGGAACGCCACAGGGCTTCCCCGGCTGGTCCGCGCCGAACAGCAACGCGTTCTTCTGCCACCGGTCGGCCAATGCCTCGCTGCACCAGGCGAACCTGCCCGGCATCCAGGCCCGGTTCAACCTCGCCTGTTCCGGCGGTCAGCCGTACGACATCGCCAACGCCTCGGTCAACCGCACCAAGGGCCGTACGGTGGCCGCGCAACTCGACCAGGTCCGGGCGGTGGCGCAGACCCACGACATCGACCTGGTGCTGTTGGGCCTCGGCTCGAACAACAGCTCCTTCACCTTCGGCGACGTCGCCTCGAAGTGCGCCAACCGGTTCATCGCCGACGCCTGGACCGGCTGGTGGGAGTTCTGGGCGTACATCGGCGGTCCGGTCGAGCAGGCGCCCTGCGCGGGCGACGACCTCGCCACGTCGGCCCAGGTCGCGGCGGCGACCGCCGAGACCACCACCGCCGTACGGCAACTGCTGACCACCCTGGACCAGGTCGACGCCGACGGGCAGCACCGGATCGTCTTCCAGGACTACACCAACCCGCTGCCGTTCGACCTGGAGTCGAGGTTCCACGAGGAGGACAGCCGCGACGACAGCCGGGACAAGTTCCGGGCCCTCGGCGCCGAGCGGTACGCGGCCGGCTGTCCCGTGCACCGGGCCAGCCTCGCCGCCGGGCACCTCTTCTCCGGCGGTCTCGGCACCCTCGTGCAGTCGGTGCACGGCACGATGCGGGCCGAGTTTCCCGCCGACGACCTGGTGTACCTGAACGTGCAGCGGGCCTTTGACGGAGCCCGGCTCTGCGAGACGTCGGCGAGTCCGACCGGCGCGCTTGCCACGCCGATCCGCCTGCAGGACGGCCCGACGGGCGTTCCCGTGACCAGCCTCTCCGGCAAGGACAAGATCGAGATTCAGCGGATCGCCAACGCCTGCGTCACGTACTTCCAGACCTGCCAGGAGTCCTGGCACCCCAACGCCGCCGGGCACGCGGTGCTCGGACAGTGCCTCGCCGGTGCGGTGGCGACAGCGAACCGCGCCGTCGCCTGCGTACGCTCCGACAACGGATCGGTCACCGTCGGCTGACAGGCGTCAGGAAGGGCGCTCGCAGCTACGAACAGCGATATGCGGGGGCCCTTCCCGACGCTCGCCGGCACACTGCGGAGCAGGCCGCGTACGCCTCGGAGCAACGCTCGTCAGGACGTCGCGGCCGGCTGGTCGCTGAGGTTGCCCGGCCTCGTGCCGTCGACCGGGCGGGGGGTCAGCACCCGGGGACCGGCCTTGGTGATCGCGACCGTGTGCTCCGAGTGGGCCGAGCGCGAGCCGTCCGCGGACCGGATCGTCCACCCGTCCTCGTCGAATTTGATCTTGTCTGTGCTGCGGCAGAACCACGGCTCGATCGCGATCGTCAGACCGGGCGTGAGCTTCATGCCCCGGCCGGATCGGCCGTCGTTGGCCACGTGCGGGGCCTCGTGCATGGTGCGGCCGATGCCGTGCCCGCCGAATTCGGAGTTGACCCGGTAGCCGTAGCGGCGGGCGATCCCGCCGATGGCGGCGGAGACGTCACCGAGCCGGTTGCCCGGCTGCGCGGCGTCGATTCCGGCCTTCAGCGCGACCTCGGTGGCCTCGATCAGTTTCAGGTCGTCCGGTGTGGGGGTGCCGACGATGACGGACAGCGCGGAGTCGGCGACCCAGCCGTCGATCCCGACCGCCATGTCGATGCTCAGTAGGTCACCGTCGCGCAGGACGTAGTCGTGCGGCAGTCCGTGCAGCACGGCGTCGTTGACCGAGAGGCACAGGACGTTGCGGAACGGGCCACGGCCGAACGACGGCGTGTAGTCCCAGTAGCAGGACTCGGCCCCACGCTCCTCGATCCGGCGGCGGGCGTGGTGCTCCAGGTCCATCAGGTTGACCCCGACGGCGGCGACCGTACGCAGCTCCGCCAGCAGTTCGCCGACGAACTGGCCGGTGACGCCCATCTGATCGATCTCCTCGGCGGACTTAAGTTCGATCACGATCAACCCTCCCCTTCCCGTGGCGGTATATTTATACCACGTTGTTTCGGGGCGCCCGCCGGGTTGGCATTGCCGGTCCTGGCAGGCAGATCTATCCTGCTCACATGGTCCGCCCACCGCTCACGCCCGAACAGATCGCAGCGGGACAACGTCTCGGGGCGGCGCTTCGGGTCGCGCGAGGCGGCCGCAGCCCCGTCGAGGTGGCCCTGGCGGCCGGGATCTCACCGGAGACGCTGCGCAAGATCGAGGTGGGCCGGCTCCCGGCACCCGCGTTCGGCACCGTGGTCTGCCTCAGCGAGGTCCTCGGCGTCGCGCTCAGCGATCTCGCCGAGGTGTGGCTGGCCGAGGTGCGGGTCCGCGAAGCGTCCTGAAGTCGGGTACTGATACTTCACCCGGTGCTCGCCCCGACCCCCTGCACAGGGCGACGGGCCCCGCCCCGGAGTTCTTTCCCCGTGAGCGGGACCCGTCGCGGTCCCCGCCGGTCAACCGGCGTCCGATCCCTGTCCGCGGTGCGTTGTCAGCGAACGTGTACGAAGACCGGGTTCGAGTAGAACCACAGGTCGCTCCACGGGCTCTCCCGCCCGTCGGCGAGCGGCTCGGCCTCGTCGGTGCTGGTGCCACGTACCCGGGCGTAGGTGTCGGCCTCGACGTTGCGCAGGGTGTGCCGGATGACGTAGTCGGAGCCCTGCTTGCGCCAGTCGCGCGGGCCGAACCGTGCCACGACCTTGGTGGTCGGGTTGGTGTCGGCGTCGAGGTTGGCGTTCGGGCCCGTGATCTGGCCGACGATCAGGTCCACCCGCCGGACCTCCGGCCGGTCGCCGTTGCCGTTCTTCCCCGACAGCGGCCGGAACTTGATCTCGATCTCGACATCCGTCCGGTTGCGGCGGCTCAGCGTGACCGTCTCGCCGGTCGCCGCCTCGCGGCCCTGGCTCTTCGCGGTGAGGTCGAGGCTGGTGATCAGGTCGCCGGTGGTGACCCAGATCCGGCCGTTGCGCAGCCCGTCCATGATGTCGGCGTAGTCCTGCCGGGCGTACACGTAGGTCTTGCTGTACTCGCCCGGCCAGAAGTCGGAGCCGCCCCGGGTCCAGTGCACGTGCGAGTCCGAGGTGGCGGTGATCCACCAGCGCCGGCCCTCACCGAGCAGCGAGTCCCAGAGGCCACCGACCTTGGCGGTCATCTGGTCGAAACCGCCGTGCGTGGGGTAGTTCCCGTAGCCGCCGCGAGCACCGCCGTTGAGCGGTCCGGCCTGGTGTCCGGGCGCGCCCTCGAAGCCGACGTAGATCTCCGGCGCCACGTTGTTGCCGTTGCGGAACTCGCGCGGGGTGTCCTGGCCGTAGACCCCGAAGCCGCTCGCCGACCGCGAGGCATGGTGGCCGATGACCAGCGGCTTCTGCCGCATGCTCCGGGCGACCTTCAGGAACTCGATCATCTTGGCCTCGGTGTCCCGACCCGGGTCGGTCGGGAAGGCGTCGTACTTGTTGAACCGGCTCTCCAGCTCGAAGAGCTGCTTGGCCTCGTCCTCGTGGTGCGGGATCATCAGCGTGTGGTGGTCCTGGGCGGGAGTGTCGAACTCCATCCCCCAGAACTGCAACACCTCGGGGACGAGCTTGCGCGACCGCAGCAGGTCGGGGTACGCCTGCTCCAGGTTCACCTTCGAGTGCGTCGGCCCGCCGTGGTCGGTGCACATCGCCCAGGTGAGACCGAAGTTCTTCGCCATGATGGCGTTCGTGACGATCGGGTAGACCGCGTCCGCGCCCTTGTGGAAGGTGGGCGGGTTCGTCGAGGTGTCGAATTCGCCGCTGTACTCCGAATGGATGTGGTGGTCACCGGCCCGCCACACCCGGTCACGGGAGTTCCCGTGCTGGTTGCCCTTGTCGTCGTCGTTGTCGTGCGCGAACGCCGGGCCGCCCCCGATCAGGGGACTGGCGGCGACCAGCGTCGCGCCGACGCCGGCGTACCGGACGAGTTGGCGCCGCGAGATCTGCGCGCTCTCGGCCTCTTCCTTCATGTGGAGCCTTTCCTCGAGCCAGCCGTGGCTGTGACAACCAGGGAGTCTCAAGGGACGGGCTGAATATCCGATGAACGGCGAAGGCGCCGGCCGGAAACACTGCACTCCGGCCGACTGAATCGGTCATCGTCGCTGTGACCTGCGGATTCGTCCGGAGGCGTGGCGGTCAGCAGTCACAGCCGCAGCAGTCACAGCTGCACCAGTCGCAGGCACTGCAGTCGGGGCAGTCGCAGCATCTCGTGCACCAGCAGCGGGAGGAGCACTTCTCGCGACGGATCCGGCTCCACCTCGGCTGCCACAGCCCGCAGGTGCAGGCGGTCAACGCGCACGCCCCGCCGATAAGCAGCGGGGCGTCGCAGCCGTCCGGTCGCGGTCCGCCCGGGTGCCGCTCCGTGCCGGACCGCCGCCCGGAGTGCCGGACCGGTTCGCCGTGCGGATACGGGGACCGGACCGGTTCGCCGTGCGGATACGGGGACCCGACCGGTTCGACGGGCGTCCGGAGACGAGCCGGGGCGGACGGGCCGGATCGATGACCGCCCGGCGACGGGTGGTGCGCGAGGGTGAAGGTCCGGTCGATGGCGTCGCCGACCTCGCGGACCAGCAGTGCCCGGGCGAGTGTGCGGTCCCGCAGTTCCACGTCGGCCAGGGCCAGGCGCAGGCCGTGGTGGGCGTCCTCGCACAACCTGCGTGCCTCGGCCAGCTCGGTGCCGGTGGCCCGGAGCGGGTTGAACACGCTGCGGGCCTGGTCGTCGGCGTAGTCCTCCACCGCGTCCAGCAGGTGCGCGATCCGGCCGAAGTACCGACCGATCTCCGCCAGCCCGGACGCGTTGCCCGGCATTCCGGCCAGCGTGGCGGTGTGGGCGAAGGCGGCGGCGACGGCGCTCTCGGTCGGTTCGGTGGCGAGCAGCACCGATGCGCCGGGACGGATCGCGTGCTCCAGCGTCGTCTGCCGGGCGACGGCGTCGAGCAGCACGCCGGTGTCGAAGCCGATCGCGTCCCCGGTCCGGGCGCCCGCCGCGGCCCACCGGTCGGCGAGTTTGCCGGCCACCCCGGCGAACGCGGCGACCCGCAGCGCGCCGTCCCGGTCCGCGACGTGGTCCCGGGTCTTTCCGGCGGCGAGTACCAGCGACACCGCCGCGGCCAGCCGGGCGCCGGGATCGGTGGGGGAGAGCACCGAGGCACCCTGGAAGCCGCGTAGCGCGCACGGCCCCGCCTGCCGGTACCGGGTGGGCGTCGCGCTCTGCGCCGCCAGGAGTACGGAGATCAACAGACCGTCGTAGTTGATGGTCAACCGGGCCCGGTGGCCGTGTTCGTCCCGTAGCGTGAGGCAGAGTCCACAGAGGTGGCCGAGCCAGGCGGCATGCAGGTTTGCGCACATCCGGTGTCGACATGGCCGCACGATTCCGAACAACACGTCTCCTAGATCATCTCTGAACGTTGGCCGGAGCCTAGCGACTCCACCCTGCCGAGATGATCCCGAAACGGCGTCCCGCCGGCGGGCGCCGGAGGCTGTGCCGCGGACGGTCGCACCCGAACCAGGGGCCCCGGCGCAGCGGCTGCCGCGCCGGGACCGCCGGCGCGCTACCGGCGGCCGTGACGCAGGAAGGCGGCCAGCCCGGCGAGGTCGTCGGTGTTGATGTGGTCGGCGTCGGCGGCGCGCAACTCCCGCCAGATCGCGTCCCGCTCCGGGCCGGCGACGTCCGGGGTGGCCCAGAACCGCACCCGCTGGCCGTTGGCGTGTGCGACCCGGACGAACGAGCGCAGCTTCGTCCGCTCCGCCGGAGGCATCGCGCCCACGCCCTGCCAGCTGAAGAGGTTGCCCCAGTTGTCGCTGATCAGCGGGATGAGCGAGGCCGGCGCGGCGGTGCCGAGGTCGGCGGCACGACCGTCGTAGAAGGCGTAGCGGATCCGCTGTCCGGCCATCAGGTCGCGGGGGCGGTCCCCGCTGACCACGACGGTCACCGCGCCCCGGCGCACCCGGCCAGCGTCGTACGTGGTCAGCATCCGCTGGTAGGTCCGAAGTACCCGGTGCAGTTCGGTGTAGGTGTCCACGCCGGTGTTCTTGATGTCGACCAGCAGTTGCAGCTCCTGGTGGCCGTTCTCGAAGACCCTGCCGTGGTTCGCCCGCACCCGTTCGGCCAGCGGGTCGAGGTAGAGGTTCTGCAGGGTACGGCCCGCGACGACGTCCTCGGGGTCGTGCCCGACCAGCAACTCGCCGTCGACCAGGTAGATGTCGGCCTCCACGCTGGTGAAGCCGTGGTCGAGCGCGTCGAACAACGGGCGCTCGTGCTCGTAGTCGTTGTGGGCGTGGGCCTGCGGCAGTGGCCGGAGCCGGTCGGGCCGTCGGTCGCCGGCACCGCCGGAGGCCGGCTCGTGGCCGAGGACGGTCCCGGCGGCCTGGGCGGCCGGCGAGCCGAGACCCACGACGGCACCGGCCACCACCAGCGCACCCAGCATTCGACGCTTCATCGCGATCGTCTCCCTGTTCTGTGGATCATGTCGGACCGTCCGGACGGTAGGCGAGCGGTCGTGCGGCTCGACTGCCTTGCGGTGAACCACGGATGAAGGGCGATCGACACGGTGCCGCAAGGACGCGGGCCCGCGACCGGAGGACCGTCGGCCGAATCGAGGTTGCGGTCGGATCGGCCGTCGGCCATGATTTCCGCCATGGTCAAGAGGAAGGGCGGCCACCGCCCACTGCGGTGAGTGCCGGGGCGCCGACCCGTCGGTCGGTTCCACCCGTCTCGATCCCGGCCCGTCGTCGGCGTTCGCCGACGAGCCACCCCCGAACACGGTCGCCGCGACGGTTCCGTCGCCGGCTGATCCTCCGACGTCGTCCGAGGATGCCGGTTCCGTTCCCGCGCCCGGCCCTGCGCCGGGCGGGCCAACTCGGGCACCGGCCGGTGGATGGCGTTGTTGTGCGGGAACAACAGACTCGAGTACGGAGGTTGCGCGGTGAGTGACGGCCTGGGTAAGGCATGGGAGCTGGTGCAGTCCGGCGACGCGGGGGAGGTGGTCCGGCATCTGCGGTCCACCGTGGACTCGATCGCGCTCGGCGATCTGGCCCGGCTGCTCGAACGGGTGGCCGAGCTGGTCGGGCTGACCGATCTGGCCGGAGCGGCGGCGCGACTGGCGAACGATCCGGAACATCCGCAGGCGCTCTACGACTTCGGCTATGCCTGCGTCGAACACGGCCTCGCGTTCGTGGCCGTACCGGCGTTGCGCGAGGCGGTGCGTCGGGTGCCCGACGCCGACGGCGTACTGGCCGAGCTGGTGGCCGCGTTGGAGGACGAGCACCGGCACGCCGAGGCGGTGGCCACGCTGGAACAGCGGGACACCACCCTCCCGCCGTGGCCGCACCGGTACCTGCTGGTCTACAACGCGATCATGGCCGGCGACCTGGACCGGGCGACCCGGCACTTCGACCGGTTGCCGGCGCCGGAGGACCAGGACTGGCGACCCGCTCACCAACGGGTCCAACGGATGCTCGGCCGCGCCGGGCTGGTCGGTGGCGTCGGTGGCGTCGGTCGGCTCGACGGTGCGGACCTGCGGGGCTGGCACTTCGTGTTGACCGGCGGCGTACTGGCCAGCCTGTCGCCGTACGGGTTCGACGCGGGGATGACCGGTCGGTACGCGTACCAGCAGGACAGTTTCGGGCTCTGCCGGCTCGGCCTGGACCGGTTGGAGCTGATCCTCGGCGCCGCCGGCCGACGGCCCCGGTCGGTGTCACTGCTGCCGGACCGGTCCAGCCGGATCCTGGGTCACGCGGTGGCGCGGGTGCTCGGCGTGCCGGCCGAGCCGTTCACCGGCGCTCGGCCGGAGAGTGTGGTGGTGGCCTACGACCTGGCCGAACTCGACGACGGCGAGCTGTTGACGGCGCTGCGCGAGCGGGCGCCCGGACAGGTGCTGTTCGAGCACGCCACCTGCTGGACCGACCCGCCGGTGGTGTCGGCCGACGTGAGCACGATGTTGACCCAGGTGGTCGTCGCCCCCTGGGGTGAGCGGCTGCGGCAGGGCCCGGACGGTGGGATCGAGCGGGGCGCCGCCGACGAGCGGCCGGTCGAGGAGATAGCGGCCGACATCCTGCGGGCCGACGGTGAGCCCGACCCCGGTGACGGGGCCACCCCGGCGGATCCGGACGGCGCGCTGGTCGGCTTCGTCTCCGCCGTCGCCGGTCGCTGGCTGGCCGGGCCGCGCGACCGGGTCCGGTCGCCGGGTCCGGTGCCCAGTTCACGGTTCCGCTAGTACTCCAGTCGTCGATTGATGTGGTCGAGCGGTCGGGTGGTGGTGATCAGGGTGGTGCACTATCGATCGATGACGAGGATGGTCCGGTGGTCGGTGGTCGCCCTCTGCATCGCAGGAACCCTCGTGGTGACCGCCTCGAACGTCGCTCTGCCACCATCGGTCGCCAACCTGGCGGCGTGGGTGGGCGTGGCCAGCGGGATCCTGGGTTTACTCATCCCGATGTTCACCTGGGCACGGGCCACCCACCGCGTCGACGAAGGAGGCGGTGATGCCGAGATCGAGGCGGCGCGACGGCTGCTCGTCAGGCACCTCCTCCGGTATTGGCGCGGCGAGGTGGCCGTCCAGCAACTGGAGGATCCAGAACCCGTACGCGTTCGATGGCGGGTCGCCGACCGCGACCTGATGGATCACCCGGAAAACATCCTGTCGAGCGATCAAACGGGGATCGCGAGCATGCTTGCGATCCATGGAACTGCGGACGAGATTGCCCGGATGGCCGCTGCATTTCGTGGGCTTCCTCGTCGGCGTCTGGTGATATTGGGAGAAGCAGGTTCGGGCAAGACGACCTTGGCTATGCTTCTGCTCCTTCACCTACTGGAGCATCCTGTCGAGGGTGAGCCTGTGCCTGTATTCCTGACCCTCCACGACTGGCACCCCGCCGCCGAAGGATTTCGCAACTGGCTCGTACGTCGCTTGACCGCTGACTTCCCCCATCTGCGCGGTGCCGCACGGACCCTGGTCCACGACCGCATGATTCTGCCGGTCATCGACGGCCTCGACGAGGTCCCGGCGGAGATCCGGGGCGAGATGATCGCGGCCTGGAACGAGGCTGCGGGCGAGCCGTTGATCGTGACCTGCCGGACGACCGAGTACCGGGAGACCATGACCGGGGCGGATAGCGATGTACTGACCGCGGCTGCGGTAGTCGAAGCGGAGCCCGTCGCCGCTCGCGATGTCCACGCGTTTCTGCGCAAATGCCTGTCTCCGAGACGGCGCCACGCGACAGAATGGCGGGAACTGCTAGACCACCTGGAGTCGGCTGAGGTCGGTCCCCTCGCCGAAGCGCTGACCAGTCCTCTCGCTCTCTGGCTCTTCCGAACCGTGTACGTCACGCGCGGACGGGACCCACGTGAACTCCTCGCCAGGCAGCGGTTTCCTGATGTGACGGCTGTCCGTGACCACCTTCTGGATCAACTGGTGCCAGGCGTTCTGGAGGTGGATCGGGCGCGGCGGCGGAATCAGCCGCCAAAGGGGCCGTTCTCTCGATTGTCACGTGGCTGGGATAACACCGACCGTCAACGCTGGCTGGTCTTCCTTGCTCGACGACTCCACGAGTCCAATACTCGGGACATCGCGTGGTGGACCCTTACTCGACTCGCCATTCCCGATGCGATGCGGGGCAGGATTGACCGCGTGCTCCGACATATGGTGAGCCTGGCTCTCCTGGGTGTCCTCGCCGTACGGGTGATCACGTACTTGGAGACGAATACCTGGTGGTCCGATGTCCCCGCCACCACGATGATCGTCATGTTTGCGTTCCTCGTTCTGGTACTGACGCTGGCGTCGGTTCATGATTCCGGGGTCCGACTGCCCTCGTATATCGACGGGAAGGCATTCCGGGGTGCGCTCGGCCGCCTCGTACTAGGAAGTGTCTGTCTGGTACTTGTCGGTAACTACGGCTTTGATCTCGCGAATCGAACGTACCGAGGCGACGGGGTTCCGCTGAGGATATTGCTTCACGCTCTCTCTGTCGCGTCACTTCTTGCCGTCTACGCGGGAATTCTCCTGATTTCCGCCCGGGTCACTACCTCGATCAGGGAAGTCTCGCCCGATGCCCTCCCGAAGACACCCCGAGCTGCCCTCCGCGGGGACATGCGCGCCCAACTGCTCAACATCGTCGGCATAGAAGTCGCTCTTCCTGCCCTGTTGGCCGCCGGGGTCATTGGTCTTTTTCTGTTCGGCTCATTTTCGGAAGTTGCGCTCGGCATATCCCTGCTGGGGGCCGCGCTGGTGTTCTGGGCGCCCTCCGCCGGCAGTTCCTACCTGTTTGCGAAAGTGATCCTGTGCCTGCGACGCGAGGCGCCGTGGCGCCTGATGTCATTTCTGGAGGAGTCACGCGCGCTCGGCCTACTTCGCCAGGTGGGCCCGGTTTACCAGTTCCGGCACGCCACGCTACAAGATCGGCTCGCCGTCGGCGGGAGACAGGGCAGTACCTGACCTGCCCGTGCTGCGAATCGGGCCCACCAACGTCGACGTCCGCGCGGGCGCCGGTCAGCCGGTGCCGTCGGGCAGCAGGCCGAGTCCGCTGACCGCCGCCGCGACCAGATTCTCCGGGGTCAGTGCGACGTCGAGGGTCAGGATCCGCTCGTCCGGCTGCGGTCGCTCCAGGGTCGCGATCTGCGAGTCCAGCAGGCTGGCCGGCATGTAGTGCCCGGACCGCCGGCCCATCCGTTCCCGGATCACCTCGGCCGACCCGTCGAGCAGGACGAAGTCGACGCTCGGCGGGCCCTGCCGGAGCACGTCCCGGTACGAGCGCTTCAGCGCCGAGCAGGCCAGTACGGTGGAAACTCCCTCGGCGGCCCGTTCGGCCATCCAGCCGGCCAGTTCCCGCAGCCACGGCCACCGGTGTGCGTCCTCGAGCGGCACCCCGGCGCGCATCAGTTCCACGTTGGACGGCGGATGGAACCCGTCGGCCTCGGCGAAGGTCAACCCGGTGGCCGCGCTGATCCCCTCGGCCACGGTGGTCTTGCCCGACCCGGACACACCCATCACCACGATGTGCCGGGTCGGAGCCGCGTGCCGGGTCGGAGCCGCGTGCCGGGTCGGAGCCGACTCTGCGGCGGTACCGGCGAGGCCGTCACCAGTCATGGACCGTACCGTCCTGGAGCCGGTTGAACGGCAGGTACGCCGGCACGTACGGGAACCGCTCGGCGGCCACCTCGTCGAGCTCGACGCCGATCCCGGGCTGTTCGCCGGGGTGCAGGTAGCCGTCGGTGAAGGTGAACGACTGCCGGAAGACCTCGTCGGTCAACGGGCCGTGCCGCATGTACTCCTGGATGCCGAAGTTGTGGATCGCCAGATCCAGGTGCAGCGCGGCGGCCATCCCCACCGGCGAGATGTCGGTCGGTCCGTGGATGCCGGACTTGATCTGGTACTGCGCGGCGAAGTCGAGGAGCTTGCGCATCGCGGTGATCCCGCCGGTGTGCGTGACGGCGGACCGGACGTAGTCGATCAACTGCTCCCGGATCAGGGTCTGGTAGTCCCACACCGTGTTGAAGACCTCGCCGATCGCCAGCGGGGTGGTGGTGTGCTGGCGAACCAGCCGCAGCGCCTCCTGGTTCTCCGCCGGCGTGCAGTCCTCCAGCCAGAACAGGTCGTACGGCTCGAGCGCCTTGCCGAGCCTGGCCGCCTGGATCGGGGTCATCCGGTGGTGCCCGTCGTGCAGCAGCGGCAGTTCGGGGCCGAACTCGTTCCGGACCGCCTCGAAGACGCCGGGCAGGTGCCGCAGGTAGGCCCGGGTGTCCCAGTCCTCCTCGGCGGGCAGCGGGGTGCGCTGCGCTGGCTCGTAGTCGTAGCGCTTGCCGTCGGCGCTGGGCTGGGCGGCGACGCCGTACACCGCGTTGATCCCCGGTACCGAGGTCTGCACCCGGATCGACCTGAATCCCTGGTCGAGGTGGCGCCGGATCGAGTCGAACAGCTCCGGAAGGTCCCGCCCCGAGGCGTGCCCGTACGCCATGATGCCGGTCCGGGAGGCGCCGCCGAGCAGCTGGTACAGCGGCATCCCGGCGGCCTTCGCCTTGATGTCCCAGAGCGCCACGTCCACCGCCGCGATCGCGGCCATGGTCACCGGTCCGCGCCGCCAGTACGCCGACCGGTACAGGAACTGCCAGGTGTCCTCGATCCGGTGCGGGTCACGCCCGATCAGCAGCGGTACGACATGGTCGGACAGGTACGACGCGACCGAGAGTTCCCGGCCGTTGAGTGTGCCGTCGCCAAGGCCGGTGATGCCCTCGTCAGTGGTGATCTTCAGGGTGACGAAGTTGCGATCGGGGCTGGTGACGATCACGTCGGCGGCGATGATCTTCACGACATGCCTTTCTTCCCGGGATGGAATGAAAATGGACGGCGGGGCCGGGGCTGGTTCACCACTCCGCGAAGGAGCCGTCGGGGTGGCGCCAGGTCGGTCCGCGCCAGGCGTGCCCGCGCTTGTCCGCCAGCCGTACCGCGTTCTCGTCGATCTCGACGCCGAGTCCCGGGCCGGTCAGCCGGGCGATGTGCCCGTCGGCGAAGTCGAACGGCGTCCGGTCCACGACGTAGTCCAGCACCTCGGCGTCGGAGTTGTAGTGGATCCCGATGCTCTGCTCCTGGATCAGGTAGTTCGGCGTCGCGAAGCCGACCTGCAGGCAGGCCGCCAGGGCGATCGGTCCGAGCGGACAGTGCGGGGCGAGTTGTACGTCGTACACCTCGGCCAATGCCGCGATCTTACGTACCTCGGTGATCCCGCCGGCGTGCGAGACGTCCGGTTGGGCGACCGCGATGCCGGCCTGGAGGACGGGCAGGAACTCCTGCCGGCTGTAGAGCCGCTCGCCGGTGGAGACCGGAGTGGTGGTGGACCTGACGAACTCGCCGATCAGGTGCGAGTTCTCGGGTACGACCGGCTCCTCCAGGAAGAACGGCCGGAACGGCTCCAGCAGCGGGGCGACCCGGCGGGCGTTGGCCAGGGTGAACCGGCCGTGGAAGTCGACCGCGACGTCCCGGTCCTCGCCCAGCACCTCGCGGGCGGCGGCGACCCGGCGGACCACCCCGTCGAGTTCGGCGACGGACGCGACCGGGCTCATCCGGCCGGACGCGTTCATCTTGACCGCCGTGAGCCCGGCGGCCACCTGTTCCGCGATGTGGTCGGCGACCTCGGCCGGCTCGTCGCCGCCGACCCAGCCGTAGACCCGGATCCGGTCCCGGACCGGGCCGCCGAGCAACTGGTGCACCGGGGCGTCGAAGTGCTTGCCGGCGATGTCCCAGAGCGCCTGGTCGAGCCCGGAGACGGCACTGGCCAGGATCGGCCCGCCCCGGTAGAACGACCCCTTGGTCATCAACTGCCAGTGGTCCTCGATCCGCAGCGCGTCCCGGCCGACCAGCAGTTCGCTGAGCTGCTGCACGGCGGTGCGTACGGTCTCCGACCGGCCCTCGCAGGTCGCCTCGCCCCAGCCGACGATGCCGCTGTCGGTCTCGATCCGGACGAACAGCCAGCGGGGCGGGACGAGAAAGGTCTCGACCCTAACGATCTTCGTCACTTCGTCTCGACCTCAGCCCTTGGTGGCCCCGGCGGTGAGGCCGGAGACGACGTACTTCTGCACGAACAGGGCGATCACCATGATCGGCAGCGTGACCACCGTCGACGCCGCCATCAGGCCACCCCAGTCGATGCTCGCGTAGCCGACGAAGTCGAAGATCGCGACCGGCAACGTCTTGGTGTCCGCACCCGAGAGCACCAGGGCGAACATGAAGTTGTTCCAGGAGAAGATGAACGACAGGATCCCGGCGGTCGCGATGCCCGGTGCGGACAGCGGCAGCGTGATCCGGCGGAACGCGCCGATGTGGGTGAGCCCGTCGACCAGTGCGGACTCCTCCAACTCCAGCGGAAGTCCGTCGAAGAAGCCCATCATGATGTACACCACCAGCGGCAGTGACACGAACATGTGGCTGAGGATGAGGACGGAGAAGCCGCCGACCAGCTTCAGGTTGGAGAAGACGTAGTACCAGGGCACCAGCAGCGAGACGCCGGGGATGACCCGGGCCATCAGCACCACCAGGGCCGACTTGCGCATGTTGAACCGGCTCATCGAGTACGCCGCCGGCACGCCCAGGATCAGCGACAGTACGGTGGCGGCGAACGCCACCCACAGGCTGTTGCCGATGAACTGGAAGTAGTTCGCCTGGTCCAGGACCTTTGTGTAGTTCTCCAGCACCGGGGTGAAGGCGAACGCCTTGCTCGTGTCGTAGATGTCGACGTTCGTCTTGAACGAGGCGGCGACCATCCAGACCAGCGGGGCGAGCAGCGAGACCACCACGAGGGCCAGGGCAACCGCCCGGAACACCTTGTACGGGGTACGGCGGGTACGGCGGGCCATCAGCGTGCACCCTTCTTGCGTCGGGAGGTCAGTGCCCACATCGAGCCGATGATGATCAGGAAGAAGATGATGAGGACGGTCGAGGAGACGCCGTACTCGTTGTAGTCGAAGCTCAGGCCGTAGGCGTACACGTTGAGGGTCTCGACCTCGTGGAACGACCCGCCGCCGCGGCCCTTGGTCGCGTAGAGGATGTCGAAGGTCTTCAGGGCGTCGATCCCGCGCAGCAGGATCGCGACGATGACGGTCGGCATCAGCAGCGGCAGGGTGATGTGCCGGAACCGCTGCCAGGCGTTGGCGCCGTCGACCCGGGCCGCCTCGTCCGGCTCGTTGGACAGCGAGGTCAGACCGGCGAGCAGGATCAGTACGACCATCGGCGTCCACTGCCAGACGTCGATGAAGATCGTCGTCGGCAGGGCACTGTGCTGACCGGCCAGCCAGGGCTGCGGCCCGATGCCGAACCAGCCGAGCAGCTGGTTCGCCATTCCGATGTTGGGGTCGAAGATGAGCCGCCACATCATGCCGACCGCGACCGGGGTCGCGACCAGCGGCATCAGGATGGCGACCCGGACCCACTTCTCACCCCGGAACGGCCGCCACAGCAGCAGCGCGACCGCCATGCCGAGCACGACCTCGAAGAACAGGGCGACACCGGTGAACCCGAAGGTCCGGAGTACGGCCGGCCAGAACCGGTCGGTGTCGGAGAGGACTTCGAGGTAGTTCGCGAATCCGATGAACTCGGACTCGGCCCGGACCGATCCCTCGGCGTCGGTGAGGCTGAGGTACAGCGTCCAGGCGAGCGGGAAAATGATCAGTGCGCCGACGAACACCATGGCCGGTGCCGCGAACAGCCACTTGCGGTGGTTGTTCGCCCATCGGCTCCAGGCGGAGGTGTCGGTCGAGGAGGGTGGGGTGGATGCGATGACTGCCATGAGGGGTCTCCGGCTTCGGCGGGCCAGGTGACACGGGGTGACGGAACTGGTCCGTCACCCCGCGCGGTTGGCTTACTTCTCGTCGTCCAGGAGCTTCTGGAAGGCCTCGTTGGCCGTGGCCGTCGAGCCGGCGACGTCCTTGCCGGTGATGGCGTCGACGATCGGCTGACCGACGATCTCGCGAGCCTCGGCCACCTTCACGACCAGCGGCCGGTCGTGGCCGACGCCGTTCGCCGTGCTGATCGCGATGGCGTCCGCGAGGTCCTTCGGGTAGGTCGCGATGCCCTCGGGGTTGGCCCAGACCGAGGTACGGGCGCCGGGGACGCCGGCCTTCTGCTGCGCCAGCGTCTGGTCCTTGCCGGCCGCCCACTCGATGAACTTCCAGGCGTTGCTCTGGTTCTTGGAGGACTCGTTGATGCCGAGCGCCCACGAGGGGACGTTGTACGGCTTCGAGCCGGCCGGACCGGCCGGGAACGGCGCGAATCCGACGGTGTCGGAGACCTTCGACTTGGCCGGGTCGGTGGCGTTCTTGTAGAGCGAGTTGGCCTCGGTGTAGAAGGCGGCCTTGCCCTGGGTGAAGATCGCCATCGCCTCGGACCAGCTCATGTCGGTGCTGATGTTCTGCGGGCCGTGGTCCTTGAGCAGCCCGCCGTAGTAGGCGTACGCCTGCTTGGCCTGGTCGCTGTTGACCGTGGCCTTGCCGCTGCCGTCGACGAAGTCGCCGCCGAAGCTGTAGAGGAAGCTGGAGAACTGGGTGACCGCCGCCGCCTTACCGGTCCGGGCAACGAAGCCCGCGGTGCCGGCGTTCTCGGCCTGGATCTTCGCCGCCATGCTCTTCAGCTCGTCGAGGGTCTTCGGCGGCGCGCTGTAGCCGGCCTTGGAGAGCAGGTCCTTGCGGTAGTAGAGGACCTCCTGCTCGGTGATGATCGGTACGCCGACCACCTTGTCCTCGTAGCTGGTCGCCTGCACCGGTCCGGCCTGGAAGTCGTCGAAGCCGAAGGCGGCGTTCCCCTTGGTCTTGTCGGTCAGGTCGGCGAGGTACTTGTTCTTGGCGAACAGCTTCCCCTCCTGCAGCGGCCGGTACATCATCACGTCGATGTCGCTGGACCCGGCGTTCAGCTTGACGTTGTACTGGTCAGAAAGCTGGTCCTCGCCCAGCTGGGTGACCTCGACCTTCAGGCCGGTCTGCTTCTCGAACTCCGGCAGGGCCTGCTTTATGTTTTCCGTCCAGACGTGGTTCACCAGCGTCACGCGCAAAGTATTCGACTCGCCGCTGTCGTCCCCGCCGCCACCGCAGGCGGACAGGCCGAGGGCGGCCACCACGGCCAGAGACGTCCCGATTACCGACCGACGTAACACGTCCATTCCCCTTCCGTCGCGGCGACCCGCCGTTGGGGCGCCGCAGCGGATGCCCTACATCCGCTTAATGCCGGATGCTAGGCCGATAAACCTGACTTATGCAAGGGATGCCCTCTCACTGATAGGCTTTATTTATGGACATGCCGTTCCCAGAGGATGCGTCTGTCCGGATCGGCGCTGCCGAACCGGGGCTGCACGCCCGCGTGCTCGACCTCCTCGGCACGGCCGTCTGTGCCGGCCAGCTCGCACCGGGCTCGGTGCTCTACATCGACGACCTCGTCGAGCAGTACGCCGTCTCCCGCTCGGTCGTCCGCGAGGTGCTGCGGGTGCTCTCCTCGATGGGGCTCGTCGAGTCCCGCCGCCGGGTCGGCACCCTGATCCGGGCCGCCAGCGAATGGAACGTCTTCGACCCCCAGGTGATCCGCTGGCGACTCGCCTCGGCGGGCCGGATCGCCCAACTCCGCTCGATCACCGAACTCCGGGCGGCGGTCGAGCCACAGGCCGCCGCGCTCGCGGCCGTCCGGGCGACCCCGCAGGAGGCCAGCGACCTGATCGGCCTCGCCGGGAAGATGTGGGCGGCCGGCAAGGCCGGCGACGAGCCCGAGTTCCTCCGGCTCGACATCGAGTTCCACCGGCAGGTGCTGGTCGACTCCGGCAACGAGATGTTCCTGAAGCTGCACGAACTCGTCGCCGAGGTGCTCGCCGGCCGGTACCACTACGACCTGATGCCGCACTACCCGCACGAGGAGGCGTTGCAACTGCACGCCGAGGTGGCGCAGGCGATCCAGCGGCGCGACGGCGACCGCGCCAAGGTCGCGATGGTGCAGATCATGGAGCAGGCCATGAAGGAGATGAGCGCCATCTGGGCGCAGACCGAACCCGTCCCGGTCACCGGAACGGCCGCACCGGCCTGATCCTGCAGGCAGACAACGCTGCACTGTGCCGGTCAGCCCGAGGAGAGCCTGTCGTGGTCGATACACCCGGGTGACTTGCCGGGTCGCGCCTTTCGTACCGCGTTGAGGTCCGGAAGGTCGAGTAGCGCTCACGGTTACTTATAGGCAAGACTGTGCCACCGTGGGTAGCAGCTGGCCGTCACTCAAGGCGAAAGAGATGCGTCGATTGCTCGAGCGTGAACTGGGGTACGCGACGGTGCGTCAGGAAGGGTCACACCGAAGGATGATCTCAGAGGGACGACCGGACATAATCTTCGCCTTTCATGACAGCGTCTCGATCCCACCGCACAGAGTGAAGGGCATACTGGTGAAGGACGTAGGCTTGTCGCTCGCGGAAGCAGAGAAGGTGGTCAGAAATGCCTGAGCAGCGGCTTAACCTGATCGTCTCCTGCCCACAAAGCGACGATGACGGATGGACTCTCTACAGCCCGCAGGTTCCCGGCCTCGCTGCGGGCAGGGACACCCTCATGGATCTTCGGCACGATCTTCCATCGATCCTCCGGTTCGCGGGCGTTGAGCCTGGTACCCCGGTCCAGGTGCACACGGAAAACCTGAAGGAGATCGAGGGCGTCGAGTACGTCGTCCGCATCGCCAACGACCAGCACGCGGAGAGCCGCCAGGAGACGGCCGGAACTCTGCTTTCGGTCCTGGCAGACGAGAGCCAGCGGAACCTGCTCACCGCAGCACCCGTGACCCGCACCGGCGAGGTCCTGTTCATCATTGCCGAGCCAACTGATCGGCTTCGGGACATCGCGGCTCAGCTCCACCCGAAGGGTGATGTGGCCGTAATCGTTGCCCCTGTCGCTGACCGGATGCTCTGGACCACGCACATCGCCAACTCGGATGATCTGATGCGAGAGGCCAAGCCACTCGGCGAGCTGGGCTGGTCCGAGAACATGACGGTCAGCGAACTGATGCGGATTGACTCCGGCCCCCGGCAGGCTCTGGTCCCGATCCCCTGCTAGTCGCCCTCGGTTGATCACGCCGGGCTAGCTGTTCTCAATTCACCCGAATTTGCCCGATTCTGCATCACCCCGTCCGACGATCGGGGCATGTGGGAGCGGGTGGAGATGTCTGCTGTCTGTCGGCGCGACCCTGAATCAGTCGGCCGGGCTATCCGTCAGCCGGGACTGAGCAGCGGACGCGCCGGCCGGGGCCCGGGGCTGGTGATCATCTATATCGGTGTGGCGGACTATGGTTGCCGGATCGCGCCATCGCGGTACGCGAAGCCGGCGCGTAGCGACAAGGAGCCCGCGTACAGAAGCAGAGGGGACCCCCATGGATTCATCACCCCGACCGCCGTTCCGCGCCGACCACGTCGGCAGCCTGCTGCGGCCGGCGCGGCTGCTGAGCGCCAGGCAGGACCGGGCCGCCGGGCGGATCACCGCCGAGGAGTTGCGCGCCGTCGAGGACGACGCGATCCGCGAGGTGGTACGCCTGCAGGAGAGCATCGGCCTGCGTACCGCGACCGACGGCGAATTCCGTCGTACGTCGTGGCACATGGACTTCATCTACCAGCTCGGCGGCATCGACCCGGCGGACGAGAAGCTGACGGTGCAGTTCTACAACGAGGCCGGCGCGCTGGAGTTCAGCTCGGCCGCGCTGCGCGTACACGACCGGGTGACGCTGGATCACACCATCTTCGGCGACGCCTTCTCCTTCCTGAAGGAGCAGACCACCACCGCGACGCCGAAGCTGACCATCCCGTCGCCGAGCATGGTGCACTACCGGGGCGGTCGGGCAGCCATCGACACCGGCGTCTACCCGGAGCTGGACCAGTTCTGGACGGACCTGAGCGCCGCGTACGCCGAGCAGGTCAGCCGGCTCGCCGCACTCGGCTGTACCTACCTCCAGTTCGACGACACCAGCCTGGCGTACCTGAACGACCCCCGGCAGCGGGACATGGTGGCCGCGCAGGGCGGCGACCCGGAGCACCAGCACGAGCGGTACATCCGGCAGATCAACGCGTCGCTGGCAGGGCGCCCGGAAAGCCTGTCGATCACCACGCACATGTGCCGGGGCAACTTCCGGTCCTCCTGGGCCGCCGAGGGCGGATACGACTTCGTCGCCGAGGCGCTCTTCACCCAGCTCGACGTCGACGGCTTCTTCCTGGAGTACGACGACGAGCGCTCCGGCGACTTCGCCCCGCTCCGGTTCGTGCCGCCGGGCAAGAAGGTGGTGCTGGGCCTGGTCACCACCAAGCGCGGCGAGCTGGAGAGCAAGGACGCCCTCAAGCGCCGGATCGACGAGGCCGCCCGCTACGTGCCGCTGGAGCAGCTCTGTCTCTCCCCGCAGTGCGGCTTCTCGTCCACGGTGGAGGGAAACGCGCTCACCCAGGAGGAGCAGGTGGCGAAGCTGCGGCTGATCGTGGAGACCGCCCAGGAGGTCTGGGGCGACAAGTAGTAGGGGCCGGATGGCCGTGCTCTGACGAGCGGGTACGACCTGACCGGCGCGCGATGGGCGGCCCGTGAGCCTCCGCTGCCCGCCGCGCCGGCAGGTCGTCCGCCCCGACGGCGGTCCTTGGGAGCTGGGAGGGCGGACGTCGAAGCGCAGTTGCCGGGGAAGGATCGTGCAGTGCTCCCCGCAGCGCGTGTTCGATCTGGTCGCGCAGCGATTCCGCGCTGTTCCGGTCGACGGGCAGAGGCAGCTCCGGGCCAGAACCGGCCCACTGGATGGGCATGAAACTGGACCTTCCTGCCGGATCGGTTGCGGCCCTACTGTTCCCGCATGGTCGACCCACCGC
>NZ_JADPUN010000412.1 GCF_015690345.1 Plantactinospora alkalitolerans | reverse complement strand
GTGTGGGAGCCGGGGTCGGGGGAGCTCGCCGACCGGGTCTGGACCGAGCCCAGGGGGCCACCGGGGCTGCCCAGGGTGTGGCCGAGAAGGTAGGCGCTGCCCAGAATCGCGGTCGTGACCACCGACGCGACCACCAGCATGTTGGTCCTCGACAGGGTGGCCATCAGCGGACCGTTCCGGTGCGGGTCGCACGTCGGTCGCCCACGCGCGCACACCGACGTCGCGCCGCCACGAGACTCGCTGCTGCCACGTCTGCCCCTTCCGGATGTTCCCGGTCAAGGCTACGTACGAATTGTCCGATGAGAGATGTTTTCTGGTATTGCCGCGAAACCTGCTCAGGTCGTACGACACGAGGGTCGCCCCGGCAGCGATCGCGGGGCGGCCCTCGTGAACGTCGTCGCCTCAGACGGGCAGCGGCACGCCTTCCGTCTCCGCCAGCGGCCGGGAGGCCGGAGTGACGAACTTGTAGCCCACCTGCCGGACGGTGCCGATCATCGACTCGTACTCCGAGCCGAGCTTGGCCCGCAGTCGCCGTACGTGCACGTCGACGGTGCGGGTGCCGCCGAAGTAGTCGTAACCCCAGACCTCCCGCAGCAACTGGTCCCGGGTGAAGACCCGGCCCGGGTGCTGGGCCAGGAACTTGAGCAGCTCGAACTCCTTGTACGTCAGGTCGAGCGGCCGACCCTTCAGTTTGGCGGCGTAGGTGTCCGGGTCGATGGTCAGTTCACCGCCCCGGATCAGCCCGCCGGCCGCCGCGGTCGCGTTCGTGAGTCGGCCGACGGCGAGCCGCAGCCGGGCCTCGACCTCGGCCGGCCCGGCGCTGGCCAGGATGACGTCGTCCACGCCCCAGTCCGCGTTCAGGGCGATGAGGCCGGCCTCGGTCACCACCGCCAGCAGCGGTACGCCGAGGCCGGTGGCGTGCAGCATCCGGCAGGTCGCCCGCGCCTCGCTCAGTTCCGAACGGGCGTCGACCAGTACGGCGTCCGGGCTCGGCCCGGACACCAGGGTGCGGACATCACGAGGCGCGGTACGCACCGAGTGGGGCAGCAGATCGAGGGCAGGCAACACAACGGACGGTTCGCCTGCTCGCGCGGTCACCAGCAGCAGGATCTCCACACATCACCTCCGTCCCGGCGGCTCCGAACGGGCCGCGCGGTGGCCAGCGGCGCTCGGCGGGAGGCCGGGGGTACCGCTGAAGACTGGGGTCGTCCCGGCTTCACTGACGGGTAGGTAAGGCCAGAGTTTATCTGAATCTTCGGCCGGTGCTCTCACACGTTTGTCTCGTTGCCTGTGGGATCGGTCATTACACGCAAGTTTCCAAGTTGGGGAAACCGGGATCGGCGCGTCACCCGGTCGGTCTGGCACGATCGAGGGCGTGTACCCCTCGACGCCACCGGAGACAGGTCGTGATTCCTGGCCGGACAACCGTCCCGGCCCGGGCAGCCCGCACCGTGCCCCGGACCCTCGTGGCCACCCCGCCGCTCCCGATTCCCGGGGCGGCCCCTTCGATGGTCCCGACCCCCGGGGCGGCCCCTTCGACGGTCCCCGGCCGGCGGAGAGCCCACGACCGTTCGACGCACCGCGAACCGCCGGAGACCACCGGCCGTCCGACGCCTCCCGGGCGGAAGCCGCCGCACGTGCGGAAGCCTCCGCCGAACTGGAGGACCAGGACGACGAGGAGGAGCTGCCACCCGTACCGATCCGTCGGCTGCTGTCGGTGGCGATCGCGGGATTCGCCGGGCTGGTCGGAGTCGGCCTGATCTTCGGGGCACAGACCGCCGGCCCGGGTGCCCGGTTGCCCTTCGCCATGGTCGTCTTCGGGGTGCAGCTACTGTTCATCCTCGCCTGGACGATGGCCACCCGCCCGCCCGCGCTGCTGCTGGTGGCGGGGGTGTCGGTCGCGGCGGCCGCCGCCGCCGACGTGGCCGCCGTACTGCCCGAGATCGCCGCGCTCGGCCCGCTGGGGTACGTGGCCGCGGGTGCCCTGTTCGTCGGAGTGGTCGGGCAGCTCGTCCGGCGGGCCGACCGCGCCCGGGTCACCGAGTCGCTCGGCGCCACGCTGTTCATCGTGATCGGCGTCGTCTCGTTCGCGACCCTGATCGTGCTCAGCCGGATTCCGGTGGGTACCCAGGCGATCATCGTCTGCCTCGCCGCGACCGCGGTCGCGCTGACCGTCGCGCGGCTGACCGACGCACTGCTGCCGTGGCCGAGGCTGGCCCCGCAGGTGCCGCGCGGGGCGGCCGGTGTGGTGCTCGGGGCGATGCTCGGCACCCTCGCCGCGGCCATCCTCGGCAGCTACCTGGTACCGATGACGCCGACCCGTGGCGCGGTGGTCGGGCTGGTCGCGGCGGCCGCCGCGGTGCTGGCCGACCTTGCGGTCGGCTACTCGGAGGCGGGCCGGCAGATGGCCGGCGAACCGCCGACGATGTGGGTCGCCCGGCACATGCAGGGCCCGCTCGGCGGCTTCGCCCTGGCGGCACCGGCCGCCTACGCAATGAGCGTCTTCTTCCTGTAGAGGATGTAAGGAAGGGCCCCTTCTTATCGCTTTTTGTATAAGAAGGGGCCCTTCCTAACACCGCATGGGGCCACGATTGGAGATGTGGCGCGTCGGGTAGATAGTGGTGCCGGTGACGGCGATTGGGCCGGCGTACCCGATTTCGGAGAAGAGGCGGCGGCGTGGCGGACAGCTATCCGGCAGACGGTGGGACGTACGGCGAGAAGCCCCGTCGGCGCAGGGGCCGTCGGGCGCTCATCATCCTGATCATCCTGCTGCTCGTGCTGGGTGCCCTGCTCGTGGTCGCCGACCGGGTCGCCGCCGGAGTCGCCGAGCGGGTCGTGGCCGACCAGGTCGACCAACAGCTCACCAAGAAGAACGTCCAGGCGTCGGCCCCCGAGGTGACCGTGGGCGGCTTTCCGTTCCTGACCCAGGTACTGGGCGGCCGGTACGACTCGATCAACGTCGTGCTCCGGGATCTGCAGGGTCCGGTCCAGGGCACCAACGCCACGGTACGGGTGCCGGAGCTGACGGCCGACGCCCGGAACGTGACCGCGTCGCTCGACACGCTGCGCAGCGGTCAGGGCGAGGTCACCGCCGAGACGGTGCAGGGCACGGCGACAGTCGCGTACGACAGCGTGGTCGCGCTGATCGACCAGCCCGGAGTCGAGTTGCGGGAGCAGGACGGCAAGCTGGCCGTCACGGCGTCCGTACGCGTGCCGATCCTGGAGCAGAACCTGACCGTCCGGGGCACCGCCAAGCTGACCGTGCAGGGCACGGACATCGTCGTCGACGTCGACCAGCTGACCGCCGACGACCTGCCGGAAAACCCGCTGGTCCAGTCCTTCATCACCGGGTTCGCCAAGGACCTCTCGGTCAAGGTGCCGTTGCCGGCGCTGCCGTTCGATTTGGAGTTGCAGGAGGTACGCCCGTTGCCGAACGGATTGGCCGTGACGGGCAGCGCCCGCAACGTGTCGCTGAGTGAGGTCCGCTGATCCGGGCGCCGCACTCGTTCCGATGGTGCTCGTCGCCGTGCCCGCCCGAGCGGGGACATGGTGCTCGTTGCCGTGCCCGCCCGAGCGGGGACATGGTGCTCGTTGCCGTGCCCGCCCGAGCGGGGACATGGTGCTCGTTGCCGTGCCCGCCCGAGCGGGGACGGAGAGCGACGGGTGTGATCCCGGATCGTGGTCGGACCTGGGTGACGACTTCGTGCACTGGTAGGCTCCGGTTCCATGGGGACGCTCCTCACCAAACGGCGCGCGGTCGACCTGTGCCGCGTGGCCACCTGCCTGTGTCGCCCCGTCATCTGACGGCGGGGCTGTCTCTGCGTACCCTCTGAGTCCCTTCCACGCCCGGCAGCGGCGCCGTCGCACGTACCCGTGATCCGTCCAATCAATGGGTCCCGCGCGTGACTTGCGACCACAACATCAGTCGACCCACACGCGCAGGCTCACCACAATCCTCACCAAGGAGTGATCTGATGAGTCGCGACACCGCACTCGTCTCGGCCGACTGGGTCGAGAAGAATCTCGACGCCCCCGGCGTGGTTTTCGTCGAGGTGGACGAGGACACCAGCGCGTACGACGGTGGGCACATCGCCGGTGCGATCAAGCTGGACTGGAAGACCGACCTGCAGGACCCGGTACGCCGGGACTTCGTGAACAAGTCGCAGTTCGAGGCGCTGCTCTCCGGGCGGGGCATCGGCAACGACGACACCGTCGTCCTCTACGGCGGCAACAACAACTGGTTCGCCGCCTACGCGTACTGGTACTTCAAGCTCTACGGGCACGGCGACGTCAAGCTCCTCGACGGTGGCCGCAAGAAGTGGGAGTTGGAGGGTCGGCCGCTGGTCGCCGACGCGGTCTCCCGCCCGGCGACCCAGTACGTCGCGCAGGAGCCGGACCTGTCCATCCGGGCGTTCCGCGACGAGGCGGTCGCCGCGATCGGCAGCAAGAACCTGGTCGACGTGCGTTCCCCCGACGAGTACGCCGGCCGGCTGCTCGCCCCGGCCCACCTGCCGCAGGAGCAGGCGCAGCGGGCCGGGCACATCCCGACCGCGATCAGCGTGCCGTGGTCGAAGGCCGCGAACGAGGACGGCACCTTCAAGTCCGACGACGAGCTTCGCAAGATCTATGCGGAGGCCGGGCTGGACGACGGCAAGGAGACCATCGCGTACTGCCGGATCGGCGAGCGTTCCTCGCACACCTGGTTCGTTCTCCAGGAGTTGTTGGGCCACCAGAACGTGAAGAACTACGACGGTTCCTGGACCGAGTACGGCTCGCTCGTCGGTGTGCCGGTGGCGCTCGGCGATGAGCCGGGGGAGGCGTGAGCACCATGACCGTTCCCGTCACGGCCGGTTGCGCGGCCCCGGACCAGGCGGCTCCGCTGCCTGCCGGTCTGGACCTGGAGAAGGAAACCGTCATCACCGGCGTGGTCAGCGCCGAGAACGGCGAGGCCGTTCCGGGGGCGTACGTCCGGCTGCTCGACTCCACGGGTGAGTTCACCGCGGAGGTGGTCACCTCGCCGGCCGGCCAGTTCCGGTTCTTCGCCGCACCGGGTAGTTGGACGCTGCGGGCGCTGTCCCGGCACGGCAACGGCGACACCGCGATCACCGCCGGTCGGGGCATCAACGAGGTCGCCGTCACCGTCGGCTGAGGCGTACCGCGACCGGTTCGACATCAGGATCCCGCCGATTTCCGATCGGCGGGATCCTTGTTGTTCCGGTTCTCCGGGGTTCGCTCAGATCCGGTTGACCAGCATGTCGGTCGAGACCTGCCACAACCGGGCGGCAGCCTCCGGGTCGAGCGCGTAGTCGGCCACGCCGGACCGTTCCGTGGCGCCCCGGAGTGCCTCGTTGCAGTCCTCGAAGTACCGGCCGCCGACGCCGTCGAGTTCCGGCCAGGTCGCGAGCAGTACGGAGGTGGCGGCGCCCTGCTCCGGGCTCTTGAACTCCTCGCCGGAGGCCTTCGCGGCGTCGAGTTCCTCCTTGCTCATGTGCCGGGTCAGGTTCGACGCGATGATCGCGCCGGGATGCAGTGCGTTGACGGTGATCCCGGCTGCGGCCCAGCGCTTGTCGGCCTCGACCGCGAACAGGATGTTGGCCGTCTTGGACTGCCCGTACCCCACCCAGGGGTCGTATTCGCGCCGCTCGAAGTTGATGTCTTCGAAGTCCACCGGGGCGAGCCGATGTCCCCGCGAACTGACGGATACGACGCGGGACCGGCCGGCCGCCGCCAGCGCGTCGTGCAGGCCGGTGGCCAGCGCGAAGTGCCCGAGATGGTTGGTGCCGAACTGGATCTCCCAGCCCTGCGGGGTCCGGGTGAGCGGCGGGGCCATGATCCCGGCGTTGTTGATCAGAATGTGCAGCGGGCCGGTCCAGTCGGCGACGAACGCCGCGATCGACGCCGGGTCGGCGAGGTCGAGCGGGGCGACCCGGATCCGGCTGTTGCCGGTGCTCGCGGTGATCTCCGTGGCGACCCGCTCGCCGGCCGCGACGTCGCGGACAGCCAGGGTCACCTCGGCGTTGGCGCTGGCGAGCGCGCGGGCCGTCTCGACGCCGATCCCGGAGGCGGCGCCGGTGACGACGGCCCGGCGACCGTCGAGGTCGATTCCGGCGATGACGTCGGCGGCGGTCGACTGCGCGCCGAAGGGTGTGGTGATGCGGCTGTCGTTCATGATCTGCCTTTCTTCTGCTTTCTGGCCGAGTGCCGGTTTCCCGTTCGGCAGCGAAGTATCCGAACCGGAGCCTCCTCCGTTACTCACCCACGGTAACCGGAGTCGGCTCCGGTTGCCACCGGATGCAGCCCGAGGTGAGACGCGCGCCACACCGCTCGCCCTGACCAAGGCCCCGCCGGCCGTCCTGTGGCGGGGCGAGATCAGTGCTTTCCACCACGATCGAGATCGTCCGTAAGCCCGGCGACCAGCGTGGCTTCGTGGTGCACCGGGTGCGGTGGATCGTCGAGCGGAGTCCGGCGTGGTTGACCGGCCATCGCCGTCTGGCTCTTCGATTACGAACGACGCATCGACGGGAGAAGCCGGCTTGACCATCGACGCTCCTACTTGGAGGATGATCCCCGGCCGCGTACCCGTTGCGTTCTCCCTACGGCGTCGGCTACCCCAAATCATGAGGAGGTCATCGAGCGATGACGACCTGGATCGTCGGCGCGGTTGTTGTCGTGCTCGTGCTGGTCGCCGTGACACTGGTTGGCGCCTACAACAGGCTTGTCAGGCTGGACCAGAAGGCACAGGAGGCGTGGAGCGGGATCACGGTCCAGTTGGAGCGCCGATACGACCTGATCCCCAACCTCGTCAACACCGTGAAGGGCTACGCCACGCACGAGAGAGAGGTTCTGGAAAGGGTCACGGCGGCTCGGGCCAACGCTCTCGACGCCCGCGACCAAGGTGTGGAGCACGCGGCAAAAGCCGAGCACCAGTTCCAGACGGCCCTCAAGAGCCTCTTCGCCGTATCAGAGAGTTATCCGCAGTTGCGAGCCAATGAGAGCTTCCGGAAGCTTCATGACGAACTCGTCGACACGGAGGACAGAATTTCGGCGTCGCGTCGCTTCTACAACGGCGTCGTACGTGACTTCAACACCAGGCGCACCACCTTTCCCACGAACGTCTTCGCCAACGCCTGGCGCTTCGGACAGAATAGGGAGTTCTTTGACGTCGCCGAGTCCAGAGCGACGCAGATCAGCGAACCCCGCGCAGTCGAATTTTAGGTGCATGATCTTATGGAATCCACTCGTTCGGGTTCGCAGAATGGACGCGATCTCCTCTCTCCGGAGCAGATCGCCGCGCTACGTGCCCAGTTGGACGCACTGCCGCTCGAGATCGTGGACCGGCGCCTGCCGGCCAGCCTCACCCGTTTCAGGGGACGTAGCGGGGCCTGGCGTACGAAAGACGACGACGATCTGTTCGATCTGACAGTCTGGGATGGTGTGACGAGGGGCCCCGGGCGTCGGGCCGAGAAGGCTCACATCCGGATAAGCCTTTTCTCCATCGAGAACAATCATGTCGTCACCGAATGTCGGGCAGACCTCGTCACCGGGGAGTTCGTGGCGGCTCAGGGTGCCGGAAACGTGCGACAGAAGGGCAATTCAGAAGGCGCTTTTGGGCTGCTGGCAGCGGCCCTGGGCCACTTAGGTCAGAAATGAGCGCCCGTGAGTCTCATCTTCAGACTTAAGCAACGACTTCGTACCGGCATCGCACACGTGTGGCCGTTCGGCGTGCTGACGGTCATCGGTATCCTGGTACTTGACCCACCGACCGACGGCAAGATACACACGAGCAGGTTTGCGGAGGCGGTATTCGGATTCGTTCGCGGCAAGACGCATCCGGAATGGCATCATGCGGCGACAGGCGTTCTGACCGCCATTGCGTGGGTACTGATCCTACTGGTGCTGGTGCGTATCGCTACCGGGGTGTTGGCCAGCAATTCTCGCCTGTTCAAGCGGCTGGCCAGGCGGCTGGAAGCGCGTGACGGCGTAACCTCCGTCGAACTCACCCCGAACGGTACGAGCGCGGTGCATCGACTGTCCCGATCTTTCGCGTCCGACAGCCCTCGCCAAACCGTGTTGAGCTACTCCGTTCAGGCTCCCCAGGGCGAAACTGTACGCATCGAGTACCAGGACACGTTCGCCCGTGAGGGATGGCGACTCAGGATAGGGCAGACGACGCGGGCAACCGTCCAGTCACCCGTCGATCTGCCAACCGTGCACATCCTGTCGAAGGCCACCACCGCCAGTCAGTCGTCCCTCGTGGAGCGGCTGCGTAACCCTGGGCAGTACGTTGAACTGGAGGGCGACTTCTCGGAGATATTCAGCGTGTACGTCGCTCGTGGTTACGAGACGTACGCGCTCGAAGTCCTTCAACCCGTCGTGATGGAGAAACTGAGGCGCGTTGCTCGCGGCGTGGACATCGAGCTTGCGGACAGCACGATCGTAATCAGCCAACCGCACTACGCCGTCACACCCGAGGAACTTGTCCAGTTCGAATCCGTCGTGCTTGAGTGTCTGACCATTGTGCGGCCGTACTTGACCAAGCAGGTCAGGTTGGGTGAATCCAGGGAGTATCTACCGCATCAGTACGAGTATTTCGATCCGGAGATACGCCCGATGCGCTTGTTCAGTGATGTGTTGCTGAAGGTGCTGGCGGGCTGTTTCGCCATCGCGGTGGCGCTGATCGCCGTGTCCGAGATCCTGCCGATATTTCCGGACCAGACAAAATCCGTCGCAAGCGGATTCAGGGTAACCTACGCCAATCCCTGGAAGGATGCCCTGGAGGCGCTCTCGCTTCTCATCTTCGTCTTCGCGTTCTTCGCCTTTGCCGCAGCCGAGGTGGAACTGTTGATCCGACGCCTCGTTTTCCACCAACGGCGACGGACCGCACAGGCAACGGTCAAGTCGACGACGAGGTAGTGACGTTGAGCAGGACGTGCTGGTCCGTCTCCGGTACCCAGCCAGTTGATCAAGGAGCCGGGCCGACCGCCGAAACGCCCGTCGGAGCTCCCCGGGCAGTCGAGGGGGGACAGTAGCCGTGTGGCCCGGCCAATTTGTAGGCTCTGGATGGGGACCTGGTTGGGGGCCGTGGACGCTGCGGTGACGATCTTCGTGCTCGGCGATGCCCGGCCGGTCTCATAGGCTCGGAGCGTGGAAAGCAGTCGAGGACGGATCATGGCCGATTTGTTGGAGGCGGCGGAGAACGCGTCGCCGGTCGAGGCGGTCGAGGCGGTCACCCGGGAACTCGGTAAGGGGCTGGGGGCACTCAGCATCGGGTTCTTGATCGCGGATCTCAGCGGTCGGGCGCTGGTCCGGATGGCCCAGATGCCGTTCGGCGGTGCCGGTGAGGGACGCCGGGACGGTGATGAGGTCGCCACGGTGGCGCCGTTCGACGGCGGCCCCGCCGAGCAGGCGCTACGCAGCCAGACGGTGCAGGTTGTCGAGCAACCTGACGGTTGGCTGGTGTTGGCGCCGGTGACCGACCGTGGTGAGGCGATCGGTCTGCTCGAAATCGTCCTGCCGGACGAGCCCGCTCCGCCGATGCTGGAGGAGATCGGTCGCACGGCGCACGTTCTGGCGTTCGTGGTGATAGCCAACCGGCGGTACACAGACCTTTTCGAGTGGGGGCAACGCACGACCCCGTTCACCCTGTCCGCAGAGATCCAGCGCCGCCTGCTACCCAACTCGTTCACGTGCGAGGCCAGTGCTTTCGTCCTCTCCGGCTGGCTCGAACCCGCCGCCAGCATCGGTGGGGACACCTTCGACTACAGCCTTGCCCGGGACGAGCTGCACTTCAGCGTCACCGACGCGATGGGCCACGGGGTGGCCAGCGCGCTGACGGCCACCCTGGGCGTGGGCAGTCTGCGCAACAGTCGCCGCCGCGCGGCCGACCTGGTGGCGCAGGCAGAGACCGCGAACGCCGCCGTGGCCGAGCATGCCACCGTGCCGGGCAGTTACCTCACCGCGGTACTCGGCCGTCTCGACCTGCGCACCGGAGTGTGCGCGCTACTCAACGCCGGGCACGTGCCGCCGATGCTGGTACGCGACGGAGACACGCAGGCGCTCCCACTACCGGGCAACTTCCCCCTGGGTATGTTCGCCGGGGCCAGTTACCGCGCTGGGGAGATCACGATGCGACCCGGCGACCGCTTGGTACTGGTCACCGACGGTGTGCGGGAGCGCAACGCCGCCAGGCTGGACCTACCGGCCCTGTTCCGGTCAATCGTCGACCTGCATCCGCGCGAGGCTGTCCGGGCGTTGGCCGACGCCGTGCTCGAGGTCAGCGGACCGACCCTGGCCGACGACGCCACCCTGCTGATCCTCGACTGGCACGGCGGGCACGGCGAGGATCGGCGTACCCGCGCCGGTGCCGACCAGATGCGTGCCAGCCCCGCGTTGCCCGAGTGACTACCCGCCCGTCATGCCCTCCACAAATGACACGTCGGCCTCAGCCGCCCGCACACTGTCATAGACATGTATGACCTGATCTACCGACGTCACCGTCAGGACGTTGCGCACGGTGGGCTGCACCGCGGCGAGCGACAATCGGCCACCGACCTCACGCATCGCCTTGAATACCAGCACCAGCGCGCCCAACGCGCTGGAATCCATGAACCCGACCCCGGCCAGATCCACCACCACCCGGCGGTCACCGGCATCAACCAACTGTTGCAGACCATCGCGCAACTGCGGAGACGTTGCCATATCCAGCTCGCCATGCACCTCGACCACCGTACAACCACGGCCCGACCGGACCGACAACAGCAGATCCACAACAACCTCCCCACCCCGATGATCCCCGATCACCCTATGCGGCCGGCAGACAAACCACCGGCGGCACCGGTACGTCGGGCCGACGCCCTGACTGTTTCAGTTCGGCAACCCGGGGTAGTGCGGATCAAATCCGGTGCATCCCGCCCCAAATGTGACCCGGTGACGCGGGGCGGTCACCGCACCGGCCGAGGAGGAACTGTGCAATGCGGATGACCATGACGCTGTCGCTTCCGCGCCAACCGTCCTCGGTGACTCGCGCCCGTCATGTACTCAACACCCTGCTGAGCCTCACCGACACTGCCGAGGACTCCTGCGGGCATCTCGCCGTGTTGATCACCGAGGCGTGCACCAACGCGGTGGTGCACGCCGATCCGGACAGCACCGTCGAGATCAGCATCGTCATCGACGACCTCGTCTGCCTGATCGAGGTCGGGAACCGGGGTACCACCCCCGACAGCGCCGGACTCGACGCCGACCTCCCCGACCCGCTCACCATCGGTGGTCGTGGGCTGCCCCTGATCGCCGCGCTCGCCGACACCGCGGTCTTCGTCGCCGGGCCACCCGACCACGTGCTGCTGCGCATCACCAAAGACCTCACCGACGTACGGACATCATCGGTCCGATGACCGGAAACGCCACGCCGCCGGCCCGGCGGTAGGCGGCGAGAACCACCCGCCGCCCCTCTCGGACCAGGGACGTCCTACTCGGGTATCCGGACCTGCCAGCCCGTACGGACGAGTCGGGCCGTGACCGGCTGCCCGGGATGCCGGGCCGCGAGTTCGCGTACCTGCTCGGTGGGGTCGGGGAGGTCGTCCGGTGGTACCGGCTGTTGCGGAACGCCGATCGGGCGGTCCGGCGCGGTCGGCAGGCTGCGGTGCAGGTCGGAACCGAGATACCGCAGGCAGTACGCGACCGCCTCGGGCAGGCTCCGGTGCGAGGGGATGGCGGTGTCGTCATCGGGTGGGGACTGCGTACCGACGACATCGACCTGCCAGCGGAGCCCCTGGACGAGCCGGGGATCGCCGGCGTTGTGCCGATGGTCGGCGACGATGACCCGCAGGACCAGACCGATCCCGTGGACGACCCGGGCCAGCCGGGTCAGCGGCGGCGCATCCCATCCGGCGGCGGAGACGAGAAGTCGACCGCCCGGTCGGCCCCGACTGACCGTCGCGAGATAGCTCAGCGCCGGATCGTCGCCCGGCCGGAGCACCGTGACGATGCCGTCCAGGAGATCGTGGTCGACGGCACGATCGGAGTCGAGTTCGACCAGCTCGTCGGGACGTACCCCGAAGATGCTGGACCAGGGGCGGAGCCGGTAGCGGTCGGCGAGCTGGACCACCGGCTGGCCGGCGGGTTGCGTGCCGACCAGCGTCGCCGGGGCGGCCGAGTCGTCGGGCCGCCAGTTCAGGTGTACGACTCGACCGGCCAGATCCGTGACGGTGAGCACCGCCCCGTGGCAGGTACGGCGGCTGCCGGAGCAGGTGTGGCAGGGGAGCAGCCACTCTCGGGTGCCGGTGCCGTGGCAGTCGCGGCACGGCGTCGACGGGATCGGGTCGCCGAGCCAACTCGGTGCCGGCGGTTCCCAGGTACGCGCCAGGATGGTGGCGTGCCGGCGGGCGACCTGCCCGGTCTCCAGCTCGGTCAGGGTCGCGGTGGTGTCGGCGGTGTGCAGGCTGGTGTGCCGCCACCGGCCGTCGCGCCAGATCGCCTGGGCGCCTGGCGCGTCCGCGCAGTCCCGAAGGATCCGGCGTTCGAGCTGGTCGACGTCGACCGGCTCGACCGGCAGGGGATGCGGGTCGGGCAACCGTGGGTCGAGGTAGTGGGCCGGGGCGGTCAGGCAGCGCTCGGCGAGGCCGTAGCAGGCGTCGGCGACGCTGGTCCGTTCAACGGCGGTGGGCAGGTCCGGATGGTAGCCGTGCGGACGCCGTGGCACCTGCGTACCGAAGGTCTCCAGGCGGATGTCCCAGTTCGGCGTGCCGTACCCGGTGGATCTGGCCTCGACGACCAGGTCCAGGCAGAGCCGGTCCGCCAGCCGGCGCAGCCGGTCGAGGTGTCCGGCCAGGTCGGACGGGTCGGGCGGGTCCGGTGCGGTGGTGCGACCGAGGAAGACCAGCCACGGCGCGTACGACCGGTTGGCGAGCGCTCGGGCCTCGAAGTCGTACCGGTCGACGCCGGCCAGGTCGGGCCGCCAGCGGCGGTTGAGCAGCACGCTGAGCTGGCCGTCCGGCTCCGGCGGCCGGTCCGGGGTGAACACCTCGCGCAGGGTCGCCGGCGCCGCGCCGGCCCGGCTGGCCAGCTCCGCCAGCAGCGGACCGAGCGCGATCCGCCAGCCGTCGGGTCCGGGAGTCGGGTCGACCGACCCGGGTACGACATTCGCCGAGGCGACCGCTCCGGTGTCCAGGTTGGCGACGGTGAGCACGAGT
Source organism: Plantactinospora alkalitolerans (assembly GCF_015690345.1). Lineage (GTDB taxonomy): Bacteria > Actinomycetota > Actinomycetes > Mycobacteriales > Micromonosporaceae > Plantactinospora > Plantactinospora alkalitolerans. The sequence goes on along the minus strand of NZ_JADPUN010000412.1, from coordinate 17,933 downwards.
TGGGCGCGGCGCCGGCCATGCCCGGAGCACTCCGGACACGGCCGGGCCACCGTGCCGTCCCCGGTACACAGCTCGCAGTCCGGCCAGGGGCGCCCGTCGTCGTTCGGCGCGCCGACCGGCTGATCCACCAGGAAGTTGCCGTCGCCGTCGCGGCATCGGCACCGGTCCAGCGTGAGCGTCGTTCCGGTGCAGCGGACGCAGACCACGGTCGGGACGGCTTCACTCGTCATCGGGATTGTCGCGATCTGCATCGGGACTGCTGCGATCTGCCTCGGGATTGTCGCGATCTGCATCGGTAGCGATGCGATGGCAGGCGCCGATGTGACCGGCCTTCAGCGGGCAGCGGCGACCGCCGTCCAGTAACCGGTCACAGAACACCCGGTGCTGCACCGCCTGCTCGCCCTCGATGGAGACGGCCGTCTCGCCGGGGAGCAGTTCCGGCAGGAAGTGCAGGGAGCGGGCGAGGGTACGGGCCAGCAGTTGCGCCGCCGGAAGGTCGGTGCTGGTCACGGTCAGATGGACGACGTACCGCTGCCGGGGTCCGTCGGTCGATTCCTCGACGTCGTCGACTTCGATGGGAGACGCGGGTTGCCCGGTCATAGCTGGGCTGCCCGGTGCCGGGACTGCCAGTCGCGCAGTGCGCGTTTGATCCGGTTGTTCTCGGTACGGGTCCGGGACAACTCGGCCCGGACCTCGGCCAACTCGTCGGCGACCTGGTAGAGGAAGCTTCGTACCTCGTTCGGGTCGAGCCCCCGGCGCACGCCGGAGAACTGGTGGGTGCGGATCTGGCCCACCGTCAGCGGTGGGCGGGCCGCCGCCGCGTGGTAGATGCCGGTGGCCGGCGGCCAGATCGTGGTCAGCCGTGTCAGGGCCGGCTGAGGGCGAAATCGGAGCAGCTTGCGCAGCATGAGCACCTTCCCGATGGATGGGTTGGAAGGGCGGCCCGGTCGTGGACGGGGGGCGTGTGCGAGCTGGGCCGCCCGCCCTGCGGCCGCAACCTCAATCAGCCGTACGACCGCAGGGCCGCCTGCGAGGGGGCCGGGACGGGTGATCCCCTTTCGTACCGCTACCCGCCCCGACCGGGGTGAGCGCTCCCTGCTGCCACACGAGGAGTGCTCGGGAGAAAGTTATTGGAAGAACTGAAGGAAGTCAACGCAGTGTTGCCAGTGGCGGCCCTGCCGTGATCAGATTGGAGAGCCACGCGAGGAGTGCCATGCCAGCGACCCCGGATTACGTCCGGATCTCCGACGAGATCACCGCCGACGTCAGGTCGGGGAAGTACAAGCCCGGCGACAGGCTGCCTTCGATAGCGGAGCAGTGCGTGCAGTACAACACCAGCCCTTCAACCATCAACCTGGTGAACGTACGGCTTGAGGCGCTTGGAGTGATCGTCCGGCGGCAAGGTAAAGGCATCTTCGTGACCGACCCGAAGACCTGGCTGCGGAAGCCGTAACTGCTCGTCCAGCCGCCCAGCGGCGTGAGCCCGGACAGTGATCTGGCAGGGCTGTCCGGTCATCCTTAGTCCGATAGTGTTTGCGCGACTACGCAGACGTGGACCGGGGCGAGGTGCGACTGTGATGATCGGGACGCGATGAGCGTCGGGGATGTCAAGACCACAGTGCGCCGAGGTACCCAGACCATCAGTGAGGCGCGGCGGGCAGCGGAGGCTGTCGGCGTTGAATCGACGGACGCCATCTCCCTAGCCCGGCATACCGTCCATGACAGCCGGCATGCGGAGGTCGAAAAGGCGTTGGCGTGCCTGCGAGAGGCGGCACACGAGCTGGAACTCACTGCACGTCGCCTCCAGGTCAGCGCCGAAGCGGCCAACGAGTATCTGATGGCGCTGGGATGAGCAGCGTGGGTGAGGTGGTTGCCCAACTCCGTGAGGTGATCGAGCGTCTGGACAGGAGTGTGGTGGCGGCGGGTCGCGTGCAGGCGGACGCCGTACAGGCGCAGTCGTACTTCGCCGAGGTGGGACAGGGCACGGATCACCCTCGGATCCGCCAAGCTGTCGGCGAGAGCCGTACGGCAGGTGAGAAGGCCGGTAAGGTCGCCCGGTTGCTGGCCGAGGCGGGGTCGCATCTGGCTGCCTATGTGAACGTCATAGCGCCGGGGTCGGCCCCATCAAGAGACCGAGCGACTGACAGCCTGCCCACTGGCGACCAACTCGTGCGGGAGGCGGAGGACAAGGGCAACAACGCCGACCGCTTCATCCGTAGGCACGTCAAGAAGGCTGACCAGACGGAGGGAAACCTCCAAAATGCCGAGGCGGTCGCAACCGAAGGGCTCAAGAAGCTGGTCAAGATTTACAAGAGTCAGCCCGGCTCGACGGGCACGCATGCGCCAGCTCCACAGCCGCCTCCGATTGACCGCCCGCAGGTAGAGCATCCTGGCACCGCGATGGTTATCGCGGCTGGCGCTGCGGCTGTCGGTGTCAGGCGCATCTGGATCAAGATCAAGGATCGGCGTGAGAGGAAGACGCGTGGCAGTCAAACCTGAGATGGTCGAGTACATCCGCACGATGGTGCGTGGTGAGTACGAGGAAAATGATCGTCTAGAGGCGAAGTTGGACGCCGAAGGCTGGGACGATTTCCCGACCTTCCTTGGCGCCGTCTTCTATTACGCGGTCATCCGGCGATTCGGCGACGGAGCCAGCCAGGAGGAGATCATCCAGTTCGTTGCCGAGATGCGGGCTGCGGCTCCGGCGGAAGCTGCTGAGGCGATCGACGCGAACGCGGCGGAAAGGCTGGTTCGAGCTGCGCTGGACCCGAGCGTGGGATCGGATGTTGAATCGGAGATGTCAGGTGCCATCCAAGGGATGGTGGTCATACATGTCCTTGGCGCTCCAGAGGTCACCGAACAGGACCTCGATGCCCTGCTGGCCGAAGCGCTGAAGGTGGCAAACCGCTACTGAGACTGCACCTGACCGATTCCGACGGTTCGGCGGCGCCCCCTTGCCGCTATGCCGCCTTCGATTGACTGCACGACACGGCAACCAGGTGGTGCCCGATCGTCTGGGCAAGGTACGGGACACGAGGATTCCGGAGTGCACCGTCCTGGCCGTGCCCTCCTCAATCGGATGCCGAACCGACCGGAGGCACCTCATGCCGACGCAAAAGCCGTTATTCCAACGGATAGTTAGCGAGATCAGCGGGAAGATCAAGAGTGGTGAGATGGTGACCTCACCCCCCCCGCTAATTTCGCTGAGCCGTGATTCTCCGGCCGCCGGCCTGGTGCGGAACCCACGCGGTGGCCCGCACCGGCGGGATCAGCGCTGTGGGATCGGCACGACGCCGGCCGGCGCGCCAGCCAGCGACCCGATCCAGCTGCGGTACTGGTCGCCCCACTCGTGCAGTGCCTCGAGCGCCTCGTTGAGCTGAGCTGGTCTGCCCGGCCAGGTTGGCCACGATCTGCCCAACACCTCGACAGGTTGTGGCTGCTCCGGCGTCTTGCTGAGAGGTGAGTGCATCAAGCGGGTGGCCAGGCCGTCGTCTGGAAGCGGCTGCGGAACTCGGTGAGCACGGTATCGGTCGCCTCTACTCCGGCGCCGACCGCCGCATGCACCTCGCGGAAGTAGTCTTCGTAACCGGCCGGCGTGTACAGGCACAAGCCCCGCACCGGGGCGGTACTGGCGTTGCGGTAGCCGTGCGGCGCCCCGCGTACCGCAGCGAGAGTATGGCCCGGACCGACACTCACCTCGCCGTTGCCGTCGTGCAACGTGAGTTCACCTTCAAGGACGTAGAAGTATTCGTCGTGGCCGTGGTGAACATGCGGACGTGCTCCGATGACTCCGGGCGCGAGCGTGAACTCCTCCATCGCGAATCGGCCGCCGGTATCTGCTGCGGTCAGCTGAAATAAGTGCTGCACTCCGGCCACTCGGATCAACTCGCCCTCGTCGGGACGACGCAGCAAAGCCTTGAATTCTGACTCGATCATGAACCAATCTTGGACCAACCTTCCTCAATGACCAAATCTTGGGCGGCCCAGGTTACGAGTACCCGCAGCACGTGCTACGGCAGCTCCAAAAACTCACCGATCGTCGTTTCAACGGCGCCCATCGTGCCGTGCGAGACGAAGCCGTGATTGTCGCGTTGTGCGGTCGGGTCCAGGATCTGCACGCCGCTGTTGTACTCGTTGTTGCTGATCACCAGTAGGTCAGCGGGCAACCTCGCCAGGCGGAGAGGGGTGGGCAATCTCCACCCAGCCGGCTCGGTGGACGTGGTCGTGCAGTCGGGCAGGCGCGGGCAGTGTCGGCATCTCGACAGCACTTGCGCCTGGCGGATCTTGCCTCGGCGACCCCTCCACCCGTGCTGTCCGCTCCTTAGCGGCTTGACCTGGGGGTATTCGGCCTCTGGGCAGGCATTGGTCGGCCGTCTGAGGCCGAGGGGTGGGCCGTTCGTGGGTCTGTAGGGCTTTAACGATCTCCGATAGCCTGGCCTGTTCGCCGCCGGCTACGGAGTGAGTGGGGCTGATGGATCCTCGATACATACGCAAGTTGGCAGAGCAGTCCGCCAACTTCGGCTTCCTGAAGGCACATCCACTGCTGCTCTGGTACGGGGCGAAGGCCGAAACACTGATCTATGTGGACGCCCAGGCGTCGATGTTCAAGACCCGTGCGTTCGGCGAGGTGATGGCCCACGAGCTGGTACGGCGTACCGGGGCGAAGCCGGTGAGTGGGAGCTTCTACCACCAGGTGCAGGCGCTCAACGCCAGTGGGGCGCTGGTGCCGCACATCTTCGCCGCCTTCGACCGGCTGCGGAACATGGGAAACAAAGCGGTGCACGATCACCTGGACGAGGTGCGGGACGCGCTGGACTCGCTGCGTACCTGCTTCGAGCTTGGGGTGTGGTTCCACCGCGCGTTGACCAGTGACCGGTCGCCGATCGGGTTCGTGCCGCCGAGTCCACCACCGCAGCAGGTCCCGAAGATTGCGGTGGACGGGCTGCACGCCGAGCTTCTCCGCTACAAGGAGGAGTTGGCCGAGACGAAACTGCTGCTGGCGGGCAAGAGGTCGTTGGGCGCCGCGAAGGCCGACGCGACCGCCGCCGCCGAGCGCGCGGTGCGGGAGGCCGACGCGAGTCGGGAGATCACCGTTGACCTGGTAGCCACCCTTGAGGCGCAGGCCGAGGAGGCACAGCGCGAGTTCGACACCCGGAAGCCGGCGAAGGTCTCGGCGGCCAAGCGCGAGGAGTTCATCACCCGCGCCCGTCGTGCGTCCCGGGAGCCGCTCAACGAAGTGCAGACCCGGGCCGAGATCGACCGCCAGTTGGCGGCGGCCGGATGGGTCGTACAGAACGAAAGCCGGCTCAACCTGTTCGCGGGCCAGGGCGTGGCGGTCCGGGAGGTGACCCTGACAACCGGCCGGGCCGACTACCTGCTCTACGTCGACCGGCAGCTCGTCGGCGTCATCGAGGCCAAGCGGGAGGGTACGGCACCGCGGGGCGCGGAAGCCCAGCTCGACCGCTATCGGGGCGGGCTGACCGCCGAGCAGCGGATGACGGCGTGGCGGCGGGATGCGCCCCTGCCGTTCGGCTACCTCGCCACCGGCACCGAGACGGCGTTCGTGAACGGGCTCGACCCGTTTCCGCGTACCCGGGAAGTTTTTGCCTTCCACCGGCCGGAAACGCTGGCGCGGTGGATGCGGGAGGCGGATGACGACCGGACGATGCCGACGCTGCGGGCCCGGCTCCGGCGGATGCCGGCGCTCGACGGCGATGGCCTGCGGCCGGCGCAGATCGAGGCGATCCGGGGGCTGGAAAAGTCGCTGTCCGAGGACCGGCCCCGGTCGTTGATCCAGATGGCGACCGGCGCGGGTAAGACGTTCACCGCCGTGACCAGCAGCTACCGGTTGTTCAAGCACGCCCGCGCCAACCGGATTCTGTTCCTGGTCGACCGCAACAACCTCGGCAAGCAGACGCTGCGGGAGTACGCCGGCTTTCAGACGCCGGGCGATGGGCGCAAGTTCACCGAGCTGTACAACGTCGACCGGCTGGCCGGAGCGGGCATGCTCGACTCGTCCAAGGTCGTCATCTCCACGATCCAACGTCTCTACGGCGCGCTGCGCGGCAGCGAGCTGCCCGACGCCGACCTCGACGACCAGGCATACGACAGCTACGAGTTGGAGGAGCCGGCCGAGGTTTCCTACAACCCCGACATCCCGCCGGAGGCGTTCGACCTGATCGTGGTGGACGAGTGTCACCGCTCGATCTACGGGAAGTGGCGGGCGGTGCTGGAGTACTTCGACGCGTTCATGGTGGGGCTGACCGCTACGCCCGTGAAGCAGACCATGGGCTTCTTCCAGCAGAACATCGTTTCGGAATACACCTACGAGCAGGCAGTCGCCGACGGGGTGAACGTCAACTTCGACGTGTACCGGATCAAGACCCAGATCACCGAGTCGGGGGACCGGATCGAGGCCGGCACGGTGGTGCCGCTGCGTGACCGGCGTACCAGGGCCGAGCGCTACCAGGAGCTTGAGGACGACTTCGCGTACCAGGGTGGCCAGGTCGGGCGGTCCGTCATCTCCCGAGGACAACTCCGGCTGGTGCTGGAAACCTTCCGGGACAAGCTCTTCACCGAGATCTTCCCGGGGCGGTCGAAGGTGCCGAAGACACTGATCTTCGCGCGGGACGACAACCACGCCGAGGAGATCGTCAAAATGGTCCGGGACGTCTTCGCCAAAGGCAACGACTTCGCGCAGAAGATCACGTACGCCTCGCGCAAGGAGGGCAACAACCCGGACGACCTGATCCAGGCGTTCCGGAACAGCCCCGAACTGCGGATCGCCGTCACCGTCGACATGATCGCCACCGGGACCGACGTACGGCCGCTGGAGTGTGTCTTCTTCCTGCGACCGGTGCGCAGCGCGACCTACTTCGAACAGATGAAGGGCCGGGGTGCCCGGACGATCGACCCCGCCGAGTTCCAGGCGGTCACCGAGGACGCCGAGGTAAAGGACCGGTTCGTCATCGTCGACGCGGTGGGGGTCACCGAGGCCGACCTGGACGAGGCGGTCCCGCTCCAGCGCCACTCCGAACAGCAGATCTCGCTCCGGGAACTGCTCGGCAAGGCTGGTCGACTCAGCGCCACCCCGAACGAGGTGGCCACGCTCGCATCCCGGCTGTCCCGGCTCAACCAGCAGCTCACCGAGGACGAGAAGGAGGAACTCAACGAGCTTGCCGGGCAGCCGTTGACCCAGATCGTGCGCGGCCTGGTCGACGCGGTCGCCCCCGAGCAGTTGAACTCCGCTCGGGAGGCCGGACCCGAAGCGGTACGCGGACTGATGGCGACCGCGCTACGCCCGCTGGCAGCCAAACCGGACCTGCGGAACCGGATCCTGGATATCCGCCGGGCGCACGACATCACCATCGACGAGGTCAATGCCGACCTACTGCTGCTGGCCCGTGGGGTCCCGGTGGAGGAGCGGGCACAGGTCACGGTACGAAGCTGGCACGACTACCTGGACCAGCACCGCGACGAGATCACCGCGCTGCAGGTCTTCTACGAGGGGAAGGGCCGGGTCGGGTTCGACCAGCTCAAGGAGTTGGCCGTCCGAATCGCCCGCCCGCCGCAGGCATGGACCCCGGACTCGCTCTGGGAGGCGTACGTGCGGCTGGGGCGGACCGCGGAGACGCCCGGCCACCGGGGCGTCACCGACCTGATCTCGCTGGTCAGGTATGAATTGGGGATCGATCAGGAGTTGAAGCCGTACCGGTCGCTGGTCGAGGAGCGCTTCCGTGGGTGGCTGCTCCAGCAGGAACAGGGTGGGGCTACGTTCACAGCCGACCAGGTGTGGTGGCTGGAGAGGATCAAAGACGTGATATCGGTCAGCGTGGAGGTCACTACCGATGACCTGGACGGCGCTCCCTTCACCGAACGCGGCGGCGTCGACGGCTTCGCCAACGCCTTCGGCTCTCGCGCCGAGCCGCTGATCGATGAACTGAACCAGGAACTTTCCGCATGACTGATCTGCCTGAAGGTTGGACGATCGCCCCTCTCGCTGATCTGGTGGATGTCAATCCCCGAAGATTTGACGTGGTTCCTGACGACAAGGATCTGATCTCACTCGTGCCGATGGCGTCGGTCGAGGCCGAATCCGGTCGGATCGATGCCTCCAAGGGGGTTCTCTACGGTGAGGTGAAGAATCGCTCGCTGACAGCGTTTCAGGAGGGCGACGTCCTATTCGCTAAGGTCACACCTTGCATGGAAAACGGCAAGGTTGCGGTAGCGCGAGGGCTGATTGGTGGTAGAGGCCTAGGAAGCACGGAGTTTTTTGCCCTGCGGCCGTTCGGGGCCATCGAGTCAGAGTACCTGGCGCTCTTCTTGTTGCAGCGTTCGGTGCGGAGGGAAGCGGAACGGCACATGTCCGGGGCCGTCGGTCTCCGGCGGGTGCCTCGCGCTTACATTGCAGGTCTCCCTGTGCCGGTACCGCCGCTTGCCGAGCAGAGACGGATTGTCGCTGGCCTCGGGGAATATCTTTCCCTGATTGCGGCAGGCTTGCGTGGAAGCGACCAAGCCATCTTGCGAAGTCAACTATTGGTCCCTGCGGTGTGTGAGGCGGCGGCGAGGGGAGAGCTTCCGCAGGTCTTCGTTGACGGCTGCCTTTCCGAGGCCATAGTGCCGGCGGAGGTCGCTCGATCGGATTGGGTCGAGCCTCCCCGGCGACGTCCGCCTATCTCGGCGAAGAACATTCCAAGCTGGAGCCTGCCACGTGGTTGGACATGGGCGTCGCTCGACGAACTCTCGGAGTTCGTAATCGACGGTGATCACAATCCGCCAAAACGCGTTCCCCACGGAATACCCCATATCACGGCGAAGAACATCAAGGGGTTCCGTGTCAGCTTCGAAAATTGCTCTTTTCTTACCGAAGAAGGCTACCTCCAAACTTCTAGACGGTACTCTCCTGGGATAAATGATGTTCTTGTCACTTGTGTGGGTACCATTGGGAGAACGGCGTTGGTGTCCACCGATCAGCGGTTCAGCGTCGATCGCAACATCGCCGCTATTCGAACCCTCAAAGATCGTCTCAGCCCTGCCTATCTGAACTATGTTTTGAACTCGCACACATGGCAAAACATGATGGCCACGGCATCGAGTTCTTCGGCCCAGCCTCATCTCTATCTGGGTGATTTACGGGCCCTTCCGATTCCAGTCCCACCCATATCCGAACAGGTGGCGATCACTCAAAAAGTTGATGCGTTGTTCGCCCGACGCATGCTCGCCAACCAATCTGTCGCCCGCGCTGCCCTCCGTGTGGGCAACCTGCGGTCTTCGGTCAGCAGTGGAGCATTCAGCGGGAAGTTGATGCCGCAGCACCCGAACGACGAGCCCGCCTCCGAGTTGTTGGCGCGGATCAGGGCCGAGCGTGCCGCCGTACCGCCGAAGCAGCGGGCGCCGCGCGGTCCCCGTACGCAGAAAGACAAGCCGGCGCCGCCGACCAGGGTGATCGGCCGCGACTACCAGCAGGGAGAGTTGCCGCTGTGAGCAACGTGGATTCGCGCCGGCTGGTGCAGAAGCTCTGGAACTACTGCGACGTCCTACGCGACGACGGCGTGTCCACAATCGACTACGTCGAGCAGTTGACGTTCCTGCTGTTCCTGAAGATGGCCGACGAGCGGGCGAAGCGGCCGATCAAGCCGGAACAGATCGTGCCCGACGAACTGAGTTGGCAGACGCTGCTCGACTCCGACGGGGAGGCGCTGGAGGCGCAGTACAAGCGGATTCTCACCGGGCTGGCCCGGGAGGAGGGCACCCTCGGCACCATCTTCCGGAAGGCCCAGAACAAGATCCAGGATCCGGCCAAGCTGAAGCGGCTGATCGTCGACCTGATCGACAAGGAGCAGTGGTCGCAGGCCGGCGTTGACGTCAAGGGCGACGCCTACGAGGAGCTGCTGGCCAAGGGCGCCGAGGATGCCAAGTCCGGCGCTGGCCAGTACTTCACGCCACGCGCGCTGACCACCGCCATGGTCGACTGCATGCTGCCCACCCCGGACGACACGATCACCGATCCGGCCTGCGGCACCGGCGGCTTCCTGCTCGCCGCGTACGAACACATCCAGCGCCACCACGGCGCGGCGCTCACCCCCGACCAGCGGCGCCGGCTCGCGCACGGGGCGATCACCGGTACGGAACTGGTCGACGGCACCGCCCGGCTCGCCGCGATGAACATGCTGCTGCACGGCATCGGCACCCCCAACGGCCCGTCCCTGATCGAGGTCCAGGACGCGCTGGGCCGGGTGCCGAGCAAACGGGCGAGCCTGGTGCTCGCCAACCCGCCGTTCGGGCGCAGCTCCTCGATCCGGATGGTCGGCGAGGACGGTCGGACGAGCCGTGAGGAACGCGAGATCGAGCGGTCCGACTTCTGGGCCACCACCGCCAACAAGCAACTCAACTTCGTCCAGCACATCGCCTCACTGCTGGAGATCGACGGCCGGGCCGCCGTCGTCCTGCCGGACAACGTGCTCTTCGAGGGCGGCGCGGGTGAGACGATCCGCCGCCGGCTGCTCAAGCAGTACGACCTGCACACCCTGCTCCGGCTGCCCACCGGCATCTTCTACGCCGGTGGGGTCAAGGCCAACGTGCTCTTCTTCGAACGCAAGCGTGCCCGCGAGGAGGCGTGGACCAGCAAACTCTGGGTGTACGACTTCCGCACCAACCAGCACTTCACGCTGAAGCAGAACCCGCTGCGCCGGGAACATCTCCAGGATTTCGTCGACTGCTACCTGCCCGGCAAGGACCGCGCCGAGCGCGTCGAGACCGAACGGTTCCGGCCCTTCGGGTACGACGAACTCCTCGCCCGCGACAAGGTGAACCTCGACATCACCTGGCTCAAGGACGCCTCCCTCGAAGACGCCGACGCGCTCCTGCCGCCCGAGGTGATCGCCCAGGAGATCGTGGAAGACCTGGAGGCGGCCCTGCGCGAGTTCGCGGCCATCGCCGAGGCGCTGTCGTCGCGTACGACGGCGACGGCCGACGGCCCTACGAGAGAGCATCCGGCATAGGCCGAGGCGGAAGAGCAGCCTGCCGTCGACCGAACACATTCCTGGTTGAACCGAGGCTGTCAGCGACTCGGGCGCGTGCAGCTCATGGACGCCGCCCGAGGGCTCAAGCCGCGGCGTCGCGCGGTTTGAAACTGACGTTGAGGCTGACGTCCAACGCCGCCGCCAACCGCTCCAACACCGGCAACGTCGGAACGGTCCCCCCGGCCTCGAACCGGGCGACTGCCGACTGGGTCATCCCCGATGCCTGCGCTAGCTGGGACTGACTCCAACCCCGGCGTTCACGGAGTTCCCGAACCGCACGGCCGAGCTCAAACGCCAGCCGCGCGGCGTCGTACGCCTCTGCGGCCCCGGACTCCGCCATGCGTCGGTCCCGCATGGCGGACCAGTCCGTCCGATCACCCATGACCTAGCCCTCCTTCTCTTCGACGCGGTGCACCTCGTCGACACACCGAGCCAACGCCCGCCGCGCCCGATCAACCTCCCGCTCGTCGCGCATCCGCGTCTTGTGGAACACCGTCAGCAGGATGATCCGCCTGTCGGATGCGATCCAGTAGGTGATCCTCACCGCCTGCCGCTCCAGGTAAAACCGCAACTCACGTAACTTCCCATCAAGCTGCTTCGTGTAGGGCTCACCCAACAGGGGCCCTTGCTCCGCGAGCAGATCGACGTAGAACGCCGCCCTGGCGAACAGTGCGGTAGGCAGGCATTCCAACCACTTTTCGACCTCCGGTTCCAACTCCACCGCACCCCAGGGCATAGCAACAATGCTATACCACTGGCAGGTCCGGATGGGCAGTTCGGTGCTGGACCACCTCCATGGCGACGTCTTCTTCCGGCGCGGATCGGGTCAGCCAGAATGTGATCGGGCGACCGCGCAGTCGTGGCAGTGCGCCCGACGGTGGCCAACCTTGGGGGAGGGATATGTCCAGCGCATGGGATCGGCTCGGCCGGCTGACCGAGACGGGCGTCAAGGGCGCGAAGGCCCTGGGAGACAAGGCACGCGGCTGGCGCGACGAGGTCACGGCGGGATTCGGTGACCAGCCCGAGCGGGCCCTGGTCGAGCCGCTGCTGCCCGACCAGACGCTCCACTACGTCGGCCTGGAGTCGATCCGGCTGCCCGAGCTGCACAAGGTCGGCCGCCAGTTCGCCGACGAGATGGCCAGGAACGTCGGCGAGGCGCTCGATCCCCGTACCCTGTTCGGTCTGCTCAACATCGTCAACCCGGTCCTCTGGGTCGAGGCGGTGATCTGGCCGGTACGCCGCGCCGCCGAGATCGTGATGCTTCCGGTCGACCTCGTCACGGGCCTGACGAGCCAGAAAACCATGCCGGGTACGACGGAGCCCAGCGCTCCCCAGCCGCCGCCCGAGGTGGAGCGGGAGCGCCGGCAGCCGTTGCCACTGACCCCGGAGCAGGAGGCGTTCCGGGCGATGTTCCGGCTCAGCGCGTACCGGCCGCTCGCCGAGCAGTTGGCCGAGATCGCCTACAGGTGGCGGTACGCGTTCAGCGGTGAGCTGGCCAGCACGGCCGGCGGCATGCTGCTGTTCCTGACCCGCTTCACCGGCACACCGCTCGCGGTCACCGACACCCACCTGCACCTGCTGCGGATGGGGCGCCGCCCGGACGAGGGCAAGCCCGACCGGCGCCAGCCACGCGTCCTGTGGAGCATGGACCTGAGGCACATCGCCCGGATCGACGCCCAGCACACCGGCACGCGGATGATGTCCTTTCCGATGACCATCACGTTCGACGACGGTTCCTGGATCAGGGTCACCAACCCGTCGGTCCGGGTGGACCAGTGGCGCTTCTACGCCGCCGTCCGCGACATTCCCGGCGACCGCCCCAGACCCGGCGGCGAGTGACACCGCGACGCGGCAGGGTCATTCCGGCGGCGGGGTCATTCCGGTGGCGCGGCGACGACGGCGGACGTCCCGTACGACGCGCCGGCGGATGGGACGTCGGCGGGTGAGGGAAGCCGGAGTACGCGGTTCGTCTCCGGATCGACGCGCAGGACGTGGGTGGCGGCGACATCGCCGTCCAGCAGCCACACGCTGTGCCGACCCGCGACAACCGTGAAGGCTGGATCGTCCGGGTCGGTGGCCTCGACCGGTAGCCTGGCGAGCACCTCCATGGTCCGGAGGTCGATCCGGACGACCTCGGAACGAACCAGGTCGGCGACCCAGAACGAGCCGGCCGCTGCCACTGCGGGGAAGTCCTGCGAGACGTCGGAGATCCGGACCGTGCGAAGCCGTGGCTCGGCGCCCTCATCCACCCGTACGATGTTGCCGCAGTTGCCTGTCGCCCACACCGCGCCGTCCACGTCGTACATCCCGCCGACCAGTTCACCGTCGGAGAGCCGGATCGACGACGTCGAGGCCCCGGTGTCCGGGTCCAGCACCCAGATCTCGGGTTGGTTCCATCCGACCGCCAGCAGGCTGTTCCGGGTACCCAGCAACTGCCCGATTCCGGTGCTGCCCGGAAGCTCGTCCACTATGGAAATGGCCCCGGTCGCCGGGTCGACCCGGACCAGGCGCCGGCCGCCGGCCAGCCAGAGCCAGTGTCCGGTCGCCGCGAGCATCGTCGGCGTGTAGTCGGTGGGCAGCGGGATCGCCGAGACCTTTCCGGCCGGGCTCACCCGCCACAGCCGCCCCGGCTGCGCGATCCACAGCGAGCCGTGTCCGTAGTACAGCAGGTTGTGGGCGAGTGGCCGGGCCGGAACGACGACCGCCGACGCGGTCACCCGGGCCCGGATCGGATCAACTACGTCGATCCGGCCGTCGTTCTGGTACGCCCAGAGCAGCCCGCCACCGGTCACCAGAATCGGCGGGCCGGTCGACCGACCGATGCCGACCCGGGCGGTGACCCGGTTGGTACGTCCGTCGACTGCCCTCAGCGTGCCCGATCCGTCGGCCACCCAGAGCGCCTCCGGCACCGGTGCTGGTTGGCCGGCCGGCGGTGATCGGAGCGAGTTACGACCGGCGGGCAGTTCGACCCGCCCGTCCTCGGCGCAGTCGGACGCCGACGACGCCCCGAACCGGGCGCAGGAAACGAGTGATCCCGCCACCAGCACCGCCACGACGACGGCGCAAACCGCCACGCCCCGGACGCGATGCCGGCCGGTCACCTGGACACCGTGTCGGCCGGGCACTCGGACATCCGGGCTGGGCTTCGCTGGCGTGATCACGACCTGGCGTCGGGGACGATCTCGCCCGTGATGGCCCGGGTCCGCTGGGCGACGGCCGCGGTTATCGGCGCGAGCGCCGGGAGCCGCATGCCCTCCGGGCCGAAGATCTGCCAGGCGATCGCGACCGCGTACCACGGGGCCGCCGGGCCGTGCAGCATCAGCGGATTTCCCTCCTGGTAGCGGAGCACGAACGACCACTGGGAGAGATCGGCGGCGAGTTCCTGCACGCCGTTGTGCCAGAAGCTCAGCAGGTTGCCCTGGTAGTCCCCGAGTAGCCGCTGATTGGTCAGGACCATCCGTACCTGCGCCTGGTCCCGCCACTGCGCCGCCGCCATCGCCTGGGCCCGGCTGCGGGCACTGGCGTTGCTGATGGCGTCACTGGCCATGCCGGCGAGCACGAATCCCGTCGAGCCGAACCAGAAGCTGCTGCTCTCCCGGTACTGCGCGGAGGTGCCGTAGAAGCGGGCGTAGCCGAGCATCGTGTCGCCGAAAATTTTCTCGTCCTGGCCCAGCCGTAGCCCGGTCGGCGGCAGGGCGACCAACTGGCCACCGCGCACCAGGTGCTCGTACAGCCGGCACGCGCTGCTCCAGCCGTCGCGCAGAGCGGCGTCGATTGCGGCGGAAGTTTCCTTGCGGCGGCTCACCTGCGGTTCCTCCGGCTCTGCAGTGCGGGCTCGTGGCGGCGGAGCGCCCACCGCACCGCCGCGGTCAGAAGTATGGTCTGGCCGGCCAGGACGGCCATCGCCCAGCTCCAGGCACCAATGGTGTGGGTCCAGAGCGCGTCTGTCGACGGTTTCAGCATTATCCCGCGCAGGTCAACCGTCGCCGCTGCGGCGGCGTACCCCCAGCGGGCCGGGGCCAGCCAGGAGAGCTGTTCGATGCCGGGACGCTCGACCACGGCGAAGAGCCCGCCGCAGAGCACGAGTTGCGCCATCACGAGCCCGACCAGGACCGGCATCGTCTGCTCGCTCGTGGACACGTAGACACTGACCAGCAGGCCCAGCACGGTGGCGGCCAGTGTGGTCAGCCAGATCACCACGATCAGCTCGACCAGCGGCAGACCCAGGACGAGCGCCTCGCGTGGCCCCGACCGGCCGATGGTGCCGAGCAGGACGAACAGCGTCGCCTGGAGCGCGTTCAGTACGGCGAACACGCTCAGCTTCGCACTCAGGTAGGCACCGGGCGCCATGCCCACCGCGCGTTCCCGGCGGTAGATGGCGCCCTCCCCGACGAACTCCCGGATGCCGCCGGCCAGCCCGATGAAAACCGCACCGATGACCAGGATGACCAGCAGTTCGGCGGCTTCGGTGCTGCGTCCGGGCTCTCCGGCGGGCAGCCCGAGACCGTCGGAGCCGGGGACCACGTGCAGCAGGGCGGCGAGCCCCACCGGCAGGCCGAGGGAGAGCGCCGCGTACAACCGGTCGGCGAGGGTGACCGCGACAGTGCGACGGGTGAGGATCGCCATCTGCTGCCACCAGCCCTGGCGCGGCGGCGGTGCGACCGTCGCCGGCCGCTCGGTCGGCGATGCGGCCTTGGCCGCCGGCCGGGTGGCCGCGAACTGGGCGGCCCAGACGTCCGGTTCGGCGGCGACCGCGGTGAACACGTCGGCGTAGTCGGCGGCCCCGAAGAACTCGAGCAGCCTGTCCGGCGGGCCGAAGTAGGCGACCTTGCCGCCGGCGGCGAGTACGAGCACCCGGTCGCACACGCTCAGGTGCAGCGGGCTGTGTGTCACCACTACGACGGTCCGGCCGCGATCGGCCAGCTCGCGCAGGCCCTGCATCACGTCCCGGTCCAGCGCCGGATCCAGCCCCGAGGTCGGCTCGTCGAGGAAGAGCAGCGAGGGCTCGGTGAGCAGTTCCAGCGCCACCGAGGTGCGCTTGCGCTGTCCACCGGAGAGCGTGTCGATGCGCTGGTCGGCGTGCGCGGTGAGGGCGAGTTGGCCGAGCACCTCGTCGATGCGCTGGTCCCGCTCCGCCGGAGTCACGTCGGCACCGAAGCGCAGCCCGGCCGCGTAGCGCAGGGCACGCCGGACGGTGAGCTGCCGGTGCAGGATGTCGTCCTGCGGCACCAGGCCGATGCGGTGCCGCAGGTCGGCGTACTCGGCGTAGAGGTCGCGATCCTGGTAGCGCACGGTGCCGGACTGGGCCGGGCGGTTGCCGGTCAGCGCCCCCAGCAGGGTCGACTTGCCGGCGCCGCTCGGGCCGACCACGGCGAGCAGACTGCACTCGTCCAGGTCGAACGAGACCCCCGAGAGCAGGTTCCGGGCGCCGACCATGACCCAGAGCCCTTCGGCGCGCAGCGACACCCGGCCGGCGTCGACGTAGTCGTGCAGCGTGGCGCCGTCGAACACCATCTGGTGGTGGCCGAACGAGAGGAGGTCGTCGGCGTACAGCACCGCGTGCTCTACCTGCCGTCCGTTGACATAGGTGCCGTTGCGGGTACCCAGGTCGACGACGCGGAACCCCGAACCGTCCCGGACGAGGTCGGCGTGGTAGCGGGAGACCAGCAGGTCGTCGAGGACGATGTCGTTGTCCGGCGCCCGCCCGATCCGGATCCGGTCCGTGGCCCGGTAACTGGCCGACGGCGTACGGCCCAGCGCGAACCGGGCCCCGGACGGTGGTTCGGCAGCGGGCTCGTACCTGCTCGGTCGTACCTCGGTCAACAGGCCCGGCTGCCTCGAGTCGGTCACCGTCGGCGGAGGAGCGGGAAGCCCGTCCGGGCGGAAGGTGAGGACCGGACCGTCGACGGCGTTGCCGAGCCGCACCGCGCAGGCGCCCGTCAACTCCAGTTCGTGCACCTGTTGGCCGTTGACGAAGGTGCCGTTCCGGCTGGCGAGGTCCCGCAGGTACCACCGTCCGGCCCGGTAGCTGAGTTCCAGGTGTTCCCGTGACGCCCGGGAGTCGTCCAGGACGATCCCGCAGAGCGGATCACGACCGATCCGCAGCGGGCCGCCATCCACCGTGATCCGACGCTCCGGGTCCTCGCCGGGGACCCCGACCAGCAGGGTGGTGCTCACGCCGGCACCGACCCCGACGTGGTCACCGGCCCGCCTTGGGCTTCGGCAGCCGCTTGGCCATCGACGTCGCCATCTTGATCAGGTCACTCTGGTACCTGCCGCCTTCGTAGTCGTTCTGGATCGCGACCTGGAAGAGCACCTGTCCCGAACGGACGAAGATCATCGCGTAGGTCCCGTTGGAGCCGCTGACGGTGATGCCGTACGACTCCTGACCCAACTTCGGCACCGTGAACGGCCGCCACCCGCACCGCTCGGCCGCTTTGCGGACGGCATCGAGGTACGGGTCGGCCGCGTTGCCGTAGAAGCCGGCCACCGCCGAGCCGAGATACGGGTACTGGCCGGTGGTCACCCAGTAGCCGTTGCTGCTGTGCGCCCCGATCGCATCACCGCGAACGTTGCCGTCCGAACAGAGCGCAAGCCTGGTCAGACCCTTGTGCAGCGTGTCATTGGTGGAGCTGGGCTTGGCGGTGTCGCGGTCTGGGAGTTTCATCGCGGAGACGACGTCGGCCACCGACAGCAGTACGGGCTCCAACGCGGTCACCTCCGGTGGCGGGGAGGCGCGGTCGACGCTGGGGGTGGGGCTCGCACCGAGGTTGCCGGGCAGGCCGTCTTGGACGGCGCGCCAGACCGGCGGCACGCAGCAGACGGCGACGAGGACCGCCGCCACGATTCCGATGATCAACGGAACTTTGGACTTCTTCCGTGGCTGACCAGGGAAGCCCGACGGTCCCGGGC
>NZ_JADPUN010000413.1 GCF_015690345.1 Plantactinospora alkalitolerans | reverse complement strand
GTTACCGGGGTGGTCCCGGTGGCGGTGCCGGTGCTGGTGGTGGCGGTTACCGGGGTGGTCCCGGTGGCGGCGCACCGGCCGGTGGCGCGGGTCGCCCCGGCGGTGGCGGTCGCGGCCGTGGCGGCGGTGCCGCAGGTGCCTTCGGGCGTCCGGGTGGCAAGCCGACCCGTGGTCGCAAGTCGAAGAAGCAGCGCAGACAAGAGTTCGACAATCTGTCCGCGCCGACCATGAGCTCGGGCGCCCCGCGCGGCCAGGGCCAGGTCATTCGGCTGCCGCGTGGCGCCTCGCTGTCGGACTTCGCCGACAAGATCAACGCGAACCCCGGTTCGCTGGTCCAGGAGATGTTCAACCTGGGCGAGATGGTCACCGCGACCCAGTCCTGCTCTGACGACACCCTGAACCTGCTGGGTGAGCACCTCGGCTTCGAGGTGTCGATCGTCAGCCCGGAGGACGAGGACCGCGAGTTGCTGGCGCAGTTCAACATCGACCTGGATGCCGAGGTCGCCTCCGAGCGGCTGGTCACCCGTCCGCCGGTGGTGACCGTGATGGGTCACGTCGACCACGGTAAGACCAAGCTGCTCGACGCGATCCGCAAGGCGAACGTCGTCGAGGGCGAGGCCGGCGGTATCACCCAGCACATCGGTGCCTATCAGGTGCACGTTCCGCACGATGGTGTGGACCGGGCGCTGACCGTCATCGACACCCCGGGTCACGAGGCGTTCACCGCCATGCGTGCCCGTGGTGCCCAGGTCACCGACATCGTGGTGCTGGTGGTCGCCGCCGACGACGGCGTCATGCCGCAGACGATCGAGGCGCTCAACCACGCCAAGGCGGCGGACGTACCGATCGTGGTCGCGGTCAACAAGATCGACAAGCCCGACGCCAACCCGGACAAGGTTCGCCAGCAGCTCACCGAATACGGTCTGGTCGCCGAGGAGTACGGCGGCGACACCATGTTCGTGAACGTGGCGGCCAAGCCGGGCATCGGCATCGAGGAACTGCTCGAGGCGGTCCTGCTCACCGCCGACGCGTCGCTGGAGCTGACCGCTCCGATCGACGGGCCGGCCCAGGGTGTGGCCATCGAGGCGCACCTGGACAAGGGGCGCGGTGCGGTTGCCACGGTGCTGGTGCAGAAGGGCACCCTGCGGGCCGGCGACTCGATCGTCGCCGGTGGGGCACATGGTCGGGTCCGGGCCATGCTCGACGAGAACGGCAAGCAGGTCGCCGAGGCGGGGCCGGCGCGTCCGGTCATGGTGCTCGGTCTGACCGCGGTGCCGGGCGCGGGCGACACGTTCTTGGCGGCCGAGGACGACCGGACGGTGCGGCAGATCGCCGAGCAGCGGCAGGCACGGCGGCGGGCGGCGAGTTTCGCCAACTCCCACCGGCGGCCGAGCCTCGAGACGATCATGGAGCAGCTCAAGGAGGGCGAGAAGACCTCGCTCAACCTGGTGCTCAAGGGCGACGGGTCCGGTTCGGTGGAGGCGCTGGAAGACGCGCTGTTCAAGCTGGACATCCCGGAGGAGGTCCAACTGCGGATCATCCACCGGGGCGTCGGTGCGATCACCGAGAGCGACGTGATGTTGGCCAGCGCCTCGTCCGAGGCGGTGACGATCATCGGCTTCAACGTCCGGGCCTCGAACAAGGTCCGGGAGATCGCCGACCGCGAGGGTGTGGAGATCCGGTACTACACGGTCATCTACCAGGCCATCGAGGAGATCGACGCAGCGCTCAAGGGCCTGCTCAAGCCGGAGTACGAGGAGGTCGAGCTGGGCAGCGCGGAGATCCGCGACGTGTTCCGCTCGTCCAAGATCGGCAACATCGCCGGCTGTATCGTCAGGTCCGGTGTCATCCGACGCAACGCCAAGGCGCGGCTGCTGCGGGACGGGGCGGTCGTGGCCGACAACGTCGCGATCAGCTCGCTCAAGCGGTTCAAGGATGACGCCACCGAGGTCCGCGAGGGCTTCGAGTGCGGTCTGACGTTGAGCAACTACAACAACCTTCAGGTTGGTGACATCATCGAGACGTTCGAGATGCGCGAGAAGCCGCGCGCCTGATCGATATCGATGTACCGGTGGCCGGGGCCCGACGGGTCCCGGCCACCGGCCTGTCCGGGACCGGCGGACCGGCGGACCGCCGGACCGGAAAGATGATGATCAGCGAGGGCGGTATGCCGTACCCTTCCGGCCGTGTATACCGGAACCGCCGTTTTCGACCTGCTGCTGCCCGGAGACTCGCGCTCCCTGAAAGCGAAGAGGTCGTACGTCCGCCCCATTGTCGCCGCACTGCGGAAATTCGAGGTCTCGGCCGCCGAGGTGGGCGCGCTGGACCTGCACGGCCGGGCCCAGATCGCCGTCGCCGTGGTGGCCTCCGAGACCGAACACGTCAGCACGGTGCTGGACTCCTGTGAGCGCCTGGTCGCCGGGCGGCCGGAGGTCGAGTTGCTCTCCGTACGCCGACGGTTGCACGGCGCGGATGACTGATCCCGGGCGCTTCGGCCGGTATCCGGGCCAGGGCCGCTGATGTCGACGGCGGCGGCGCGGGCCCGGGGCGCGCAGGTAGTGTTCAGCACGTCGGACGGTCCGGCCGCGGCGCGTGGCGCCGCCGGTCCGGCCCGGAAGCGGGATGCCGTGGAGGTGCGGAGATGACGGACCAGGCGAAGGTGCGCCGGCATGCGGAACGCGTGCGGGAGCTGGTGGCTTCGGTGGTGCGTACCCAGGTCAAAGATCCCCGGCTCGGCATGATCACGATCACCGACGCGCGGATCACCCCCGACCTGCGGGAGGCCACGGTCTTCTACACGGTGCTCGGCGACGCGTCCGAGCAGGCGGCCACGGCCGCCGCGCTGGAGAGCGCCAAGGGCCTGCTCCGGAGCACCGTCGGCAAGGCACTCGGGTTGCGGCACTCGCCGAGCCTGGCCTTCGTCCTCGACAACGTGCAGGACCAGGTCAAGCAGATCGACGAGTTGCTGACCGCGGCCCGTACCGCCGACGCCGAGGTGCAGCGCCTGGCGGCCCAGGCCGAGTACGCGGGTGAACCGCAGCCGTACAAGGTCGAGGACGACGAGGACGCCGACGAGGACGCGGACGACGACGAGGACCGGCCGGCGGCGGGCGGAACCGGAGCCCGGCCGTGAGCGGCGGAGCCCTGCTCGCCGACGCTCCTCCGCCAGCGGCGACGGAGCAGCCGACCGAGGCGGAGTGGGCCGCCGCGGTGAGCGCGATAACGAAGCTGCCCGCCGATGGTCGGGTACTGCTGATCTGCCACGTGAACCCGGACGGCGACGCCCTGGGCAGCATGCTCGGGTTCGCGCTGGGACTGCGCCGGATGGGCGTACGCCGGTTGCAGGCCACCTTCCCCGGACGCCCGGAGGTGCCGGAGCCGTTCCGGGCGATGCCCGGCCTCGACCTGCTGGTACCGGCCACCGAGGCGGACCCGGACCCGGACCTGGTGATCTGCTTCGACGTCGCCGCCGTGTCGCGGCTGGGTGACCTGGCCGACCGGCTGGACCGGGCCGGCGCGTCCTTGGTGCTGGACCATCACGCCTCGAACACGCGGTTCGGTGGGATCCACCTGGTCGACCCGGACGCCGCCGCGACGTCGGTGGTGGTGGAGAAGCTGCTCGTCCGGCTGGGAGTGCCGCTGGACCAGGGGATCGCCGAGTGCCTGTACGTCGCCCTGGCGACCGACACCGGCTCGTTCCGGTTCGACATGACCACTCCGGCGGTGCACGAGATGGCCGCCCGGCTGCTGGCGACCGGTATCCGGCCCGGGGAGATCTCCCGGCGGATCTTCGACACCCGGCCGTTCGGCGCGGTCCGGCTCTACGGGGACGTGCTGGGGCGTACCCAGCTCGAACCGCTGGAGGCCGGCGGGCGCGGGCTGGTCTGGACGTACGCCACGCTGGCGGACCTGGCCCGGCACGAGCAGCGTCCGTACACGCTGGAGCCGCTGATCGATTCGGTGCGCTGCACCGCCGAGGCCGACGTGAGCTGCGTACTGAAGCAGGTCGCCGAGGGGGAGTGGGCGGTCTCCATGCGCAGCAAGGGCGCGATGGACGTCAGCCGGGTGGCGGTGGCCCTGGGGGGCGGCGGACACCGCCTGGCGGCCGGCTTCACCGGGTACGGGTCGGCGCCGGAGGTCATCGAGGCGATCCGGGCCGAGCTGGGCCGGGACGGGGTCGCACTGGACCGGAGCGGAGCCGACGCAAAGGCACCCACCGCCGGCCGGCAAGATCAGGAGTAACCGGGCGGGCGTCTAGCTTTCCGCCGAGGGGTGCCACAGGGACAATTGGCGGATGGAACAGCAGCCGGAGCTCTCCGCCGATGTGCCCCGGGCCTGGGACCGACCGATCGTATCGGTTCCCATTCTCACCTTTCTGTCCCTGGTCGGCGGGCAACTTCCGTCGTTCTCGCCCCAGGCCAACCTCTACACGATCGGCACCGGTGGTGCGCTGGTGTGGCTCGGGCTCTCCAACCGGATGCCCCGGCGGACCGTACCGCAACGGTTGGGGTCCGGTGCCGTGTGGTGGGTGCTGCCGGTCATGATCTTCGGGGTCTTCGAGGCCGGCACGTTCATGCTCGGCTCCCGGGACGACTTCCCGACCTTCTCGAAGATCGCCGACCCCCTGCTGGACGACTCGCTGATCCGTTCCGCCGTCTACTTCGCGTGGCTGTCGGCCTTCTGGGGACTGGTACGCCGATGAAACTTCTCGCGATCGGCGGGTTCACGACGGCCCTGCTGTTGTTCGTCGTGGTGGAGTGGGCGGCCCGGCGGGAGGGGTCCCGGATTCCGACCTTCGGTGACGTCTGCGCGTACGTGATGCAGTACGAGGTGGGCCCGGTACCGGTCGGCCGGATCGCCCTGTTCGGCTTCTGGTGGTGGATGGGCTGGCACTTCTTCGCCCGCTGAGCCCGCTGAGCAGGACTTACTGCCCAGTACCGTCCCGAATGGTGGGAATGCTGCACAGGATGTGGACCTGAACGATAGCTTGGGTAATGGAACTGAACGATAGCTAGGGTCGTGACCGCGCCCGTTCCACCCGCGTCGGGTGCGCCACCCCCTCAACGAGCATTGCCTGCCTCCAGGGTCAACCGACCCGGGCTCACGCTGTCCCGGCCACCATGTCCGGCGATCCCGGACCTGCCACCGAGGACGATCAGCAGGACCCGTCGCAGTGGGCCGCGTTGACGCGGCATCACGTGCCCTGGAAGGAGCCCTCCCATGGCGGCCAAGCCGAACAAGCCCAAGCCCGAGAACACCGATGAGGCCCGCGAGCAGGCCCGTCGCGCCGTCCAGATGTCGATGGACACCCGCCAGTGATCGAACTCGGGGCGGAGTGACAGATCCGCTCCCGGTCTTTCCGTTTCACGATGCCGGTGGTGAACGGTTGAGTGAGCCTCGCCGCGCGCCCCAAGGCGGCCGACGGCCTGGGAGGCTCACCGCGACGTGGCGTGGCCTTCGAGATGCGAGGTGCGGATGGCAGCAGCCGGCACCGTCCTGGCAAGGACCACCCATCCCGTACGTCGGCTGCCCAGGCTGCGATCCGCACAGCCGGCTCCTGAACCCTGCTGGCCGGTTCACCAGCTTCCCGAGGCGTACCAGTTGGACGGCTGGGCTGGCACCTTCGACGTACGCCCGGAGGACCTGACCGAACTCGACGGCGGTGGCTCGCTCGACCAGGACCTCCGGTACGGCGTCGTCGCCCTCTCGCATGCCGGCGCAGACCTGCTGACCTGTCACCTCCGCCGGGTCGGTAGCGGGCAACCCGGGGCCCGCTCCTCGTCGGTGCCATCCGGCCCGTCGTGCCGAGCATCGCCGACCTGATCAGGCTCGGGCTCGGCCTGCACTTGGCGGTCACCGTCACGGTCACCGACCACAGCCGCAACGCCCGAGAGTTCCGACTCGTCCAGGGTGAGAGTGGGAACGTCGCTGATCCCGGTGCCACAGACGCCCGTTCCGACTCCGGTCCGCCTGGCAGAATGACAGAACCATCGATTGTTGTGGATGATTGAGTTGTTCGTTATCGAACAGTGCCGCCAATCTCCAGGGCTCGTGTCGTGCAGTCACTGCTGGTTGTGGCGATGACGGATCGGGCGGGATTCCGGCTGGTTCCTACCTCCTGTGGCCGGCTCGGCTCTGGCTTTGCCCGGGACCTCGACATACCGCTGACCGACGGTCTGGTCGGTATCGCCGACGAGGACACGGAATGATCCAAGAGCGGATCATGATCAACACTTCTGTGGTGCGCTGCTCGGACGCTCGCATACATCCTGCTTGGTCGGGGATAACCGGGGGAACACGTCCTAGTCGAGGAGCGGCGATGGCGATTCAGGCGGAAGAAGAGTGCCTGTGCGAACAGTGGCGGACCAAACTCGCGGCAGTCAGCAGAAATATCGGTCGGCTACTACGGGACCTGAACGACGTCGACAGAAAAATCGCGGCGGAAAAGGCGAAGAACGACCCAGACGAAGAGGTCCTTCGCGAACTCGCAGCCCAGCGAGCTCGCATCCTTCGAAACCTCAAACCACTGGAGAACCAGCAAGAACAGATACAGGAGCAACTTTCCGGTTGCGTGGGCGCGGATTGTGACCCGTCGGGATGGACGTAGACGTTCAGGCTGCCTGGGTTCACTTGCGCCAGGAGGGCAGCATCCGCTGGGACATCTCCCGCCAGAACCACTGGGTCCGGTGACGTGAGGTGAACCAGGAGACCGAGCCTGACAGCCCTCGCCACCGGGCCGCGACCAGGTCGATCTGGCGGGCGCAGAACACCTCGTCCATCGGATACGCGAGCCCGTCGCTCTGCGGCGGCAGGGGGCAGAGCCGGTACGGGCAGTCGCCGAGGCAGGTCGAGCCGGGCTCGGCCGGACGGCTGGCCCGGGAGTTGCGGCCCGGCTGCATCGGGGTCGGGTCGACGGTGAGGCAGGGCGGCAGGTCGCCACGGTTGGCCTGGAGGAGGCGGCGGGCGCGCTCGGCCGGCGGGCTGTCCGGACGGTCGGCGAGGTTCAGCAGCAGCATGACGTCGGCGAGCAGCCGCTGTGCCTGTTTGGTCAGCACCATCCAACCCACCGCTTCCGGGCACCAGGAGTCCTGGTAGCGCCGAATGCTCGACTGCGTGGTGTAGGAGCCGATCCGCCGGACGATGTCCTGCTCGTCGACCCAGCAGTGCCGCTCCGGATGCCCGCTCTGGAGCGCCTGGACACAGAGGTCTCCGGCCTGCCGGACGAACGGGTGCACGTGCGGCCGGTCGGGCGCCGGGGCGTCTGCGCCGCCGCCGGCGATGCTGAGCCAGAAGTCGACCAGCCCGCGTGGATCGGTCGCGGGCCCGTATGCGGGGAGTCTGCGGCGCGGGTCCTCCGGCAGCGACAGCAGGGTGAGCGCCTGCACCAGGGCGAGCTGGGAATACCAGAACCGGCTGTGCCGCAGCGCGGTCTCGGCATGTTGGACCAGCCGTAGCCGGTGTGCGGAGCGGTCTTCCGGGACTCGGCAGTTGGCGGCCAGCCGGAAGCCCTGGGCGAGGTTCATCTCGTCGATGATCCGGTCTTCGGTGTCGTGGCGGGTCAGCAGATCGAGCCAGTGCCGCAGGTTCTGCCGGGCGGCTTCGTGGTCGTCCGGCCGGTTGTCACCTCCACTGTGGATACAGTGCAGCGGGGCCAGCCAGGCGAGCATCTGGCGCTCCTCGGGCGACCTCGCGGACGGGGACGGCCCGCCGGGCGGCCCGGCGCCTGCGACCGGTGCGGCCGGCTCCGACCACCCGGACAGCCCTCGCACCGTGCCCGGCCCCAACCGGGCGATCTCGTGTACCGCAGTGAGCCGGATCCGGTACGACGACGCCGCCTGGTGGATCATCTGGAAGAACCGGGGGTATTCCGGCTGCGGGAGGTCGCTTTCGCCGGCCCGCCGTCGACTGTCGAGCAGTTGGGCGGCGGCGCCGAACCGGCGGATCAGAACCTGCTTCGCCTCCTCCAGCGGCCGGTCGGTGATCGAATGGTCCTCGTGCAGGTCGGGCCAGCGCATGGCGATCAGGTCGACGAGCTGCCGGTGCTGGGACTCGGCGAGGCGACTGTCGATGTCCAGCGCGGCGGCGAAGGTCTCGACGGCCTTGGTCCGGTCTCCACCGAAGATCTTGACTTCGCCGCGCTGTACGTCGACCGGAGTGCTCCACTCCACGGCGGCATCCCGCAGCCGGTCGACGACCTGCCTGGCCGTTTCCTGCCGGCTCGGGTCACCGGCGGCGGAGCAGGAGTAGAGGGTCAGCGCGGCCAGCAGTTCTCGGGCCGAGCCGTGCCCGAGCGCCAGCGACAGAAAGAACCACCGGCTCTCAGGCCCCGCCTGTCGCTCCGGTGGCGACTGCCGTTCCGAATCCGGCTGCCGCTCTGCTGGCGTGCGGTGGAACGGTGGCAGGACGGCGTCGAGGAGCCGGGCGCCCAGGTACGCCTGGATGACGCCGTGCTGGAAGCGGATCTCGTCCTCCTGGCAGATGACGATGCCCAGTTCCCGCCCGGTGGTGACGGCCAGGCCGACGTCCTGGGCGTTGGCGGGGTTGAGTCGGCGAAGCCTGCTCCGCAACGCCCGGATCAAGCAGTCCTGCACGGCGGCCATGTTCTGCTCGTCTCCCTGGGTACTGCCGTGTCGCCGTTCCGGATTTCCGGACGTCCACCCTGGGGCTGTCCGGGGGGAGCCGGACGTCGGCCGGACGCGCGCTCCTCGCAGGCCGGTTTCGGTGGCCGGAGCACCGTCGGCGGGAATGAGGTCGGCGATCCGCACCGACAGGCTGCCGCGAGCCAACCCGACGCAGGCCAGGGCGGACAGCATTTCGACGGCGTCCGCCCGCTCTCGCTCCGGCAGCCCGTAGTCCTGCTGCACGGCACCGTCGACGAGGGCGGTACGCCAGAGCTGCAACAGCCGCCAGCGGACGGCGGCCCGGTCGGCGTGGGCGTGGGCGACCGCATCGTCCGCCAGGTCGTCGAGATGGCCGCTCTCGCGGAGGTCCCGGATGATCCGCAGGTATGCCGGGGAGTCGGCGATGTCGGCGGCCTTGACGAGCCGGATGATCCTTTCCCAGCCGGGCTGCTTGGATTTCAGCGGCGACACGTACTCCATCGCCGCTCCCTCGCTCAGGGGTTCCAGTTGCAGCAGGAACGCGTCGAGGCCGCGCAGCGGGTCATGCGGGCGCGAGGCGACCACCAGCGGCAGGCGTACCTCGACGGCCTGTTGGATGGCTGCCCGGATCGCGCTGTCCCGGTCGCCGCTCGGGTCCCGGGGGCGGGCCTCGTCGAGCCCGTCGGCGAGTACGGCGATCCGGTTCTCCCGGAGCAGATAGCGCCAGATCCGGTCGGCGTCGCCCTCGGCCCACAGCCAGGCGTCGGTGACCTCCTGGAGCCGCTTGCGGGCGAGGGCGAGGAAGTCCAGCCTCGTGCCCGGGTCGACGGTGCCCAGGTCGATGCCGATGGGCAGTACGCCATGCTCGGCGAGCATGGCGGCCAACTGGACGAGGGTGACGGTCTTGCCGGTACCGACCCCGCCGACCAGTAGCAGCGGGCGTTGGTCCCGCCGATCCCGGAGGCGTTGGATGAGCAGTCGGCAGAGGTCGTCGCGTCCGACGATCCGGTCGATGCCGCGTCCGGCGGTCGGCACCATGCGGTGTGGCTCGGCCAGGGCCCGCCGTCGGTAACGGCGGTACACCCGGCGATATCGCCAGAGGACGAAGAGCGTGATCGCGAGGGCGGCGGAGAGGAGGTTGAAGAGGAAGGACTTCACCTCCCCGCAGTAGTAGCCACGGGGTTCGTCGGCGGAGCAGAACTCCTGGAACCGCAGGGGGCCGATCCCGGGCCGATCGAAGATCGCCATCAGGGTCGAGAAGACCACCCAGGTCAGCAGCAGCACCGTGCCGCCGACAGCCAGCAGCCACCAGGGAAACCGGTGCCACCAGTGGGTGTCGGCGTGGCGCTGTTCGGCATGCCTCCGGCTCGCCGGCTCCTGGAGGTGCTGGTGCCAGGTCCGGAACAGCCGTCGGCGCTGCCGGAGCCAGAGGACGAACCTGGACTCCGGTTGGCGACTCCACCAACGCCGCACGACCTCGCCTCCGCGCCGTACTATCCGAGCCGCCTGCGTCGACCCGGGCGGAAAATAGACAAAAGCTGACAAAGCAAGGCTAGTTCAATTGCCGGCTGCCCGATGCCGGGTCCTGGAGCGGACGACAGGACTCTGCCTGGTGCGAGGGCTGTTCTCCGACGTGCGGTAAGTCCGAGAATGCCTTGTGATCCTTACCGGTGCCATGCCAGTATCGGTCGCGATGAGCCAGCCCACCGTTCCGACGCCCGCTGCCGACGTCCCGACATCCACCGGCGCCACCCCGACGCCCGGCGCCGCAGGTGCGTCCGTCCGGCGAATCGCCGGGCTCGCCCTGCCGGCGCTGGTGGTGCTGGCGGCCGAGCCGCTCTACGTGCTCGTCGACACCGCCGTACTCGGCCACCTCGGCGCGGTGCCGCTCGCCGCGCTCGCCGTCGGCGGTCCGGTGATGACCATGGTCGTCTGGATCGGCACGGTGACCGCGTACGGCACCACCGGGCGGGCGGCCAGACGATTCGGGTACGGCGACCGCGCCGCCGCCGTCGCCGAGGGCGTCCAGTCGTCCTGGCTCGCCCTCGCCGCCGGCCTGCTGTTGGCCGTCGCCATGCAGTTCGCGGCCGGCCCGCTGGCGCGTACCGTCGCCGGAGGCGAGTCTCCCGAAGTGGCCGACGGCGCGGCGCTCTGGCTGCGGATCGCGGCCATCGGCGCCCCCGGCCTGCTGCTGGCGGCGGCCGGCAACGGCTGGATGCGCGGGGTGCAGGACACCCGCCGGCCGCTGTACTTCGTGCTCGGGCCCAACCTGCTCTCCGCCGCCCTCTGCCCGCTGCTGGTCTATCCGGCCGGCCTGGGCCTGGTCGGCTCGGCGATCGCCAACGCGGTGGCGCAGACACTCAGCGGGTTGCTCTTCGCCGGCGCGCTGGTCGCCGAGCGGGTGCCGCTGGCGCCCCTGCCCCGGGTGATCGGAAACCAGCTCGTGCTCAGCCGGGACCTGCTGATCCGGGGCTTCGCCTTCCAGGCCAGCTTCCTGTCGGCGACCACGGTGGCGGCCCGGTTCGGGGTCGCCGCCGTCGGCGCACACCAGATCGCGCTGCAACTGTGGTTCTTCACCGCGCTGCTGCTGGACGCACTGGCCATCGCCGCCCAGTCGCTGGTCGGAGCCGCCCTCGGCGCCGGTGACGCGGTCAGCGCCCGGCAGATCGCCCGCCGCGTCGCGCTGTTCGGCGGGCTCTGCGGAGTCGGCTTCGCCGTGATCATCGGCGCCGGTGCCGGGGTCGTACCGTCCTGGTTCAGCGCCGATCCACAGGTACGGGAGCAGGCGCTGGTCGCCTGGCCGTGGTTCGCCGGCATGCAGCCGCTGGCCGGGGTCGTCTTCGCCCTCGACGGGGTGCTGATCGGGGCCGGTGACATCCGTTACCTACGCAACCTGACCGTACTGAGTGCGTTCGGGGCCTTCCTGCCGGCGATCTGGCTCACGTTCGCGTTCGACCTCGGGCTCGGCGGCATCTGGGCCGGCCTCACCCTGTTCGTCGTGGCCCGGCTGGTCGGACTGCTGCTCCGGATGCGTTCCGGCCGCTGGCTCGTGCTCGGTGCGATCCGCTGACCCCCACTGGCCACCGGTGACCCGGGGCGGTGGGCGTCACGGATGGGCGGGGCGCGGGTGGCGGCGCCGGGTCGTCTGGCACGCTTGGCGCTCGTGAGCGTGGACGGTCTGATCGTGGTCGACAAGCCCGGCGGCATGACGTCGCATGACGTGGTCGCCCGGATCCGTCGGCTGGCCCGGACCCGCCGGGTCGGGCACGGCGGGACGCTGGATCCGATGGCCACCGGAGTACTGGTGATCGGGGTCGGCCGGGCCACCCGGCTGCTGACGTACGTGATCGGGGCCGGCAAGGGCTACGCCGCGACGATCCGGCTCGGCCAGTCGACGGTCACCGACGACGCGGAGGGCGAGGTGGTCGACGCCGCTCCGGCCGGCGAGGTCACCGACGCCGCCGTCCGCGCCGGTCTCGCCGCGATGACCGGCGAGATCGACCAGGTGCCGAGCGCGGTCAGCGCCATCAAGATCGACGGCCAGCGGGCCTACAAGCGGGTACGCGACGGCGAGACCGTCGCCCTCGCGGCACGCCGGGTCACGGTCTCCCGACTCGAGCCGCTGGCCGTCCGGCGGGAGTCGGTCGACGGGATGGCCGTACTGGACGTGGACGTGCTGGTGGACTGCTCGTCCGGGACGTACATCCGGGCACTGGCCCGGGATCTCGGCGCCGGGCTCGGCGTCGGCGGACACCTCACCGCGCTGCGGCGTACCGCGGTCGGCGGGTTCACCCTCGCCGAGGCGCTGACCCTGCCGGCCCTGGAGGAACGGGCTCCGGACGTGGTCAACCTCTCGGTCGAGGCGGCGGCCCGGCGGTTCTTTCCGGAGCGCCAGGCGAACGCCGACGAGGCCAAGGTGCTCTCGCACGGCGGTCCGCTGGAGCCGGCCGGGATCGTCGGCCCGTACGCGGTGTTCGACCCGGCGGGCGGCTTGATCGCTATCGTCAGCGAGCGCGCCGGACGGGCGCGGGCCGAGATCGTGCTCGCCCCGGCCTGAGTGCGGCGGGCGGGCAGGAAGGAATGTCAGGAATGCAGCGGTGGCGGGGGTATCACGGGGCGCCGGTCGGCTGGGGCCGCTCGGTCGTCGCCATCGGCGTCTTCGACGGCATACACAAGGGTCACCAGGCGATGATCGGGCACGCGGTGAAGCGGGCCCGGGACATGGGCGTGCAGTCGGTCGTGGTCACCTTCGACCCGCATCCGGCCGAGGTGGTACGGGTGGGTTCGCATCCGGCCGTGCTGACCGAACCCGCCCGCAAGGCGGAGTTGATCGAGGCGCTCGGGGTGGACGTGCTCTGCGTGGTGCCGTTCACCCCCGACTTCTCCCGGCTGTCGCCCGAGGCGTTCGTGCACGACGTACTGGTCGAGCAGTTGCACGCCGCGCTGGTGGTGGTCGGGGAGAACTTCCGGTTCGGGCACCGGGCCGCCGGTGACGTGGCGCTGCTGGAGCGGCTGGGCCGGACCTTCGGGTTCGGCGTCGAGGGGGCGCCGCTGGTCTCCGACGAGGGCACCGTCTTCTCGTCCACCTACATCCGGGCCTGCGTGGCCGCCGGTGACGTCACCGCCGCGGCGGCGGCCCTCGGCCGGCCGCACCGGCTGGAGGGCGTGGTGGTCCGGGGCGACCAGCGCGGCCGGGAGATCGGCTTTCCGACCGCCAACCTGCTCTGCCACCGCTATGCGGCGGTGCCGGCGGACGGGATCTACGCGGCCTGGCTGATCCGCCGGGGCGGCCGGGCGGGGCAACGCGCGGAACGGCTGCCCGCCGCCGTGTCGATCGGGACGAACCCGACATTCTCCGGCCGGGAGCGTCGGATCGAGGCGTACGTCCTGGACTTCTCCGGTGATCTCTACGGTGAGCGGCTCGCCCTGGACTTCGTCGCGTACCTCCGCCAGACGCGCTTCTTCGACGGCGTCGAGCCGTTGGTCGCGCAGATCGCCGAGGATGTCGCCCAGACCCGCCGGGTACTGGCCGACCCGCTCTGACCGGCCCTGACCTGGTCTGATCTGCCGATCTTGGCGGCTCGGCCCGGCTCCGGCCGGAACCCGCGAGCCCTTGACTCGGACGAACCGTGCCAGGCTGGTAACCTGACGGGGACGTCGGGTTACCGGCGTGGCCTCGCGTGCCTGCACGACGCCGCGGGTGCGAGGTCGTCCACCCCTGGTCCCCCCGGGCCGGACCGTGGACGTACATGACAATCCAGGAACAGGGAGATATGGCGCTCGACCAGGAAGCAAAGAGCAAGATCCGGCAGGAGTACGCGACCGTCGAGGGTGACACCGGGTCGCCCGAGGTGCAGGTCGCGGTACTGACCAAGCGGATCGCCGAACTCACCGAGCACCTCAAGGTGCACAAGCACGACCACCACAGCCGTCGTGGTCTGCTGCTGCTGGTCGGCCGTCGCCGCCGGTTGCTCAACTACATGCAGAAGAAGGACATCAGCCGCTACCGGTCGCTCATCGAGCGGCTCGGCCTGCGGCGGTGACCTGAGCGGGGGAGCGGCTGTCCGAGGTGTCGCAGCCACTGGCGCGTACCGACGGACGGCCGCTCCACCCGCCACGTCGCCACCCCACCAGGGGCCAGCGCGACCACCCGATGGGGAGCCGGTCGACGCACCGGTCCTCGGTAGTGGCCCCCGGGGCCGGCCGGCACGCACCGGCGCCCCGGGCGCTTCGATCGAAGACCGGCCGTCTGAGCAGCTCCTCTGACCACGGTCCCGCGCCGGGACGTACCGGCGCGGAGGGAGGTCGCGGCCCCCGATCGAAGGAGTGCTACCGCACCATGACCGAAACACCAGGTACCAACACCACGCTGGGCAGCCAGCAACGCACGGCAGTGATCGACAACGGGTCGTTCGGCACCCGTGAGATCACCTTCTCCACCGGCCGGCTCGCCCGACAGGCCGCCGGCTCCGTCATCGCCCAACTCGGCGAGACGGTCGTCCTCTCCACGACCACGGCGGGCCGGCAGCCGAAGGAGCAGTTCGACTTCTTCCCGCTGACCGTCGACGTCGAGGAGCGGATGTACGCCGCGGGGCGCATCCCCGGCTCGTTCTTCCGCCGTGAGGGCCGGCCCAGCGAGGACGCCATCCTCACCTGCCGGCTGATCGACCGGCCGCTGCGGCCCTCGTTCGTCAAGGGCCTGCGCAACGAGGTCCAGGTCGTCGAGACCGTGCTGGCGCTCGACCCGCAGCACCCGTACGACGTCGTCGCGATCAACGCCGCGTCGCTCTCCACCAAGCTCTCCGGCCTGCCGTTCTCCGGCCCGATCGGGGCGACCCGGATGGCGCACGTGGACGGGCAGTGGATCGCCTTCCCGACGATCGAGGAACTGGGCCGGGCCACCTTCGACATGGTGGTCGCCGGCCGGGCCCTGCCGGACGGCGATGTCGCGATCATGATGGTCGAGGCCGAGGCCACCGAGCACACCGTCGCGTTGGTCGCCGGTGGCGCCCCCGCGCCGACCGAGGAGGTCGTGGCGAGCGGCCTGGAGGCCGCCAAGCCGGCAATCCGGGAGCTGTGCCGGGCGCAGAGCGAGCTGGCCGAGGTCGCCGCCAAGCCGGTCGCCGAGTTCCCCGTCTTCCTCGACTACTCCGACGACGTCTACGACGCGGTCGCCGGTGCGGCCCGTGGCGAGATCGCCGAGGCACTCAAGATCGCCGGCAAGGCGGATCGTGAGGAGGCTCTCGACCAGATCAAGGCGCGGGTCGTCGAGCAGCTCGCACCCGGCTTCGAGGGCCGGGAGAAGGAGCTCAGCGCGGCGTTCCGCTCGCTGAACAAGTCCGAGGTACGGGCCCGGGTGCTCCGCGACCAGGTCCGGATGGACGGTCGGGGCGTACGCGACATCCGGCCGCTGACCGCCGAGATCGCGGTCCTGCCCCGGGTGCACGGCTCGGCGCTGTTCGAGCGCGGCGAGACGCAGATCCTCGGCGTCACCACGCTCAACATGCTGCGCATGGAGCAGGCGCTGGACACGCTCTCCCCGGAGAAGCACAAGCGCTACATGCACAACTACAACTTCCCGCCGTACTCGACCGGTGAGACCGGCCGGGTCGGTGCGCCGAAGCGGCGCGAGATCGGGCACGGCGCGCTGGCCGAGCGGGCACTGATCCCGGTGCTGCCGAGTCGCGAGGAGTTCCCGTACGCGATCCGCCAGGTCTCCGAGGCACTCGGCTCGAACGGGTCCACCTCGATGGGCTCGGTCTGCGCCTCGTCCCTGGCGCTGCTCTCGGCCGGTGTGCCGCTCAAGGCGCCGGTGGCCGGCATCGCGATGGGGCTGATCTCCGACGAGGTGGACGGCAAGACCCAGTACGTGACGCTGACCGACATCCTCGGTGCCGAGGACGCCTTCGGCGACATGGACTTCAAGGTCGCCGGCACAAAGGAGTTCGTCACCGCGCTGCAGCTCGACACCAAGCTCGACGGCATCCCGTCCGACGTGCTGGCCGCCGCGTTGCAGCAGGCGTACGAGGCCCGGCAGGTCATCCTGGGCGTGATGCAGGAGGCGATCGAGGGTCCGGCCACGATGTCGGACTACGCCCCCCGGGTCACCACCGTGAAGATCCCGGTCGACAAGATCGGCATGGTGATCGGCCCGAAGGGCCAGACCATCAACGCGATCCAGGACGAGACCGGCGCCGAGATCTCGATCGAGGACGATGGCACCATCTACGTCGGCGCGACCAACGGTCCGTCGGCCGAGGCGGCCGTCGAGCGGATCAACGCGATCGCGAACCCGACGCTGCCGAAGATCAACGACAAGTTCCTCGGCACGGTGGTGAAGACGGCCGCGTTCGGCGCGTTCGTCTCGCTGCTGCCCGGCCGCGACGGCCTGCTGCACATCTCCAAGGTGGGCGACGGCAAGCGGGTCGAGCGGGTCGAGGACTTCCTGAACGTCGGCGACAAGGTCGAGGTGTCGATCGCCGACATCGACGCCCGCGGCAAGATCTACCTGGACAAGGTGCGCCCCGAGGGCGAGGAGGCACCGGCCCAGGCGCCGGGCGGCGAGCGTCCGGCCAGCCGGGACCGGGGTGACCGGGGCCCGCGTGACCGGGGCGACCGCGACCGGGGCGACCGTGGCCCGGCCCGGGGTGACCGCGAAGGCGAAGGCGAAGGCGGCGGCGAGGGCGGTGGCGGCGGCGAGCGCCGTCGCCGCAACCGGCACAGCTGATCCATCGCGCCCGCGCTGACCTGCGCCGCTTGTGCGCAGGTCAGCGCGGTGCATGCCGCACGTGCCGGCACCGCTTCATCGAGCTAGGAGCATGGTCCCTTGAGTCGGGCGAAACGAGCGTCGGTCTCCGGCGCCAGCGGCGTACCCACCAGCCCTCCCGCCGATGCCGCACCGGCCCGCGCGGTGACCCGGGTCGTGGACAGTGATCCACTCGGCGGCACGGTACGCCGCACGGTCCTGCCCAGTGGGCTTCGGGTGCTCACCGAGGCCATCCCCACGATGCGCAGCGTGTCGTTCGGCATCTGGGTGGCGGTCGGCTCGCGGGACGAGACCCGGCCCCAGTCCGGCGTCTCGCACTTCCTCGAACACCTGCTGTTCAAGGGCACCCGGAAACGGAGCGCCCTGGACATCTCGGCGGCGATCGAGGCGGTGGGCGGCGAGACGAACGCCTTCACCACCAAGGAATACACCTGCTACTACGCCCGGGTACTCGACCAGGACCTGCCGCTGGCGATCGACGTGATGTGCGACCTGGTCGCCGACTCGGTGCTGAACGCGGCGGATGTCGAGACCGAGCGCGGGGTGATCCTCGAAGAGATCGCCATGCACGACGACGAGCCCGGCGACGAGGTGCACGACCTGCTGGCCCAGGCGGTCTACGGAGACCATCCGCTGGGTCGACTGATCTCCGGCACCGAGGAGACGGTCTCCCCGATGTCGCGCCGACAGATCCAGGGCTTCTACCGGCGCCGCTACACCGCTCCGTCGATCGTGATCGCGGCGGCCGGCAACCTGGACCACGCCGAGGTGGTCAAGCTGGTCCGACAGGCGGTCCGGGGTACCCCGCTGGACAGTGAGCCCGCCCTGCCGGCGCCGCTGCGGCCGGCGGATTCACGGGTCCGGACGAACCGACCCGGCAACCTGGTCGAGCACAAGGAGACCGAGCAGGCCCACGTGGTGCTCGGTTGTCCGGGCATCGGTCGACTCGACGATCGGCGCTTCGCGCTCGGCGTACTCAACAACGTGCTCGGCGGCGGCATGTCCAGCCGGCTCTTCCAGGAGATCCGCGAGCGACGGGGCCTGGCCTACTCGGTCTACTCCTACTCCAGCCAGTACGCCGACAGTGGCCTGTTCGCCGTCTACGCCGGCTGCGCGCCGGGCAAGGTCGACGAGGTGCTGGAGTTGATCCGCACCGAACTGGCCGAGGTGGCCGCGCACGGGGTCACCGAAGCCGAACTGGCCCGGGGCAAGGGCATGGCGAAGGGCTCCTACGTACTCAATCTGGAGGACACCGGGTCCCGGATGAGCCGGCTGGCGAAGGGGGAACTCCTCTTCGGCGACCTGCTCTCCGTCGACGACCTGCTGGCCCGGATCGACGCGGTCGACGCGGACGAGGTCAACACCCTCGCGGCCGAGCTGCTGTCCCGGCCGATGTCGCTGGCCGTGGTGGGCCCGTTCGGCGAGGGCGACTTCCCGGCCGAGGCCGGCTGAACCCGCCCGCCACCACGGCGTACCGGTGATCCTGGGGCCACCTTCCTCGGCGTGATGGTGATCCGGGGTACACCTCCGGACGGACCCGCCGGGTGGGATAGGTTGTGCCGCGTGAGCGACGAGCGTGAAGCCCAGGCCGGATCGTCCCCGGAGCCCTCGAGCCCACTGCCGGGAGATCCGCTGCGGGTCGGCGTACTGGGCGCCCGGGGTCGGATGGGCATCGAGGTGTGCCGGGCGATCGACGGCGCCGAGGACCTCGAACTGGTGGCAATGGTCGACGAGGGCGACTGGCTGTTCAACGCCTCCGACGCGGGTGCCGAGGTGGTGGTCGACTTCACCACCCCGGACGTGGTGATGGACAACCTGCACTGGTGCATCGAGCAGGGCATCAACGTGGTCGTCGGCACCAGCGGCTTCACCGAGCAGCGGCTGGACCGGGTGCGTACCTGGCTGTCCCACAAGCCCGGCGTCGGGGTGGTGATCGCCCCCAACTTCGGGATCGGCGCGGTCCTGATGATGCAGTTCGCGGCGCGGGCGGCCCGGTTCTTCGAGTCGGTGGAGATCATCGAGCAGCACCATCCGAAGAAGCTGGACGCCCCCAGCGGCACCGCCACGCACACCGCCCGGCTGATCGCCCAGGCCCGTGCCGAGGCCGGGCTCGGGGCCGCGCCGGACGCCACCACGGACGAGGTGCCGGGCGCGCGGGGCGCGGAGGTCGACGGGGTACGGGTGCACGCGGTCCGGGCCGCCGGTCTGGTAGCCCATCAGGAGGTGCTGTTCGGCACCACCGGTGAGACGCTCACCATCCGGCACGACTCGTACGACCGCACCTCGTTCATGCCCGGGGTGCTGTTGGCCGTCCGCTCGGTCCCGCACCGTCCCGGCCTCACGGTCGGCATCGACGATCTTCTCGCCTGAGGCGGCGGCGCTCTCCGCGAGGCGTTAGGAAGGGCCCCTTCTTATACAGAAAGCGATAAGAAGGGGCCCTTCCTTACAGCAAGACGTGCAGGCGGAGTTGGGGTACCAGGAGGTCGTCGACGTCCAGTGCCCGGGCGGCGCCGTCCGGCTCCCAGCCGGCGCCGCCGAGGAATTTTCGGGTCGCCTCGTCACCGTCGAAGGCCCAGGCCACCGCCGTGTCGAAGCCGTCGGTGCGCCACAGGTCGACGCTGGCGGCGAGCAGCCGGCTGCCGTGCCCGCGCCGACCCCAGCGCGGCTCGACCAGCAGGTCGGTCACCGCGACCACGGTCGGGCCGAGTGAATCGGCCGGCTCGTCCGGCGCCAGCGCCTGCTCATCGGGCGGTCCAGATGCGGCAAATCCCACCAGATACGATTGTTCTGCCTGCTCGACGGCGACCAGGACCCGGTGCCGTTCGGAGGGTGGCGTTTCGACCGCCGCGCTCCATTGGCGTCCGAGCCAGTCCTCGTCCAGGTTGTCGAGCACGTGCTTGGGTAGCATCCGTCGGTACGCGACCCGCCAGGTCGCGAGTTGGATGCGCGCGATCTCGCCGGCGTCCTCGGGACGCGCCGGGCGGACGTACCCGAGACTCATGGGTGGGAAGCCTACGCAACGCGAGGGGGGCGGCAATGGCGCAGGGTGCCGTCTGGCGTACGCGGTACCAGGTGCTATTCGTGATCGCGCTCGCCGTGCTGGTGACCGGCTTCCTCTCCGTGGCGACTGTGCGGCACGGCTTCTTCGATCTGCGCGTCTACTACGGCGCCCTGCACCACTGGGTACGCGCCGACGGGGAGATCTACGACTGGCTGAAGCCGGACAGCAAGTACGGCTTCACCTATCCGCCGTTCGCCGCGCTGGTGATGCTGCCGATGGCGTACCTCTCCTGGCCCGCCGCGATGGTGATCAGCGTTACCCTCACCGTCCTGGCCAGCGCGCTGGTGATCTGGTGGCTGGTCGATCCGATCGCCCGCCGGGCGGGCTGGACCCGGTGGTTCGCCCTGGCGGTGGCGTTCTGCCTGGCGGCGGCGTTCGAGCCGATGCGCGAGACGGTCAACTTCGGCCAGGTGAACATGCTGCTGCTGTTCCTGGTGGCGGCCGACCTGCTCTGGCTGGCCGCCCCGGCGACCCCGTGGGGGCGGCGGGTGCCGCAGCGCTACCGCCGGTTCGCGGGGGTGGGGATCGGGCTGGCCACCGCGATCAAACTGACCCCGGGGATCTTCATCGTCTACCTGCTGGTCACCCGGCGCTGGTTGGCGGCGGTGGTGGCCAGTGGTACCGCGGCGGCGGCGACCCTGGTCGCGGCGGCGGTGGCTCCGGACGCGTCCCGGGAGTTCTGGACGACCGCGCTCTGGGACACCGACCGGGTCGGATCGCTGTCGTTCATCTCGAACCAGTCCTGGCAGGGTGTGGTGGCCCGGCTCGACCCCGAGCATCCGAGCCAGCTGCTCTGGTTGGTGCTGCTGGCGGCGACGGTGGCGGTGTGGGTCTGGCGGGTCCGGGCCACGGCGGCGGTCGGGGACGAGGCGACCGGATTCGCGCTGACCGGAGTGGCGGTCGGCCTGGTCAGCCCGGTGACCTGGGTGCACCATCTGGTCTGGCTGATTCCGGCGCTCATTCTGCTGGTCGACAACGCCTATGCCGCCCCGGCCGGAAGCCGGCGTCGGCGTGGCCTGCTCGGCTTCGCGATCTTCGCCTATCTGGTCCTGATCAGCCGGCTGGTCTGGATCTGGCAGAGCCGGTTCGACGGCCCGCTGGGCTTCGTCGGCAGCAATTTCTACGTCTGGATCAGCCTGGCGTTGCTACTGGTGCTGCCGGTCCGGGGGCCCGACCAGTTGGCCGAGGCGGGCGGCGTAGCGGAGTTCGGTCAGCCCAAGCGGCGACCGTCCCCCCGGCCGTTGTAGCTCGTACGTCGACCGCTGACCATCCGCGACCAGTCCCGCCCGCTCGTAGAACCTGCGGGCCCGCTCGTTTTCCGCCAGTACCCAGAGCCGCAGCTCGGTCTGGCCCTGCCCGGACAGTTCGTTGACGGCGGCGGCCAGCAGCCTTCGGCCGACCCCGGTGCCCCAGCGTGCCGGCTCGACGTAGATGCCGAGGATCTCGCCGTACCGGTGGTCGAGCTGGTCCGGGTCCTGGTCCAGCCGGTACGGCCCGACGGTGACGAAGCCGATCACCGCCGCGTCGTCCGGGCTGCCGTCCGAGGAGGCGACGAGGGTCCGGAACGGGTGGTCGGGTTCGGCGGTGCCCAGCTCGCGGCGGCGCTGCGCCCACGCCGTGACGTTCAACCGGGACAGCACCTCGTCCGGCATGATCCCCGCGTAGCCCGCCTGCCAGGTCCGTACGTGCACCCCGGCGACCGCCAGCGCGTCGTCGGGATCTTCCGGCCGAATTCTCACCATCCAGTCGTTTTATCCGGGATGAACCGGCAGATCCAGTACCGCCGCCGTCGGATTGCTGTCGTAGCTGTCGGCTAGGGTCGCGTTGATGGCCGTACCTGAATCGTTGTCCCTGGCCCAGGCCCGGCGGATCGCGCTCGCCGCCCAGGGGTTCGCCGACCCGTCGCCGGTCGGGGTGCCGACCCGTCGCCACCTCCGTCGGGTGCTCGACCGGGTCGGCCTGCTCCAGATGGACTCGGTCAACGTGCTCCAGCGGGCGCATTACCTGCCGCTCTACAGCCGGCTGGGGCCGTACCCGACCGACCTGCTCGACCGGGCGGCCTATCGGCGGCCCCGGGAGCTGTTCGAGTACTGGGGGCACGAGGCATCGCTGCTGCCGGTCGACCTCCATCCCGCGCTGCGCTGGCGGATGGCGGGCGCGCGCGACGACGCCTGGGGCGGGATGCGCCGGATCGCCGTCGAGCAGCCTGAACTGGTCGCCCGGGTGCTCGACGAGGTACGCGCGAGCGGCCCGCTGACCGCCGCGCAGATCGAGCACGACGCGCCGCGCGAGAAGAACAACTGGGGCTGGAACTGGTCAGCGGTCAAGCAGGCGTGCGAGTTCCTGTTCTGGGCCGGCGAGCTGATGGCGGCCTCCCGGAACACCTCCTTCGCCCGGGTCTACGACGTACCGGAACGGGTGCTGCCGCCGGCCGTGCTGGCCACCCCGACCCCGGCACCGCCGGACGCGTACCGCCGGCTGGTCGGGATCGCGGCCGGCGCGCTGGGGGTGGCGGCCGAACCGGAGCTGCGGGACTACTTCCGGCTGCCGGTCGCCGCGGCCCGGGTCGCGATCGCCGAGCTGGTGGAGGCGGGTGAGCTGCTGCCGGTGCAGGTGCGGGGCTGGCGCGTGCCGGCATACCTGCACGCGCAGGCCCGGCTGCCCCGGTGGATCCGGGCCAGCACCCTGGTCAGCCCCTTCGACCCGCTGATCTGGGAACGGGCCCGCACGGAACGCCTCTTCGGGTTCACCTACCGGATCGAGATCTACGTGCCGGCGCCGCAGCGGCTCTACGGCTACTACGTGCTGCCGTTCCTGCTGGGGGACCGGTTCGTGGCCCGGGTCGACCTGAAGGCCGACCGGAAGGCCGGCGTACTGCTGATTCCGGCCGCCTGGTCCGAGCCCGGCACCGACCCGGTGGAAACCGCGCGGGCGCTCGCCGCCGAGCTGCACCGACTCGCCGGCTGGCTCGGGCTGGCGGCGGTGGCGGCGCCCGAGGGCGGCGACCTCGCCGGGCCGCTCACCGCCGCACTCGCCAGCGTGCTCGCGGTACGGTGAGACCAGCCGGCCGGCGACGCCGTGGGCCGGCGGGCGATGCGTCGAGGACGACGGCGACGCTGCGGCGGACGGATGGGGCGCGATGACGAGCGTTGGCGAGAGCCGGTCGGACGAGGCCGGTCCGGTGGCGGCCGGATCCCGGCCGGACGAGGTCGGTCCGTCGGCGCCCGGACCGCAGGTGCCGGCGGGTGAGTCGGCGCCGGCCTGGCCGGCGGGGGGATATTCCGGGCCCTGGCCGCCCGCGGACGCCTCGGCGCAGGGCGCCTATCTGGTGCCTCCCTACCAGTTGCCCGAGCCCGACCGGCTCACCCGACTGGTCAACCGGATCCAGGCCCGGTCACCGCGCTGGGCGGCGCCGGTGGCGGCGCTCGCCTGCATGGCCGGCGCGGTCGGCTACACCCTCTTCGCCGACCCCGCCCACAGCGCACCCGACGCGGCGCCCTCGTGCATCCTCAAGCTCACCACCGGGCTCGACTGTCCGGGCTGCGGCGGCACCCGGGCCTTCTGGTACCTGCTGCACGGCGACCTGCCGGCGGCCGCCCGGCACCATCTGATGTTCGTCTTCGCGGTGCCGTTCCTCCTCTACATCTACCTCGCCTGGACCGGCCGGCAGGTGTTCGGCTGGCGGCTGCCGCAGTTGGAGATCACGCCCAAGATGATCGGCATCTTCCTCGCCGCCTGGGCGGTCTTTACGGTGCTGCGCAACCTCCCCTGGGCACCCTTCGACTACCTGTACGTCTGATCCGCCACCCCCGTCAACCGATCTTGTACGCCCGGATCACCGTCTGGGTGACCGTGTTGCCGGCGGTGTCGGTGGCGCTGGCCCGCAGCGAGACGTACCCGGGCGTGGCCGGATGGCGCAGCACGGCCTGGCCGGCGGTCACCTCCGCCGGTGCCCAGGTGACCCCGTCGTCGTAGGACACCTCGACGCTCAGGCTCTCGTTGGCGCCGGCCCCAGAGGAGGGCTGGGCGGTGACGCTGACCGGGATGGTGCCGGTCTGGCCGGCCGGAGTGCTGTTGTCGCTGTCCACCCGGGGGGAGAAGCGCACCGTGGAGACGGGTAGCCGGACCGGCGTCTGGCCCTCCACGTGTCCGGAGCGGAAGGTCCAGGTCACGCTGACCCGGGTGGACAGGGTCGCGGGTCCGCCGCGCTCCGCGCTCATCGTCAGCCGGTAGTCCCCGGCCTCGGCGGGCACCGGCAGCTCGCTGAAGAGACCGTCCCGCTCGACCACCGGGGCGCCGTCCCGTTCCAGCGTTATCCGGCCCGTGGCGATGGACGAGAAGCCGGCCCGGCCGACCCCGTCGCCGTAGAGCGGCGCCTGGACGTACAGGGTGTCGCCGAGGCGGGTCACCCACTGGTGCTCGTACGGCGGCGCGGCCACCGTCGGCCCGAACACCCCGCGACTCCACTGCTCCTGGTACGACTGCCCGGCCCGGTACGTTATCGCCGGCGCCACCAGGCTGGTCAGGTACGCCTGCTCGGCGCCGGAGCCGGTCATCTCGTCCGCGGAGCGGAACCACTGGACCCGACCGTC
Organism: Plantactinospora alkalitolerans; assembly: GCF_015690345.1. Classification (GTDB taxonomy): domain Bacteria; phylum Actinomycetota; class Actinomycetes; order Mycobacteriales; family Micromonosporaceae; genus Plantactinospora; species Plantactinospora alkalitolerans. The sequence goes on along the minus strand of NZ_JADPUN010000413.1, from coordinate 6,686 downwards.
GGAGTTGTAGTACTCGATGCGGCTCGACGGGAGCGTGTAGGTCATCGCGTGGGCGAATCCGCCCATCACCGACTCGGGCAGCACCGCCCAGGCGAGTTTGCGACCGGTGCTGCCGGAGGACTCGTGACCGTGGTCGGCCCGTACGGTGGCGAGGTCGGCCGCGCCGAGGGCTCGGGTGAATCCGCTGGGCATCCGCTGTTCGGTCATCCAGCACAGCAGGTACGCGTACGACTGGTCCGCCGGGTCGTCCGGGGCGAAGGTGGCGGTGATCCGGGCGACGAAGCCGGCGGCCGGCTGGTCCGGGCCGATCCGGCCGATGCGCATCCGTTCGAAGGTGGAGCCGAGGGTGCCGACCTCGACGGTCCGCCCGGCGGCCAGCACGCTGGTGGCGAGTTCGGAGAAGACCTGCCGGGCGCCGCTGTTCGGCACGGTGACCGAGAGCGGCTTGCCGAGCCGGGCGTCGAGGACGACGCTGCGGTCGCCGCTCACGTCCAGTTCCGGCTGGGCCAGCAGGCTGGTCAGGTAGGTGGTTCCGGACGGGCTGGTGATCGCGGTGAACGCCGAGTACCGCCCCTTCGGCACCCGGACGGTGACCGTTCCGCTGGCGTCGGCGGGTACGGAGATGGCGGTGGCGTTGTCCAGCCCGGCCAGCATGCTGAGGTAGCCGGCGGTCGGTTCGCCGCCCTGGCCGAGGTGGGACAGCTCGACGTCGTAGCTCTCCACCTCGCGGTCGACCGCCAACGGGGTCGGTACGCGGGCACCGCTGGCGGCGGTCGCGGTGAGCTGACCGGTGAGTTGGCCGAGCGGCCCATCGCTGCCGGCCGTGTCGGCGGTGACGGTCACGTCGGCGGTGCCGCCGGCCGGCACGGTGACGGTGCCCGGCGACACCTCGAACATCCCGGCGGGCACCGGGGTGCCGTCCGGTCCGGTCGCCTGTACGCCGAGCTGGAGCGTCACCGCGGCGGTCCCGTCGTTGCGGTAGCTGACGGTGCGGCGCACCGGGGTGTCGTCGTCGTGTGGCCACGCCTGCCGGCCGAGGCTGAGGCTCGGCGGGTTGGCGGTGACCCGCTGGTCGAGTGCCCGGGCGACGTCGAGCCGGCCGGCACCCTGGGCGAAGACGCCGAGGTCGGGGTTGGGACGTGCGGAGGCCATCAGCGCGGCCTTGATGTTGGCGGCCGGCAGGTCCGGCTGGCGCTCGACGACGATCGCGGCGGCGCCGGCGACGTGCGGGGTGGCCATCGAGGTGCCGGACATGCTGATGCCGCTGCCCACCGGTATCCCCGGTCCGGAGTCGCCGCTGCGGGCGGCGACGATGTCGAGTCCGGGCGCGGTCAGTTCGGGCTTGATGGCGCCGTCACCGAGCCGGGGGCCCTGGCTGGAGAAGCCGGCGAGATCGTCGGACTTGCTGACCGCACCGACGGCCAGCGCGGCGTCGGCGGTGGACGGCGAGCCGACCGTGCCGACGCCGGGTATGTTGCCGGCGGCGACCACGAAGAGCGTGTCGTGTGCGTCGGTGATCTGCCCGATGGCCTGTTCGATGGGGTCCACCACCGGGCTGTCCGGTCCGGAGAGGCTCATGTTGACCACCCGGGCGCCCGATTCGGCCGCCCACTGCATGCCCGCGATGATCCACGACTCGGCGCAGCCGGCGACCGCGCAGACCTTGCCGTCCAGGAGTCGGGCCCCGGGCGCCACCCCGGTGAACCGGCCGGCGCCGGAGCCGGCCACCGTGGACGCGACGTGGGTGCCGTGCCCGAGGATGTCCCGGTCGTCCTCGGTGCCGTCGGTGAAGTTCCGGGCCCCGGTCACCTGGCCGGCGAGGTCGGGATGGGTCTCGTCGACGCCGGTGTCGAGCACCGCGACGGTGACTCCGGTGCCGTCGTATCCGGCGGCCCAGGCGGCCGGGGCGCCCACCTGCGGGACGCTCTCGGCGAGCGTGGGCTGGCGCAGGCCGTCGAGCCAGATGGTCCGGATGCCCGCGTCCAGGGTCCGGGCCGTCGGTCGTGGACCGGTCAGGTCGGTCCAGAATCCGGGTAGTCCGGTCCGGGCCACCGCGACCGCCAGGCCGTGTACCGGCGGCAGTTCGCGGATCACCCGGGCGCCGGTGGCGACGACCTGTCGCCGCCCCTGGGCCCGGGCGTCGGAGCCGGCGTACGTCACCAGCAGCGGAAGGTCCGCCCGCGCGTCGTAGCCGAACTCCAGCAGGGCGGTGACGTCGAAGAGCCGTTCGTCGAGTCGCCCGCTGTGCAGCAGCGTCAGGGCGTCGGTCGGGATCACGTGCAGCCGGTCGGCGACCCGTCGGGTGAGGAACTGGATGTCGGCCCGGCCCGGTCCCGGTTCGACGCTGGTCTTCTGTTCGGCGGTGACGGTTACCCGGTCGCCGGTGATCAGGGTGACGGTGCGGGCGCCGGTGGCGGCGGGGGTGTTCTCGCCCGAGTAGGTGGCCGGGGCCGATCGGTCGACCGGGGCGGCGGAGGCGTGTCCCGGCGGCCCGGGTACGGCAATCGCGAACAGCAGGGCGAAACTCGTTACTCCCCGCGTAAGCCTTTTAATTGGATTCATGGTGTGCCTCCCCTTGATCCCGGTCATACCGGCATCTCTACCGTCGACCGAAACACATCGACGGGAGAGGGGCAACATCGACGTCCATAGATTGAGATGATCCGCGGGACGTGGACCCACCCGAGGCCCGGGCCGTCGGGGTCAGCAGGTCGGCAGCGCCGCGCGGAAGCGACCCAGCACCGGCGAGGCGTCGCCGGCCCGCCAGACGACGCCGGAACTGACCCGGGGCACCGAGTGGCGGATCGGCAGGTAGGCGATTCCGTCGGCGCGCAGCATCCGGGCGGACTCCTGCACCAGGGCGACGCCCAGACCGGCCGCGACCAGGGTCAGTTGGGTGCCGACCTCGCCGGCCTGGTGGACCAGCCTCGGAGTGAATCCGGCCGTCCGGCAGACCCCCGTCACCATCTCGAACCAGTGTGGACAGAGGTCGCGGGCCAGGAACGCGAAGGTCTCGTCCGCCAGGTCGGCGACGTCGATCCCGGCGCGGTCGGCCAGCCGGTGCCCGGCGGGGACCGCCGCGACGAACGCCTCGCACGACAGTTGGCGCAGCTCGACGTCGTCGCCGAGCCAGGCGCAGTCGAACTGTCCGAGGGTGACCACGAACGCGACGTCGACGAGGTCGTCGCGCAGCGGTGCGGCGATGGACCCGATCGGCAGCTCCGACAGGCTCAGGTCGACCTCGGGTACGGCGCGTTGGAACTCGCCGAGCATCCGCAGGAAGTGCTGCGACGAGGCGGTGGGCGTGTAGCCGATCCGCAGCCGGCCCAACTCGCCCCGCTGGGCGCGCTCGGCCACCGTCTGGGCCACCCGCGCCTGGTGCAGGGTCCGGCGGGCCTCCACCAGGAAGAGCCGGCCGGCCTCGCTCAGCGCGGTGCGGCGGCGCTGCCGGACCAGCAGGTCGGCGCCGAGTGTCGCCTCCAGCCGCAGGATCTGTTGGGACAGTGCGGGCTGGGCGATGTGCAACCGGCTGGCCGCCCGGCCGAAGTGCAGCTCCTCGGCGACCGCGACGAACGCCTCCAACTGGCGGAGCTCGAAGTTCATGCACCGACGTTATCAACTCATCCGAACTCAGTCTTTGACCGGCATGAACTCCCGCTTCTAGCGTCGAGACATGAGTGATCGGGAGTTGAGCGGCAAGGTGGCGTTGGTGACCGGTGCGACCGGCGGGATCGGGGCGGTGATCGCCCGTACGCTCGCGACGGCCGGCGCCGCCGTGACCGTGGTCGGCCGGCGTACCGATCTCGGTGCGGCGGTGGCGGACGAACTCGACAACGGCCTGTTCGTGCCGGCCGACCTGACCCGACGGGAGAGCCACGACGAGGTGCTCGGGGCCGTCCTCGACCGGTTCGGTGGGCTGGACATCCTGGTCAACAATGCCGCCGCGTACAGCACCGGGCTGACCCACGAGGCCACCGAGGAGGAGTTCGACCGGGTGGTCGGGCTCAACTACAAGGCGACGTACTTCCTGACCCAGGCCACGCTGCCGCACCTGCTCCGCGGTGCCGGCGGCCGGATCGTCAACATCAGTTCGATCGGTACGACCCGGAGCTGGGCCGGCGCGTCGATCTACAACTCCTCGAAGGCGGCCCTGGACAACCTGACCAGGACCTGGGCGATCGAGTACGGCCCCCAGGGGTTGCGCGTCAACGGGGTGAACCCGGGCATCGTGCACGACGGCCCGATGTCGTTCCCGGTGCAGGCGGCCGTGGACATCGAGGCGCACGTCCTGCCGACGATTCCGGCCCGCCGCCTGGCCACCGCCGCCGACGTCGCCGCGGCCACGCTGTTCCTCGCCGGTCCCGGCGCCGACTACCTCAACGGCGTCACCATCGCCCTGGACGGCGGGCTGACCGCGTGACGGATCAGGGTCGGCCGGGAATCACCGGGCCTGCCGCGCCGGGGCGGGCCGGACCTCCTGGGCCTGACTGGCCAACTGCCACAGCACCATCGTCTCCACGCCCAGGACCGCACCCAGGTCACCCAGTTCCGCGTCGGTGGGCAGGCGCCGGGCGGTGAGGATATCGGCGACGGTGGTCGCGGTCAGCCCGGTCCGGATCGCGAGTTCGGTGATGGTGGTGCGGCCGAGTTCGGCGTACGTGCAGAGGTACTGGGCCAGTGCGCGGCGGGGGAGCGGCGTGGTGTGGTCGATGTGCCCGGAGAGCTGCCCGAGCGGGCTGCGACGACCGTGGTCCACCGCCCGGGAGAGGCCGGCGAAGCGCTCCGGATGGCTTCCCGGTTCCCGGCCCAGCAGCACCAGGACGGTCAGCCGGGCACAGTCGGCGCGGAGATCCGCGATGTCGACCGCGATGTCGCGGTGGTTCGGACCCTTGTCGGGGCCGCGCCGGTACGCCCCGGTGAACTGGTTGGCGTCCGGGCGCGCCGTGGTGACGGGCGGGGCGTTGGGCGTACGGCCCTGGGCGGGGTTGCCGTGCCGGCCGGGTCCGGGAGCGTTGGGGCGCCGCCGGGACCGGACGGATGTCGGAACCCGGCTGTCCGGGCCGGCGTTGTCGGGACTGCCCCGTCGGGACGCCTGTCGGGACGCCTGTCGGGCTGCCTCGTACCGGGCGGCGGCCTCGGCCCGGACCCGTTCCCCGGGCACCTGGGCCGGCAGGCAGGCAATGATCATCTCTGTGGTGCTCCAGGGCGGTCCGTGCCGGTACCGGCCGGACAGGTGCTCGGAGAGGGTCTGCCGGGTGTAGCCGACGGGCAGAATGCCCCGGCTGTCGGCGGTACGCAGGATCTCGGCCTGCCCGCCGGGGAAGTCGGGGCCGGTGACGAGGCGCCGGACGTAGAGCGTGTAGTCGGCCGCCTCGGCGCTGGCGCACCGGGTGCGGATCAGGTCGTCGTCGATGCCGGGTGGTCCGGGGGGCATGCTGGTCGTCCTTGCCGAGTGGTCGTTCCCGACAACGGCGGGGATGTCGGGAACACGGAGCTGCGAGGGTCACGCCCCTTTTCCGACAGTCGACGGGCCGGCGAGAGTACCTGCGGCTCTCTCACCGGTCCTCCGGCCGGCGGAAGGGCTGTGGTTCTCCGTGTCGGCGGATCGGCACGTCAGGCCGGCGCGGAGAACCACCAGTCCAGAGATCACTGATCGTGGAAGGGGCGAATACAGAATGCCTCATCGCGCGCCGTTGTGGGGGACCGGACTACTGGTCCTCGGAACCGCCGTGCTGACCGCTACCGCCACCGCGTGGCTGCGTCGGCGGCCGCCCGTGCGGGTGGTCCGGTCCGCCACCGGCGGGCCGGCGGCGGGTCGACGAACCCGCCCCCGTCCCCGGCACCGCCGATCCGGAGGGTTCAGGCCGCCCGGTGTACGTCGATGTCGCCGCTCACCGTCCGGACCTCGAGGTTGAGCTGGTGACCGTTCGGGGTGGCACCCGAGCCGGCCATGTCCAGCCCGTTCCGGGTGCGGCCGGAGATGGTGTTCAGGTCCAGCCAGACGCCCGTGCCGGGCCGTACACCAACACCGACGTCGCCGGAGGCCGTACCGATCCGGACCCGGCCCTGCCGGGTGAGGCCGAGCAGCACGTCCCCGGAGGCGGTCTTGACCTCCACGCCGTCACCGGCGTCGGCGATCTCGACGTGTCCGGAGGCGAGTCGGGCCTTCACCGGTCCGCCGACCTGTCGCGCGGTGAGCCCGCCGGAGGCGCCCTTGACCTCCAGCCGGCCGTCGACCCGGGTCACCCGTACGTCGCCGCTGGCGGTCTGCACGGTGGCGTTCCCGGTGGCGTGGTCGATCTCGACGTCGCCGGAGGCGCTCTCGATCGTCAGGTCGGCGTGGCGACCCCGGCAGCGGGTGTCGGCCGAGGCCGTCCTGGTCCGGGCGGTGCTGTCGAGTGGAACCCGGACCCGGACCCGCACCCCACCGGAGCGGAACCGGAACATCCCGCCGAGGGACCGGTGGGGTGCGATCACCGAGAGGGTGTCTCCGGTCAGTTCGACCCGGGTCTGTTCGGCCTGTTCCCGGGACGGGCCACTGGCGTCGTGCGGCTGCACGTCGACGACGGCCGACTCGCGGTCCTCGGCGAGGATCTCCAGGTCGCCGGCCGGCAGTTCGACGACGACGGTGACGGGTGCGGTACGGGGAAACTCGTACATGACTCCTCCAGGGGGCCGGGTTGCGG
>NZ_JADPUN010000257.1 GCF_015690345.1 Plantactinospora alkalitolerans | reverse complement strand
CAGCCGGTCGGCGACCTCCGGTCCGGCCGGGCCGAGCGCGGCCAGCGTGCCGACCGCTCCGCCGAGCTGTGCCGGCAGCGCCGTCCGGGCCGCCACCAGTCGGTCCCGGGCATCGAGGAGGCCGACCAGCCAGCCGGCGGCCTTGAGCCCGAACGTGGTCGGTGCGGCCGCCTGGCCGAGCGTGCGGGCCAGCAGAACGGTGTCCCGGTGCCCGCCGGCGTGCCCGGCTGCGGCGGCGATCGCGGCGTCGAGCTGGCGCAGCATCGGACCGATGGCCCGGACAGCCACCAGCACGAGCCCGGTGTCCAGCACGTCCTGGCTGGTCGCGCCGTGGTGCACCCAGGGCCGGGCGTCGGCCGGCACCGCGGCGGTGAGCTGGCGGACCAGCGGAACCACCGGGTTGCCGGCGGCGTCGGCCGCCGCGCCGAGCGCCGCGAGGTCGAATCGCTCGACCCGGCACTGCGCCGCGATCGCCTCGGCGGCGGACACCGGCAGCACGCCGCACTCGGCCTCGGCCTCGGCGAGGGCGCGCTCCATGTCGAGCATCGCCCGCAGCAGCGCCGGGTCGGCGAGTTCCGCGTCCACCTCGGCGGTGCCGAACAGTCCGGAGAGGAGCCCGCCGGCCGGCGCCCCCGTCGAGGTGCCCGGCGGCGTGTCCGCCGACCGTGACACGTCGTCAGAGCGCGGCACGTCGTCAGACCGCGGCACGTCGTCAGACCGCGAAGAAGACGGTTTCATCCGTACCCTGCAGGTGGATGTCGAGCCGGCACCCGTCGGGTGCCGGGCTCGCCACGAGGGTGGCCCGGCGGGCCGGGTCGACGCTCCCGAGCACCGGGTCGGCCGCGTTGGCCGCCTCCTCGTCGGGAAAGTAGAGCCGGGTCACCAGCCGGTGCAGCAGGCCACGGGCGAAGATGGACAGGTTGAGGTGCGGCGCCTCGGGAACGCCGTCCGGACCGGGCAGGGAACCGGGCTTCACGGTACGGATCCCGTACCGACCGTCGACGTCGGTGGCGCTGCGGCCGAAGCCCCGGAAGCCGGGTACGTCCGACGGGCGGGCGCCGCGCGGATCGTCGGGATGGTCGAACCGGCCGTCCGGGTCCGCCTGCCAGGTTTCCACCAGCGCGTCCGGCACCGGCGCACCGGCACCGTCGAAGATCTGGCCACGGATCCAGATCGCCCCGGGGGTGCCGTCCGGCACGACCTCCGGTCCGTCTGGCCAGAGCAGCCCGATGTGCAGGTACGGCCCGACCGTCTGGGCGGGCGTGGAGCCGAGCGTCGGCGTCGTGCCGAGAGCCGGCGTCGGGTCGGACCGTTCAGTCATCGTCGTCGCCATCCTCGAACGGGGTGGCCTCCCGGCCGCGCAGCACAATGTCGAACTCGAAGCCGAGCGCCCACTCCGGCTCGGTCACCGCGTGGTCGTAGCGGGAGACGAGCCGCTCCCGGGCGAGCGGGTCGCGGACGGAGTTGAAGATCGGGTCCTGGAAGAAGAGCGGGTCACCGGGGAAGTACATCTGGGTCACCAGCCGCTGGGTGAACGCCCGGCCGAAGAGGGAGAAGTGGATGTGCGCCGGCCGCCAGGCGTTGGGGTGGTTCCGCCAGGGGTACGCACCCGGCTGCACGGTGACGAAGCGGTAGTGGCCGTCGCCGTCGGTCATCGCCCGCCCGACCCCGGTGAAGTTGGGGTCCAGCGGTGCCGGCCAGTTGTCGCCCGCGTGCCGGTACCGGCCGGCGGCATTCGGTTGCCAGATCTCCACCAGCGTGTCCGGCACCGGTCGGCCGTTCCCGTCGAGGACCCGGCCGTGCACGATGATCCGCTGTCCGAGCGGCTCCCCGTCGTGCTGCCGGGTCAGGTCGTGGTCCAGTTCGCCGAGCCGGCCGGTGCCGAGCAGCGGTCCGGTGATCTCGGTCAGCCGGTGTGGCAGCAGGGCCAACGGCTGCCGTGGCGCGCGCAGGTTCGTCGACCCGTAGTCGGGGTGCAGCATCGGCGGGTGCGTGTCCGGATCGTCGTGCCGGTACCGGGGCAGCACGAGTCCGCCGGGCCGGACCGGATCGCCGGGACCGCTTCCGGACCCGGTGGATCGGAGATGGTCGGTGGTCATGGCCGTCCTTCCCGTCAGGCTGCTTCCAGGACGACGGCCAGGCCCTGGCCGACGCCGATGCAGATCGCGGCGAGACCCAGCCCACCGCCTCGGCGGTGCAGTTGCCAGGCCAGCGAGCCGAGGATGCGCGATCCGGACGAGCCGAGCGGGTGGCCGAGGGCGATCGCACCGCCGCGCGGATTCACGATCTCCGGATCAAGATCTTTCCACTCGGCGAGGCAGGCCAGCGACTGGGCCGCGAACGCCTCGTTGAGTTCGACCACGGCAAGGTCCGACCAGCCGACACCGGCGCGGCGCAGTGCCTCCTCGGCGGCCCGTACCGGTCCGATCCCGAACAGCTGCGGCTCGATCCCGACGACCGCCCGGGAGACGATCCGGGCCAACGGGATCCGGCCGGCGGCCTCGGCACCGGCCTCGTCGGCGAGCAGTAGGGCGCTCGCTCCGTCGCTCAGCGGCGAGGAGTTGCCGGCGGTCACCGTGCCGTCCGGGCGGAACACCGGCTTGAGCCGGGCGAGCGCCTCGACGGTGGTGGTCGGCCGCATGCTCTCGTCGGACTCCAGGTCGGTGCCGGGAACGACGCTGACCTCGTCGGCGTACACCCCGTCGGCCCAGGCCCGGGCCGCGCGCCGCTGACTGCGGGCCGCGAACGCGTCCTGTTCGGCCCGGGAGATCCCGTACCGGTCCACCAGGATCTCCGCGCACTCGCCGAGCGGTACGGTCCACTCGGCCGGCATCGTCGGGTTGACCATCCGCCAGCCGAGGGTGGTGGAGTGCAACGTCTCGGGCCCGCGCGGAAAGCCCGCCTCCGGCTTCGGCAGCACCCACGGAGCCCGGCTCATCGACTCGACGCCACCGGCGACACAGATCGAGGCGTCCCCGAGCGCGACCGCCCGGGCGGCGCCGATCACCGCCTCCAGGCCGGAGCCGCAGAGCCGGTTCACGGTCGCGCCGGGCACCGACGGCGGCAGGCCGGCGAGGAGTACGGCCATCCGCGCCACGTCCCGGTTCTCCTCCCCGGCGCCGTTGGCGTTGCCGAGCAGTACGTCGTCGATCCGGGCCGGGTCGAGGTCGGGGCTGCGCCGGACCACCTCCCGGAGCACGTGTGCGGCGAGGTCGTCGGGACGGACCCCGGACAGGCCGCCGCCGTACCGCCCCATCGGGGTTCGGACGGCGTCGAGGACGTAGACGTCGTTGGTCACCACTTCTCCTTACTGCTTACTGCCAGGACCATCCGCCCCCTCGTCGCGCCCGGTCCGCCGACCGCGACCCGTTCGATATGCGGACTACCGTGCTTATGTCGAACGTAATCCCCGGCCCCCTGATCCGTCAACGGAGGCCCCGGCCCGCGCGTCCCGGCGCCCCCAGGGCGTTGCCGAGAAGTTGCGGGGCCCTTGTTGACGTGAACTCGCTCACTGTGCCAACGTTCCAAATGAGAACATTCGTTCGGCTAGCGACCACCAACACCCCTCAAGGCTCCAGCGGAGCCACCCAGCCCGGTCCCGACAGGACCGCCGGACGCCGGGAGACCCCATGCGCCGTCTCGCCGCCACCACCACCGCCCTCGTCACCCTCTTCGCCGTCGCCGCCTGCGGCTCCTCATCCGACGACACGCCTTCGGGCGGATCCGGCGGCCTGGACAAGGTCAAGGTCGGCGCGATCCCCATCATCGACGTCGCCCCACTGCACCTCGGCAAGGCGAAGGGCTTCTTCCGGGAACAGAACATCGAGATCGAGGTAATCAACACGACCGGTGGCTCCGTCGCCGTCACCGGCGTGGTCAGCGGCCAGTTCGACTTCGCCTTCGGCAACGTCGTGTCACTGATCCAGGCCCACTCGCAGAACATCCCGGTCAAGGCGGTCACCGTCGGCAACGCCTCCACCGGCAAGCCCGGCGAGGACTTCGGCGGCGTCGTGGTGCCACCGGACAGCCCGATCAAGGACGCGGCCGGCCTGGCCGGCAAGAACATCGCGATCAACAACCTGAACAACATCACCGACACCACCACCCGGGCGTCGATCCGCAAGGCCGGCGGCGACGCCTCGAACATCAAGTGGACCGAACTGCCCTTCCCGGAGATGCCGGCGGCGGTGATGAGCAAGCGGGTCGACGCCGCGATGGTCGTCGAACCGTTCTTCACCATCGCGCAGAACCAGGGCGCCCGGGTCGTCGCCTACAACTTCGCCGAGGCCATCCCCAACATGACGGTGGCCGCGTACTTCGCCACCGAGCAGACCATCTCCCAGAAGGCCGACCTCACCGGCCGGTTCAAGACCGCGATGGACAAGTCGCTGAAGTACGCGCAGGAGCACCCGGACGAGGCCCGGCAGGTACTCCAGACGTACACGAAGATCGACCCTGCCGTGGCCGCGAAGATCGTCCTGCCGGCCTGGCCCGCCGAGATCAACCGCGAGTCGGTGCAGACCCTGGCCGACCTGATGGTGAGCGACGGGCTGATCAAAGAGAAGGTTGACGTGGCGGACATCCTCCCGTGACGCCAGCGGCCACCGTACCGCCGCCCGCCGCGACCGCACCGGTACCCGCCGGTCGGTCCGGCGGGACCGGGCCGCGCGGCGGCAACGCGCTGCTCGGGCTGCTCGGCTTCGCCACCTTCCTGGCGGTGCTCGAGGTGGTACCGCGCAGCGGGCTCGTCTCGGCGAACTACCTTCCGCCGACCAGCCGGATCGCCGGAGCCCTGGCCGAACTGCTGGGCGAGGGCCGGTTCTGGACCGCCGTCGCCGACACGCTGCGAGGCTGGTTCCTGGGCCTGGCGATCGCGGTCGCCCTCGGCGTCGTGGTGGGGTTCGTCCTCGGCACCGTGCCCGTGCTGCGCGAGTTCACCGCCTCGACGATCGAGTTCCTCCGGCCGATCCCCTCGGTGGCACTGATCCCGCTCGCCGTACTGCTGTTCGGCAGCGAGCTGGGTTCCGTGCTGCTCCTGGTGGTCTACGCCGCGTTCTGGCAGGTCCTCGTCCAGGTGCTGTACGGCGTACGGGACGTCGATCCGGTCGCCCGGGACACCGCGTACACCTTCGGGTTGAGCCGCTGGACCCGGATCCGGCACCTGCTCTGGCCGACGGCCCTGCCGTACCTGCTCACCGGGATCCGGCTGGCCGCCGCGGTGGCCCTGATCCTGGCCATCACCGCTGAACTGATCATCGGCGCACCCGGGCTGGGCAACGAGATCAATCGCGCGCAGTCCGGCGGCGCCGTCGACTCGATGTACGCCCTGATCATCGTCACCGGGCTGCTCGGAGTCGCGGTCAACGGGCTCGCCCGCCGCCTGGAACGCGCGGTGCTCTCCTGGCATCCGTCCGTACGCGGCGAGGAGACGCCGTGAGTGCGAGGAGTGAGCCGGGTCTGCGAGCCCCGCAGTCACGAACGAAGGATGACCCATGAGTGCGCATTCGACGGTACGGCCCGGACGCCGCTCCCCCGGCGCGGCCGTCGGCACCGTGGCACGGGTACTCCGGTGGATCGCCGCCGTCCTCGGCCTGCCGGTCGCCCTGCTCGCCCTCTGGTGGGTGCTCTCCGCCGACAGCGAGACGTTCTACCTGCCGCCGCTCGCCGAGATCCTGGCCGCCTTCGACGACGTCTGGCTGCGCAGCGACCGACTCCGGGCCGACGTACTGCCGAGCCTGCTCCGGCTCTCGGCCGGGTTCGGACTCGCGGTCGTTCTCGGCGTCGGACTGGGCGTACTGATCGGATCGTTCCGGCGGGTCCGGGCGTTCTGCGAACCGGTGCTGGAGTTCCTCCGGGCGGTCCCGCCGCCGGTGCTGGTACCGGTGCTGATGCTCTTCGCCGGGTTCGGCAACACGATGAAGGTGCTGGTGGTCCTCTCCGGCTGTGTCTGGCCGATCCTGCTCAACACGGTCGAGGGGGTGCGGGCGGTCGACGAGGTGCTGACCGACACCTGCCGCTGTTACGGCATCCGCGGCCCGGCCCGGCTCTGGCACCTGGTCGTCCGGTCCGCCTCGCCGCAGATCGTCACCGGCCTCCGGCAGGCCCTGTCGGTGGGCATCATCCTGATGGTGATCAGCGAGATGTTCGCCGCGAACAACGGGCTGGGCTTCAGCATCATCCAGTTCCAGCGGACCTTCGCGGTCACCAACATGTGGACCGGCATCCTGCTGCTGGGCCTGCTCGGTTTCCTGCTCGCCGTACTGCTGCGGCTCTTCGAGCGGCGGGCCCTGCACTGGTACTCCGGCCTACGGCAGTTCCAACGAAACGATGGGCACCGATGAACGCGACAGGTATCTCCCCGGACGGCGCCGGGCCGCTGCTCGACGTCCGCGCGCTCCGCAAGGTGTACACCGGACGCAACCGGTCGGTCGAGGCGGTCCGGGACCTCACCTTCTCCGTCGGCGCCGGTGACCTCGTCTGTGTGGTCGGCCCGTCCGGCGCCGGCAAGACCACCCTGCTCCGGTGCATCGCCGGGCTGCTCGCACCGACCTCCGGTGAAGTCGTGCTGGAGGGCGCCGCCGTGCAGGGGCCGCCACCGGGCATGGCCGTGGTCTTCCAGGAGTACGGCCGCAGCCTGTTCCCGTGGATGACCGTGCAGCAGAACGTGGAGCTGCCGCTGAAGCAGAAGAAGCTGCCCCGCGCCCGCCGCCTGGAGCTGGTCCGGAACTCGCTGGACGCGGTCGGTCTCGGCGACGTGCCGGCGGCCTACCCCTGGCAGCTCTCCGGTGGCATGCAGCAGCGGGTGGCGCTGGCCCGCGCGGTGGCGTACGAGCCGCACATCCTGTTGATGGACGAGCCGTTCGCCGCGGTAGACGCGCAGACGCGGGCGGACCTCGAGGACCTGGTCCGGTCGTTGTGGCAGCGGCTCGGCGTGACGATCCTGTTCGTCACCCACGACATCGACGAGGCGGTCTACCTCGGCCAGCGGGTGCTGGTGCTCTCCTCCTCGCCGACCGTGGTGCTGGACGACGTCGCGATCGACCTGCCGGCCGAGCGTGACCAGCTCGGTACCCGGTCCTCGGCGCGGTTCGCGGAGCTGCGGGCTCAGGTGTTCGGGCAGGTCCAGCGCGCCAAGCACCAGTCCGGCGCACCGGACCACCAGTCCGGCGCGCAGGGGCAGCCGGCCGGATCCCGGCCGGCGGACACCGGTACCGGGCCGGAGACGACGGAGGATCGGCAGCCGACCGACGCGGGAAGCCGATGACCACGGTCCGGGCCGCCACGCTGGGCGTACTGCGGCAGTGCGGGGTGGACCGGGTGTTCGGCAATCCCGGGTCGACCGAGATACCGTTCCTCGCCGACCTGCCCGACGACCTGACGTTCGTCCTCGGCCTGCACGAGGGATCCGTGGTCGGGATGGCCACCGGGTACGCGCTCGCCACCGGAGTGCCGGCGGTGGTCAACCTGCACACCACGGCGGGGCTCGGCAACGCGGTCGGGGCCCTGGCCACCGCGCGGGTCAGCCGTGCACCGCTGGTCGTCCTGGTCGGGCAGCAGGATCGCCGACATCTGGCCGAGGAGCCGTTCCTCGCCGGCCGGCTGGACCAGCTCGCCGGCCCGTACCCGGTCTGGCTGGACCAGCCGGTGCGGGCCCAGGACGTGCCGGCTGCGGTACGGCGGGCCTGGCACGAGGCCGCCGCGCACCGTGGCCCGGCGATCGTGGTGGTGCCGATGGACGACTGGACCGTCGAGGTCGACCCCGGTCTCGGCCTGGCCGCGCCGGTCACGGTACGGCCGGCGGGGTACGCGCCCGGCCCGGCCGTCGACGAGGTGGCCGGGCTGCTCGACGCGGCCACCTCCCCGGTGCTGGTCGTCGGGGCCGGGGCGGACGACCGGGCCAGTTGGGACGCGCTGGTCGACCTGGTGGACCGGATCGGGGCACCGGTCTGGCAGGAGGCGTTCGGGGCCCGGGCCGGTTTTCCGCAGGACCATCCCCGGTTCGCGGGTCACCTGCCGGCGAACCGGACCCGACTGCGCTCGGTGCTGGCCGGGCACGACCTGGCCCTGGTCGTCGGGACCGCCGCCTTCCGGCAGTACGTCTACGAGTCCGGCCCGCTGCTGCCGGACGGCCTGGCCGTGGTGGTCGTCTCGGCCGACCCGGACGAGTTGCACCGCAGCCGCGCCGCACTCGCGGTACGGGCCGATCCGGCGACTTTCTGCGCCGCACTCGCGGGCCGGGTGGCGCCACGGGACCGGCCGGTGCTGCCCCGGCGTGCCGCGCCGGTGGCGGAACCGCCGCCCGGAGGCGGCGAGCCGATGCGGGCGACGCAGGTCTTCGCCGCACTCGCGGAGCGGCTACCCGCCGACGTCGTACTGGTCGAGGAGACCCCCTCGTCGCGGCCCGACCTGCAACGGCTGCTGCCGGCCCGCGCGCCACGCGGTTTCGTCTCCGCGGCAATGGGCGGCCTCGGCTTCGGCCTGCCCGCCGCGGCCGGGCTGCGCCTCGGCGACCCCAGCCGGCCGGTGGTCGCGGTACTCGGCGACGGTTCCTCGCTGTACGCGATCCAGGGACTGTGGAGCGCGGCCCGGTACGCCTGCGGCGTGCTGTACGTGGTGTTGTCCAACGGCCGTTACGCGGTCATGGACCAGCTCACCGAGCGGTTCGGCGGCACTCCGCCCTGGCCGGCGTTCGAGGAGGTCGACGTGCACGGGCTGGCCCGGTCGTTCGGCTGCCCGTCCCGCCGGATCCGGACCCACGCCGAACTGGTCGCCGTGCTGGACGAGGTGGTTCCGACCCTCGCCGACCGGACCGAACCGCTGCTGCTCGACGTGCCGGTGAGTTCCGTTCGGCACGCCAAGACCTGACCCCGCTCGGCGTCGCCGCCGCGGCGCACCACCACCCCAAGGAGGATTGCGTGACTTTTCTCGATTCGACCACCTGGCACGGCAGGGTCTACAGCGACGGCTGGGTCCGGGCCGATGGTGGCGACGCGGCCGTACTCGAGCCGGCCACCGGCGAGGAGATCGGCCGCACCGGGATCGCCAATGCCGCCGACATCACCCGGGCCGCGGCCCACGCCGCTCAGGCGCAGCGCGACTGGGCCGCCACCAGCTACGACAAGCGGGCCGCGGTGCTGCGCCGGGCCGGGCGGCTGTGGGAGGAGCACGCCGCCGAGATCGGCGACTGGATCGTCCGGGAGACCGGCTCGGTGCCGCCCAAGGCGACGCTGGAGACGGATACGGCCGCCCAGGAGTGCTACGAGGCGGCCGCGCTCGCCTCGCACCCGCTCGGCGAGATCATCCAGAGCGCGCAGCCCCGGCTCAGCCTGGCCCGCCGGCTGCCGGTCGGGGTGGTCGGGGTGATCTCCCCGTTCAACGTGCCGATCATCCTCGGCATCCGCTCGGTCGCCCCGGCCCTCGCCCTGGGCAACGCGGTGGTGCTCAAGCCCGATCCGCGTACCGCCGTGACCGGCGGGGTCGCGATCGCCCGGATCTTCGAGGAGGCCGGGCTGCCACCGGGCGTGCTGCACGTGCTGCCCGGCGGACCCGACGCGGGAGAGGCGCTGGTCGCCGACCCGCACGTGCGCCTGATCAGCTTCACCGGTTCGACCGCCGCCGGACGGCAGGTCGGGCAGGCCGCCGCCCGCCATCTCAAGCGGGTGCTGCTGGAACTCGGCGGCAACTCGGCGCTGGTCGTCCTCGACGACGCCGACCTGGACCTGGCCGTCTCGGCCGGCGCGTGGGGCTCGTTCCTGCACCAGGGCCAGATCTGCATGACCACCGGCCGGCACCTGGTGCACGAGTCGCTGGCCGAGGAGTACATCGGCCGGCTGGCCGAGAAGGCGGACCACCTGCCGGTCGGCAACCCGGCCCGGGAACACGTGGCACTCGGCCCGATCATCGACGAACGGCAGCGGGACAAGATCCACTCTCTGGTCACCGGCAGCGTCGACGCCGGAGCGACGCTGGTCGCCGGTGGGACGTACGAGGATCTGTTCTACCGGCCGACGGTGCTCTCCGGGATCACCCCGGCCACCCCGGCGTACGCGCACGAGGTCTTCGGCCCGGTCGCGCCGGTGCTCAGCTTCGGCGACCTCGACGAGGCGGCGAAGCTGGCCGCCGACAGCGAGTACGGCCTGTCGCTGGGCATCCTCAGCCGCGACGTGATGAAGGCGATGGCGTTCGCCGAACGGGTGCCGAGCGGCATCGTGCACATCAACGACCAGACGGTCAGCGACGAGGCCGTCGCCCCGTTCGGCGGGGTCGCCGGCTCCGGCAACGGACCCCGGCTCGGCGGTCCGGCGGCCAACCTCGCCGCGTTCACCGAGACCCAGTGGGTCACCGTGCAGGGCGACATCACGAGGTACCCGTTCTGAACCCCGAAACCCGCAGTTCCGGTGCGACGCCGGCCGGCCGTACCCCCGTGGTCGCCCCGGCCGACGTCGCACCGGGCGGTCGGCCAGGACTGTCCCGGGGCGGTTGGCTGACGCTGCTCGGCATCGTCCTGCTGGCGCTGAACCTGCGCGCGGCGATCGCCGCCGTACCGCCACTGCTACCCGATCTCCAGGTCGACCTCGATCTCGGCCGTGGCGCGGCCGGACTGCTCACCACCCTGCCGGTCCTCTGCTTCGGCCTGCTCTCCCCGCTGGCCGCGCTCCTCGGCCGCCGGATCGGCATCGAACTGGCGCTGCTCGGCGCGATGCTCGGAATCGTCGCAGGAAGTCTGACCCGGACCCTGCCGCACGCCGGATGGCTGTTCGCCGGGACGGCGATCATCGGAGCCGGGATCACCGTCGGCAACGTGCTCGTGCCCAGCGCGGTCAAGCAGCACTTCCCCGGCCGACCCGGGCTGGCCACCGGGCTCAGCACCGCCTCGCTGACCACCGGGGCGACCCTGGCCGCGGCGGTCAGCGCGCCCCTGGCGTACGGCGCGGGGCTGGGCTGGCGGGGGTCGCTGCTCGCCCTGGGCGGCCTCGCCATCGTCGCGGTGCTCGGCTGGCTTCCCCAACTACGCCGCCGGCACCGTGCCCTTGCACCGACCATGGGCGGCGACCGGCACGGCAGCATCATGCGCTCCCCCGTGACCTGGCAGTTGGCCGTCTTCATGGGCACCCAGTCGATGCTCTACTACGCGATGCTGACCTGGCTGCCCAGCCTGCTGCGGGACCAGGGCGTCGACCCGACCCGCGCGGGTGGGGCACTGGCGCTGTTCAACCTGCTCGGCATCGGCACCGCGCTGCTGGTTCCCACGCTCGCGGTGCGGCGCGGCGACCAGCGCGGGCTGGCGCTGGTGGTCTGCGCGGGGTGGATTGTCGGCCTGCTCGGGCTGCTCACCCTGCCGTCGCTCTATCCGCTCTGGACCTCGGTCGCCGGGCTCGCCCAGGGTGCCGCGATCAGCCTGACCCTGACCCTGCTCGTGCTGCGGGCCCGGACGCCCGGGTCGGCACGGGAGCTGTCCGGCGCCGTGCAGTCGGTCGGCTACCTGCTGGGTGCCACCGGTCCGGTGCTGGTCGGTTGGCTGCGTGACCTGTCCACCGGCTGGGGCGTACCGCTCGCCGCGCTGACGGTGGTGACGCTGGCAATGGCGCTGAGCGCGCTCGGCGCGGGCCGGAACCGGCAGGTGTGATGGGCCGGGAGCGGCGGTGATGATTCGGAAAGTCGGCATCTCAGGGAGGAAGCGATGCGTACCCAGGTCGGGATCGTCGGGGCGGGGCCGGCCGGCCTTCTGCTGTCGCACCTGCTGCACCGCAGCGGCATCGACTCGGTGGTGCTGGAACGGCGCAGCCGGGAGTACGTGGAGCACCGGGTCCGGGCCGGTGTACTGGAGCAGGGTTCTGTCGACCTGCTCCGGCGTACCGGTCTCGGGGATCGGCTGGACCGCGAGGGACTGCGGCACGAGGGCATCGAGTTGCGCTTCGGCGGGACGGCGCACCGGGTCGCGATGACCGAACTGACCGGGCGGGCGATCACCGTCTACGGGCAGCAGGAGGTGGTGAAGGACCTGATCGCGGCCCGTACGGCGGCCGGTGGTGAACTCCGGTTCGAGGTCGAGGACGTACGCCTTGCCGGGCTCGACCGGGCCTCGCCGGTGATCCGGTACCGGCACCAGGGGCGCGAGGAGGAGTTGCACTGCGATTTCGTCGCCGGCTGCGACGGTTCGCACGGGGTGAGCCGGAGCGCGGTGCCGCCCGGTGTCCTGACCGAGTACGAGCGGCAGTACCCGTTCGCCTGGCTGGGCGTACTCGCTGCCGCCGCACCGGCGGCCGAGGAACTCATCTATGCGCACCACGACCGGGGGTTCGCGCTGCACAGCATGCGCTCGCCGGAGATATCCCGGCTCTACCTACAGGTCGAACCGGACACCGACATCGCCGACTGGCCGGACGACCGGATCTGGTCGGAGCTGCGGACCCGGCTGGAGACGGTGCCGGGCTGGTCACTGAACACCGGGCCGATCCTGGAGAAGAGCGTCACCGGGATGCGGAGTCTCGTGGTGGAGCCGATGCGCTGGGAGCGGTTGTTCCTGGCCGGCGACGCGGTGCACATCGTGCCGCCGACGGGCGCGAAGGGGATGAACCTGGCGCTGGCCGACGTCGCGCTGCTCGGCGACGCGTTCGCCGCCTGGTACCAGGAGGGCCGGGACGATCTGCTGACGGGTTACTCCGACACCGCGCTCCGCCGGGTCTGGCGGGCCCAGCACTTCTCCTGGTGGATGACCTCACTGCTGCACCGGTTGGAGACCCAGGACCCGTACGAGGCGAAGCTACAGATCTCCACCCTGCACTACCTCACCTCGTCCCGGGCGTACGCCACCAGCCTGGCGGAGAACTACGTCGGGCTCGCCGAGGTGTGAGCCCGACGGCGCACACCGGGTCCCGTCCGTTCTGCGCCGATCAGTGGACGGGACCCGGTGCGTACCGGTGGGCGGAGGGGTTAACTCGCGGGCGCGGCCACCCGGTCGGTGGTCTCGGCCACGGCACGGTCCCGGCGGCGGTTGAGCGTGCCGTCGAGCGACCAGCGTCCGGCGCCGAGCACGGCGACCAGCAGGAAGGACCAGCAGAACAGTGCGGCCGTTTCGCCGCCGTTGTTCAGCGGCAACAGCCCGTCCGGTTGGTGCACGACGAAGTAGGCGTACGCCATCGAGCCGGAGCAGATCACGGCCGCGATCCGGGTGCTCAGGCCGACCAGCACGAGCAGCCCGCCCACGAACTGGATGACGGCGGCGTACCATCCTGGCCAGGTGCCGAGCGGGATCGCCTCACCGCTGCCGCGATTGCCGCCGAAGACTCCGAACAGGGAGGCGGCACCGTGCAGCGCGAACAACAGGCCGAGCACCACTCGGAACAGCGTCGTGACGAGGTCGGCGAGTTTGGCATTGGTCATGGGACACTCCTTGCGACTGGCAGGGCTGACTATTGGGTCCCACGGCAACGCCACGTTATCCAGTGACATTGACGGATGTCAATAGCATTCCATTCCTGCCAGACAGGTGCCTCCCTACCGACCGAATCGACTAATCTCCGGCGACCTGGATCGCCACCTCGAATCGCCGGGAGGCGGGCCCATCCGCTTCCCAGCCCCGTCGCAGCCCGAGGCGTACGTTGGTACGCCCCGGCCCGACGACGGTGAACCGCAACTGCCTGGTCCCGCCTCCACCCAACCCCGCCCGGTCCGGCCGGAAGCTGTCCCCGGCCGGCGCCAGCACCTCGGAATCGACCGCATCGAGGTGCCAGCGGAAACCCGAACTCGGCGTCTCGGGAAGCAGGACGACCACGAGGTCACCGGGCGACGGGCAGTACGACCGCCCGCCGTCGGACTCGGTCAACTCGAGATTCGCCATTCCCCGGCCCACCTCGGAGTCCTACGACAGAAAGCGATTGATCCGATCAATGCGGCAACTCGACCGCGCAGCACGCCTCGCCCTGATCCTGAAGCAGGCCGTCGAAGTCGCTGCGCTTCATCTTGAATCGGCCGCCCTGACCCCAGCCCGAACCCCAGGAATTCTGGAAGAGATAGGCGTCCTCATCCGCAATCCGGTCGAGCATCAAATAGCAGTGTCCGCCGGCGCCCGCCCCGGTTGGTCTGACGAATCCATTCTCGTCCGGGTCGAACATGTCGTTCGTCCACTGGGTGCCCACCACGATCGACCCCTGACTGTCGATCCATTCGTCGATTTCGGCGAGCGTGTGCGCGAACGCGAAGGCGGCGAGCCGGCCCCGCTCCCGCACCGCCAACGCCCCGGACCGGACGAACGAGCCGTTCTCCGCGCCCGGCTCGCCGTCGATCACCTTGCACTCGTAGTAGAGCGCGTGCCCGTCGGCGTTCTGGTAGGTGCCCGCGACCGGCATGGCGTCGACCCAGCCCGCCCAGCCGAACCCCACGCAGTGCCCGGTCTGTCCCTGGTCGAGCTGGGTGGTCAGCTCCCAGGCCGGTGCCGTGTCGCTCGTCGTGACGGGCTCGCGCTGGGTCCGCAGCCACCGCCAGAAGACCAGGTACGACCGCCAGTCCGAGAAGTACGACGTGTCGGTCAGCACCTGTTCGATCGTCATCTGACGGATCGACTCGGGCGGCTCCGCGATCTCCAGCAGACGTGGAATGTCCCAGTCCCGCGCGTCCGGCTGGTACAGCCGGCCGAGCAACTGCGGACCGGGTGCCTCGTTCGCGCTCGTCTCCGGCGGATCCACCGCGAAACGTCTGTCCTGCTCCATCTACTCGCCTTCGACCGGGCCCTCGCGGGCGGGGTGGGAGGCGGCCGTCGCGGGTCATAACCCACGCCAGGCCCGGAGCGGCCCGCCCCCGCACCGCCCGCACGGGTCGGGGGCGGGCCGCTCCGCGTCGAGGCCGCCGCGTCACCCATTGTGCGCTCCCGGGGCAATCCTCCGGGTCCGATCCGTCGATCGAACCGAGACGCATTCACGACAGGACGCGGATCGCCACCGGGCCGGAAATCAGTCGACCGACAGGTCGGCGCAGCCCGCCTCGTCCGGCAGCAGCGGACGCAGGCTGACCAGCCAACGCTTGCCGCCGGAGGTCCACGGCGTACGGGCGTTCGCCTTGGCCGCCGCACCGAGCAGCGCCGTCGCCTCGGCACCGCGTACGTCGACACAGCCCTGGTCGAGGCCGGTCGACGGCGGCGACCCCGGCAGGGCCGGGCCGGGCCAGGCGACCTCGGGCGGAGCGGCGATCCCGTTGTCGTCGGCCTGCCACGGGATCGCCACTGCGGCCACCGCCTCAGCCTGGTACGGCTTCGCCGCTTCGACCACGTCCGGCCCCAGCGTCCCGGCCAGGTCGGTGAGTACGGTGATCAGCTTCTGTAGCTCCGTCCGCGCGTTACGCTGCGCCTCGGTCAGCCCGCCCGCGCCCTGGCCGCCCTCGGACAGCGCGTACGCCTCCAGGACCTCCGTACCGGTCGCGGACGACACGGTGATCCGGGTCGACGGCATGTCAGTGACGGACGGCCGGCCGAGATCGACGGCGGAGCCGACACCGGCGGCCCTGGCCTGCCCGATCAGCCGGTCGACCTCGTCGAGCGGAATGCGCTGCTGCTGGAGGTTCGGCAGTGCCGGGCCGGGATAGATGGCGATCTGCGGACCCTCCGTGATGACCCGCCCGTCGGCGTAGATCGTCACGATCGGCACCCGGGTCAGCCGGGCGGCCGACGCCACGAACCCGCCGACGTGCTCCACCCGGAGCATCACGCCGTTCGGGTCGGCCGGGCCGGAATCGCCGCCCGAGCCGCCGGGCCCGTCGTCGCCCGACCCACTGCCGTCCCGGGCACAGGCCGCAGCCAGCAGAAGCACCACGCCGACACAGATTATCCGGACACCTCGCCACGTTCTCATGCCAATCAGACGGGCCAGAGCCCCGGTCGGTTCCGGGTCACCAACGCGCACTGATGGCCACATGGAGTCCGCCAGCTAGCGAACAAATTCCGATACCCAGGGTGAGGCAGGGAACTCGTCGAAACGTGAAAGGCCCGTCGCTGTCTCTGCTCCGGAGTCAGGACGTGTCAGGTCCGGTCCCCGATCCAGGCCGCTTCGAGGATCGCGGTCAGGCTGGCGGTGTCGGTCGGGCCCGGATGGTTCTGGATCAAACGGGTGACGCCACCGGCCATCTCCGCGAAGCGCGGAAGGTCGGCGCGCGCCACGCCGATGTCCGCCAAGGTGGTAGGGATGCCGATGTCGGCAAGGAGCCCGTCGAGCCAGGTGAGGAACGTATCCGCGGCCTCGGCATCCGAGGCGTCGGTCACGTCGAGCCCGCACACCCCGGCGAGGATGGCCAACCGGTCGCCGATGGCATCCCTGGCCGCGTCCAGCGCGTAGGGCAGCAGCAGCCCGACGCCCAGGCCGTGCGGCGTGTGGGTGGCTGCGCCGATGGGGTACTGGAGGGCGTGCGGAGCCGCGTTGCCGGCGTGGGAAAACGCGAGCCCGGCGAGCATCGACCCGTAGGACATGTCCGCTCGCGCGTCCTTGTCGCCTCCGTCCCTGACGACCTGGGGCAAGCTGCGGGCGATCCGCTCCGCGGCCAGGAGCGCGTAGTGATCGGTGATCGGGTTGCGGCCGAGGAAGACCTGCTCCACCGGGTCGCGCGGTCCGTGGGCCCGGGGTCGCGCGGTGTAGCTCTCCACCGCGTGACAGAACGCGTCGATGCCGGAGTGGGCAGTGACGGTCGCCGGGCAGGTGTAGGTGAGTTCGGGGTCGACGATGGCGAAGTCGGGCACGATGTGGACGCTGGAGACCCCCACCTTCAGCTCCCGGTCCGGGTCGGTCAGCACCGAGACGGGCGTGAGCTCGGAGCCGGTGCCTGACGTCGTCGGCACCGCGACGAGAGGAATCGTCGGCCCCGGCACCTTCGACTCGCCGTAGAAGTCGCGCGGCGTCCCACCGTGGCGCCGGATGACGCCGACGATTTTGGCGAGGTCGATCACCGTGCCACCCCCGATGGCGAGGATCACGTCGGCGTCCACCTCTGCGGCGACCGAGACGGCCAGGGCGACATCGGCGAGTGGCACGTCCGGAGTCGCGTCGGCGAACACCCCGACGACTTCGACCTTCTCCCGCACGGCGGCCACGATCTCGGCCACGCCCGGCTGCCCCAGAAGAACCCGGTCGGTCACGATGAGGACTCGCGAGCCACACTCGGCCACCACTCGTGGGATGTTCTGCGCGACCCCTTCGCCCACTATCAGCTGGCGTGGTCCGCGGACGGTCTCAAGCATGTCAGTACCTCTCTGGAACGTCGGCGGTGATGTGCCGGGCGGACGTCCAGGTCACCTGCGAAACCGGGACGGCGTCGGCAAGGTTGGCTGCCGGGTGGCGCAGGCACGCACGCCCGGCTCCCAGACTCGGTCGTGCCCGGGCGTCCTCGGGTCCATCGCGGGTTCGTGCCGACCATGGCCGGTTTCCGCCCCACGGGTGGAGGCCGGTCAGGTCATGTGTGCACCGGGCGCGGTGATCCTCGGCGGGCACCCTGAGCAGCAGGCCGGTCACGGTAGGTCGATCGCCGCGTAGGTGACGTCGAGGTACTCAAGGATGCCCTCGTGCGACCCCTCCTTGCCGATCCCGGACTGCTTCACGCCTCCGAACGGAGCCGACGGGTCCGAGATCAGACCACGGTTGATGCCGAGCATCCCCGTCTCCAGCCCCTCGGTGAACCGGAGCGCCCGCTGGAGGTCACGGGTGAAGACGTATCCGACCAGGCCGTGCTCGGTGTCGTTGGCCTTCGCCATTACCTCGTCGTCGGACGTGAACGAGATGATCGGCGCCACCGGGCCGAAGATCTCCGCCTCCAGCATCCGCGCGTCTTCGGGCACGTCGACGAGGACCGTAGGCGGGTAGAAGTGGCCCGGCCCATCCGGACGCTCGCCGCCCACCAGGACACGGGCGCCGCGATTGACCGCGTCGGCGACGAGCTCGTCGATCCTGGTGACCGAGGCCTCGTCGATCAACGCCCCGACGTCCACGCCGTCGTCGAGACCATGGCCCACCGAGAGCGCGCCCATCCGCTCGGCGAAGCGCGCCGTGAACTCCTCGCGCACCGGCTCCTCGACGTAGATTCGGTTGGCCGCGATGCAGGACTCCCCGATGTTGCGCATCTTGGCCACCATGGCACCGTCGAGCGCGACGTCCAGGTCAGCGTCGGCACACACGATCAAGGCCGCGTTGCCGCCCAGTTCCATGGAGGTGCGCAGCACGTTGTCCGCCGCCTGTCGTAGCAGCACGCGCCCGACCTCGGTCGACCCGGTGAACGAAAGCTTGCGGGTCCGACGGTCGGCTAGCAGTGCTGAGACCACCTCGCCGGAACGCTTGGTCGTCACCACGTTGACGACGCCCGGGGGAACGCCGGCCTCCTCCATGATGCGGGCCAGGAACAGCATGGTGAGTGGCGTCTGGGCCGCTGGCTTGGTGATCGTCGTGCAGCCCGCCGCCAGCGCAGGAGCGATCTTGCGGGCACCCATGGCCAACGGAAAGTTCCAGGGCGTCACGAAGACGCACGGTCCGACCGGCTTCGGCACGGTGAGGATGCGATATCCACCAGCGGGAGCGGTGTTGTAGCGCCCCTCGACGCGTACCGCCTCCTCGGCGAACCAACGGAAGAACTCGGCACCGTAGGCCACCTCTGCCCGAGCCTCGGCGAGCGGCTTGCCCATCTCGAGCGTTATCAGCCGGGCGACCTCCTCGGATCGCTCGGTCAGTGCCCGGTACGTCGCGGTCAACAACTCTGACCGTTTTCGCGGCGGGGTCGCCGCCCACTCCGCCATTGCCTTGCTCGCCACGTCCAGAGCGGCGAGCCCGTCAACGACGCCGGCGTCCGCCACCTCGGCGATGGTCTTGCCGGTGGCCGGGTCCTCGACGGCAAAGGTGGCTCCGCCGGCGGCGTCGCGCCAGGCGTCGCCAATCCGGAGCCGCCGGTGCTCGGGAGCCAGGACGTTCATCGGGTCACTCATTGCGTCGCCTCCTCTGATGTTCTGGTGATGTCCAGCGCGACCTCGGCGATCGCGCCACGCGCGTTGACGAACGGGTCTCCCGACCTCGTCGGGGTCGAGGTTGCCGAGCGGGTCGAACGTGGCCTTGGCCCTGGCCCAAGGGCGACGTCCCGCGCCACCGATCGCCTTCTCGGGCCATGGCCGTCTCAGCGTCGTCAGGCCGTGCTCACCGTTGACGGTCCGCCGAGGCTCGATTGCCACGTGCGGGCGCATGTTGCCGTCGCCGCCCCGCGCGGTTACCTCCCGGCCTCGGACAGCGCCAGCCCGGTGTCCGCATCGAACAGGTGCGCACGGTCCAGGTCGACCGTGACAAGCAGCCGCTCGCCCGGCGTACCGGTGACGGTGGGTCGTGCCTTGACCTTGAGGATCTCCGTCCCCACTCGGACGTCGACCACCGTTCGGTCACCGAGCGGCTCAAGCCCGTAGAGCTCACCCGACAACGACGCGTTCCCACGCTGCTCGACGGACAGGTCCTCGGCGCGCAGGCCCAGCACCAGCGGACGACCGTCCTGCGCCGTGGTCCAGCGGGGCCGCGGCAGCGTCCAGCCATCCGCCCCGACCAGGCGATCTCCCTCGGCGTGGCAGGCGAGCAGGCTGATCGGCGGGCTCCCGACGAAGCCTGCGACCCACTGGTTGGCTGGACGCTCGTACACCTCGAGTGGCGTTCCGACCTGTTGCACCTTCCCCTCCCTGAGGACCGCGACCTGGTCGGCCATGGACAGGGCCTCGACCTGGTCGTTGGTCACGTAGACGAAGGTTGCCCCGAGGCTCCGGTGGATGCGGGTGAGCTCGGTTCGCATCTCGACGCGGAGCTTGAGGTCGAGGTTCGTCAGCGGCTCGTCCATGAGAAACGCGCGCGGGCTACGGACCAGCGCCCGGGCCAGGGCGACACGCTGCATCTCACCGCCCGACAACTGCGCGGGACGACGCTGCAGCAGACGTTCGATGTGCAGCAGGCTCGACATCTGCTCGACGGCAGCGGCGATCTCACTCGAGGAACAGCGGCGTGCCCGCAGCGGCGAAGCGATGTTCTCGTACACCGTGTGTCGCGGGTAGAGGGCGTAGCTCTGGAAGACCATGGCCAGGTCGCGTGCGGCCGGGGCGTCACCGGTCGCGTCCCTTCCGTCCAGATGCACCGACCCGGCGTCAAGCTTCTCCAGGCCGGCGATCGCTCGCAGGGTCGTCGTCTTGCCTGCCCCCGACGGCCCGAGCACGACGAAGAACGAGCCGTCCGGCACGTCCAGCGTCACCCCGTCCAGGGCCTGGACTTTACCGAAGGACTTGCACAGCCCGTGCGCTGCCACGGTTCCCATCAGGCCACCAGCTCTTCCGTGCTCACGTCGTAGACCGCCGGGGTCCCGCCGGTGTGCCGTAGTCCGACCGGTGCGTCAGCGGCGAAACGGACAGTCGGTGGCATCCGAACCCGTACGTCGCGCTGGCCGCTGTGGTCGACCACGTAGATGATCTCGTCGCCCAGCCACTCCGCCGAGACCACGCGGGCCGGGACCGACCGTTCCACCCCTGGTTCGGTGACTTCCAGCGCCTCCGGCCGGACGCCTGCGACCAGGCGACGGTCGCGCGGCAGGCCTGGCGGTGGCGGAAGGACCAGTCCGCCCTGACTGCGCAGGTTCCCGTCGGCCACCTCCACCTCGATGAGGTTCATCGGCGGGGAGCCGATGAACGCGGCGCAGAAAAGACTCGCCGGACGGTCGTAGACCTCCAGCGGCGTGCCGATCTGCTCGACGCGGCCCTTGTTGAGGATGGCGATTCGGTGACCGAGCGACATCGCCTCGACCTGGTCGTGGGTGACGTAGACCATCGTCGCCCCCAGTTCCCCCTGCAGGTGCTTGATCTCCGTGCGCATGTCCGCCCTCAACTCCGCGTCCAGATTGGTGAGGGGTTCGTCCATGAGGAATGCGCGCGGTCGTCGCACCAGGGCGCGAGCAAGCGCGACGCGCTGCTGCTCCCCGCCGGACAGCTGGCGCGGTCGCCGGTCCAGGAGCGGACCAAGCCGCATCAGCCGGGCGGCTTCGTTGACCCGCTCGCGTACCTCCGGCTTGGGCAGCCCCTCGGCCCGTAGTGGGAACGCCAGGTTGTCGCGGGTTTTCAGATGCGGGTAGAGGGCATAGAACTGGAACACCATGGCGATGTCCCGCTCGGCGGGCGGCAGGTCGTTGACCAGCGTGTCGCCGATGCGGATGTCGCCCGTCGTCTGCCTCTCCAGACCGGCTATGGCCCGCAGCGTGGTCGTCTTGCCGCAACCCGAAGGGCCGAGCATCACGAACAGCTCGCCGTCGCCGATGGACAGGTCCACGTGATCAACTGCGACCGTCCCGTCCGGGTAGCGCTTGTGCAGGGCGGTCACCTCGATGCCGGCCATCAGCGTCGCACCGCCCCGAGCGTCACACCGGCGACGAGGTGCTTGCGCACCAGGTAGGCGAAGACGAGCACCGGTAGGGCGAACACCACGGAGGCAGCGGCCACGAGACCCCAGTCCACGGTGGTGCCCCCGATGAGGCCGGCGATGGCGGGTGGGGCCGTCCGCACGGTGTCGCTGGAGGTGAGGAAGATGGCGAACACGAACTCGTTCCACGAGAAGATGAGTGCGAAGACCGCCGTCGCGGCGATGCCGGGCACGAGCAGGGGCAGGGTATATCGCCAGAACGCTTGCAAACGGGTGTAGCCGTCGAGCATCGCGGCCTCCTCGTACTCCGCGGGCACCTCGTCGACGAATCCCTTCATCATCCAGATCGTGAACGGGACGTTGAACGCGGCGTAGATGAGGATCAGGCCGAGCTTGGTGTCGATGAGTCCGACCTGGCGGTACATGAGGAAGATCGGGACCACGACCACCACGGGCGGCATGAAACGGGTGGACAGGATGAAGAACAGTTGGTCCTTCTTGGCCTTCACGGCGAAGCGTGAGTAGGCCCAGGCCGCCGGGACCCCCAGCACGGTGGACAGCACCGTGGAGACCCCGGCGACCACGACGGAGTTGAGGAACGAGACGGACAAGGCCGAGCGACCGCCGCCCGGGGCGACGAACACGTCCTTGAAATGGTCCATGGTGACCGTGAAGCCGAAGAACTTGGCCGGGATGGCGTAGACGTCCCGGTTCTCCTTGATGGACGTCTCGATCATCCACAGCACCGGAAAGAGCATCACGACGGCCAGTACGGTCAGCAGCGCGACCTCCAGCACGGAGCGGCCCCGGCCGCCAAGGCGGCGCGCGGAGGGCGTGTGATCCCGGGCGGGACCTGTGGACACGGCCTCGTCGATGGAGACGCCCATCAGCCCTCCTTGAGCTTGTTCAAGTAGCGCAGGTAGAGCTGCGTGAGGACGATGACGACGAGGACCATGAGGATCCCGTACGCCGAGGCGGTTCCGGTGTTGAAGCCCAGGAACGCGACCTTGTAGACGTGGAACGACAACGTCTCGGTGGAGACACCCGGACCTCCGCTGGTGAGGATGTAGACGAGGTCGAACAGTCGGAAGGCCTCGATGGCCCTGAACAACACGGCGATGAGGAGCAGCGGCCACACCAGCGGAAGAGTGATGTTGCGGAACCGGAACCACTCGGACGCCCGGTCGATCGAGGCGGCCTCGTACAGGTACTTGGGAACCGCGGTAAGGCCCGCAAGTGCGATGAGCATGATGAACGGCGTCCATTGCCAGGTGTCGACAACGATCAGGGAAACCAATGCCGTTCGCTGCCGGGTGAGCCACTCCACCTGCCCCAGGCCGAGCGAGCCGAGCATGCTGTTGACCACGCCGAACTGCGCGTCGAGCATGAACCGCCAGAAAAGCCCGACCACGACCGGCGACAGCATCATCGGAACCAGGAACAGAGTGGTCAGCAGTCCTCGCCCGTGTGTGCGCCGTGAGATCAGGTAGGCGATGGCGAAACCGAGCACGGTCTGCAGGCCGACCGCGCCGATCACGTAGATCAACGTCGTCAAGGCCCTCTGGTGGACCTGCGCCGACGTCAGGATGGCGGTGTAGTTCCCGAACCAGATGAAATGGGCGGGCCCCCCGCGGGTGGCCGAGTAGTCGGTGAAAGACAGGTACAACGCCCACAGCAACGGGAACACCGACATTGCGAGCAACAGCAGCAGCGCGGGGGAGATGAAGGCCACCGCGAGCCCGCGGTCGCTCAGCCGGCGGGACCGACCCCGTGCAGGTGGCGTCGCGGACGCCACCTGCCCGGGGTGGTCGGTCGTCAGAGGGACGGGGTCACTCACAGTCCGCCGCCGCCCCTACGGCCGCTGGAGTCGAGCACGCTCTGCTGCTCCTTGGCGATGTCGTCGAGCGCTTCCTTCGGCTTCTTCGCGCCGTTGAGAGCCGCGTTCACGTTGGTGTTCTCAATGTTGACGAGGCGCGCGTACTCGGGCACGTTCCACATGTCCCGCATCCGCGGAACCGAGTCGGTGTACACCTGGTTGAACGGCCCGGCATTGAGGAACTCGGGCGACTGCAGGGCGTCCGTACGCGACGGCACGCCACCGGCCGCGGCCCACTTCTTCTGGATATCAGCCCGCTCGAACCACTCCATGAAGTTCAGGGCCTCCGCCTGGTTTGCCTCGGAGGAGTAGGCCGAGACGTGCATCCCCATACCGCCGAGAGGGACCAGGTTCGTCTTCTGGCTCGGCAGGGTGGCAAAACCCAGTTTGTCGAGAATCTGCTCCCGCGTGGTGCCGAGCGTCGACTGCTTCGGGTCGAGCAGGCCGCCGCTCGCGGCGATCCAGTTGAACGCGATGCATGCCTTGCCCTGGGCGACCGCCGCGTTCACCTCGTCGATGAACCAGTTGCCGGAGCCCTTCGCCGTCAGCGGCTTCATCTTGTTGACCAGGACGTCCATCGCCTCCTGGCCCGCGGCGTCGTTGATGACGCCCTCGATCTTGCGCGTCTTGGAGTCCCAGAGGTTGCCGCCGTAGACGCCGTTGACCGTGTTGTAGGTTACGGCCGCGGCGTCGGAGCCGTTGGCCTGGTGGAAAGCCAGCCCGCTGACGCCAGGGTTGTCCGCCTGGCACTTCTCGGCGGCTGAGATCATCTGGTCCCAGGTCTGCGGTGGCTTGTCGCCGATCAGGTCCTTGCGGTAGATCATCGTCCAGGTGTCGCCGAGCAGCGGCAGTCCGTACAGGCTGGCGTTTTCGTCGCGCTTGCCGGTCTCCGCCTGGGGGAACTGGCCGTAGGCCGCCAGGAGGTACGGGTTGTAGGCCGCGACGTCGATGTTCTTCTTGACGAAGTCGGTGATGTCGAGGATGTTGCCGTTCGTCACGGCCTCGCCGATGTGTTGCGAGTCCAGGATCGCGATGTCGAAGTCGGTCTTGTGCGCGGCGAACTGGGTGAACATCGCGTCGTGCCAGTTCGCGTTCGGCACGGTGTTGACCTTGATGGTCGCGTTCGGCCGCTCCTTCTTGTACTCCGCGTTCGCGAAGTCCTCCAGCGCGTGTGCGGGGGGCCAGTCGAACCAGATGAAGCTGAGGGTCAGCGGGTCCTTGGTGAGCTCCGGGATGGTCGCCGGCGCCTTGGGGGCGCTCGCCTCCGCGCCCTCGTCCTTGCCATCGCCGCAAGCCGCCACGGTCGTGGCCACCAGCAGCATGGCCGCCGTCGCCAGCTGCACCCTTCGACCGGGAACGGACAGTCGTCCTATTCGCTTTGGATACCGCATCTTCTTGCCTGCTTTCTGGATGGGGACTTCTAGAGCCTCGCTACGTGCCTCGCCGAGCAGTTGCTGGGTTGTTCAGGCGTGTTGCCGGGCTGTCGCGAGGGTCGACCCGCAGACCGGCGTCACGCGTACACCGCGAAGTGATGGGGCTTCAGGCAGTCGAGAAGTCTTTCGGCCCTTGTGCGGCCCGGTGGCGAACCGAGTAGGACGTCGAGCATGCCCCTGGGAGCTCCAACTGATCGAGGTGGAGCGATGGCGGGCGGTTCCGCGATGGGTGCAGGATGGCTGGCATCCGTCACCTTTCCTATACGATTCGAGTTGGGGGCGTCAGCATCCCGCAGCGTTGCGACCGATGTCAACAGGTTCGCGAAGACGCAAGAAAGGACCATCCGTCACGATGGACGACGAAGCGATGATCGCGCCGGGCCGTGGGGGCATGACGGGCGGAATGCCGCCGGGAAGATCTCGCGGCCGGCTTGCCGACGAGGTGTACGACACGCTGCTCGGACAGTTGATGTCGCTACGGATCGAGCCTGGCTCCCGCGTCACGATCGACGTCCTGGCGCGAGAGCTGGGGGTCTCGCAGACGCCGATCCGAGACGCTCTGAACCGCATGGAGGCCGAGGGCCTGGTCGTACGTGTGCCCCATGCCGGCTACCGGATTCCCCCCCAGATCACCCGTCACCGATTCGAGGACATGCTCGAGGTCCGCCTGCTCCTCGAGCCGGCGGCGGCGCGCAGGTCCGCCGAACGCGCATCCTCGGAACAGGTGGCCGGTCTGCGACGAATGCTGGAGGAGATGGCGGAGCTGGAGGGGGGCAACGGGCCGATGGCCTACGGCGCCTTCGGGCTACGCGACGCCGCCTTTCACGATCTCGTCGCCCTGAGCGCGGAGAACCAGGTCATCCGTGAAGCGCTCGCTCGCCTGCACAGCCACGTGCACCTCTTCCGGCTTCTCCACGACACCCAGGTCACTCACCTGGCTATGGCCGAGCACGAGGAAGTCGTGGCCGCGATCGCCGCGCGTGACCCCGACGCCGCCGCCTACGCCATGCGTCGGCACATCCTGCGGTCCGGCGAGCGTTTCCGACGATTGTTCGACGAGGCCAAGGACGCGGACGGAATGGCGGTAGAGGCTTGACGGGCGGGCTGGGCCGAGGAATGCTAACTCGATCGGATCGGATTGGATTGATCCACCCCACCCGTCCCCAGATGCGAGGAGAAGCAGGTGCCCAGAGCGCTGCTCCTGACCGGCGACGCCGCCGAGGAACTCGACACCATGTATCCCTACTATCGCGTGCAGGAGGGCGGCTGGGACGTCGACGTCTCGTCACGGACGATGCGTGACGTTCAACTGGTCATCCACGAGTTCGACCCCAACTCCGACGCCTACGTGGAGAAGAACGGCCGAAAGTTGCCGGTCGACGTGCCCTGGGCCGATGTCGACGTCGAGCGCTATGACGCCCTCATCATCCCTGGAGGGCGTGCCCCCGAGTGGATCCGGGTCGACGCCGACGTCAGGCGCATCACCGAGCACTTCTTCGCGCGCGACCTCCCGATCGCGCTGGTGTGCCACGGCGCGCAGGTGCCAGCCGTGTACGGGCTGCTGAAGGGTCGAAAGACGGCGTGCTTCCCCCCCATCACCGGTGACATGGAGAACGCGGGCGCGACGGTCATCGACGCTCCCGACGTCGTGGACGGCAACCTCGTCTCCTGCCGGGGCTGGCCCGACATGCCGCAATTCGGCAAGGCGATGATGGAGCTCTTCTCGAAGTCCATCACCTCCGCATCGGCATGAGCACACCCGACCTGTTCCGGTGACGGCACTTCGGACCGTCACAGTCGACGGCTCCCCCGTCCACGTCCTGGAGAGCGGCACCGGGCCCGCGGTGCTGATGCTGCACGGCTCCGGACCCGGCACGACCGGATCCGGCGCCTGGGCAACGACGGCACAGGCGCTGGGCACGTCCTGGCACCTGGTGGCTCCTGACCAGGCGGGGTTCGGCCGTACACCAATCCCGGCGCGCTCCAGGGGTGGGCTCCGGCTGTGGACGGAGCAGGCCGCGGGCCTGATGGATGCTCTCGGTGTCGAGCACTACGCCGTGGTGGGCCACTCCATGGGCGGTGCCGTGGCGCTGGCGTTGGCGGCCGCGCGTCCCCAGCAGGTCACCCGTGTCGTGGCGGTCTCGACGATGGGCGCCCCCGGGGCGCCGCTGTCCGCCGAGCTCGACGCGGTCTGGGCCGCCCCCGCCGGCCCGCTCGGGGCACGAGACATGTTGAGTCGCCTCGTCCTCGACCAATCGCTCGTGACCGAGTCGGCCGTCGCTGCCCGTGCAGCTTCGATGCGAGCGGGGGCGACCGCATTCGCGTCGTTGTTCCCTCCACCTAGGACACGCTGGGCCGACGACCTCACCCTCTCGGCGCAAACGCTGGCAGGGGTCAGCGCGCCCGTGCTGCTCGTCCACGGCGCCGAGGACCGCGTCACCCCGCTCGGGACGGCAGCCCTGCCCCTGCTCGAGCACCTGGCCGATGTCCGTCTGCATGTGCTCGGCCGATGCGGGCACGTGCCGGCTCTCGAGCACCCGCACGACTTCAGGCGACTCCTGTCGTGCTTCCTCCGCCGGGAACAAGGTCACTAATTGCTGCGACAGGTCCGCAGCCCGTGCTCAAGCAGATCGACACAGTGCTGCCGGGTGAACTCAGATGCAGGCCGAACAGCTTCTTAGCCCTGGCCGGCAGCGAGGCCGACAAAGGCTCGCCACGCTTCCGGCCCGAAGCTCAGTACCGGGCCGGTCGGGTCCTTGCTGTCGCGTACGGCAATCAGGCCGGGCAGGTTGTCGGCCACCTCGACGCAGTTGCCGCCGTTGGTGCCGCTGCGGGTCGACTTCCGCCACCGGGCGTTACTGAGGTGCATGCTGGCTCTCCACTTCCTTCAGCAGGGCGAGCGAGAGGTTCTGCGGCAAGGCTACGCCGCGCACACCCTCCCACCGCCCGAGCAGCGTGGCGATCCCATCCTCATCACCGACGACAAAGTCGGCAAGCTGGTTCTCCAGGGTCCCCACCCAGTTGCCGTCGGCGGACCTGGCCAGGGCGAGCTGCCCGGAGAGACCGACGTACAGGCCGGCGTCGGCGGGGATGACGTGCAACTGGACGTAGGGCAGCTCGGCCATCCGCAGGAGGTGTCTGAACTGCTCGGCCATGATGGCGTCCCGGCGGCGCAGCGCCGACTCGTCGAGGACGAATATCGCCAGCGGCGGCTGGTCCCGGGTCAGGATCTCCTGCCGTTGGAGTCGGGAGGCCACCAACTTCTCGACCTCCTCCTCGCGGCGGGTGGCGTCGAAGCGCAGCACCGCGCGGGCGTAGTTCTCGGTCTGGAGCAGCCCGGGGATCAGGGTCGGGTGGTAATTCCGGAGCTGCGTCGCGGCCCGCTCGGCGTCCAGCCAACGCTTGAACCAGGTGGGCTGCATCTCCCGCTGCGCCGCCTTCAGCAACCGCACGAACAGGCCGCCGGTCTCCAGGATCTCGTCGGCTCGCTTGGCGTACGGCATGTCCATCGGCCGGGTGCCGGTCTCCACTGCGGACACGGTGGAGGCCGAGTAGTTCGCCCGCTTGCCGAACTCCTCCTGCGACATGCCGCGCAGTGCTCGCTGCCTGCGCAGTTGGTCCCGGATGAAGCCGAATTCGTCCTCGTGTCCCATCGGGCCTCCAGAAGTTTGTCTAGATCACCAGGTGTTACCAGTCGCCACCGACGGCCCACCAGACCAGCGCCCCGACCTGCTCGATCGCCTTCCGATCCCGGTGCCGTCCAGATCAGAGTGTCACACAGCGGAACTGCTCGGTGACCGTCAAGCGCCCGGGTGGAACCTGCCTCGGGAGCCGGTCGCGATCCCCCACCGAGACCGGCTCCCCTTCAACTCCCCGAGGAGGTTGTGATGACGAGGCTGCTCCGGCGTCTGACCGGACCACGGCCCTACCACCGCCGGAACTGGCGCCAGCTCTGGCGGTACTGCCGCTGCGGCTGGCGCTGGCGTTGCCCGGATTCCATCGAGCTGGTGCCAGCGCCCTACCGGCCACCGCCCCCACCCCGGTTGACGGAGACGGAACGGGCCGAGATCCGGGCCCTGTCGGCCACGCAACCATCCGTCACCCCGGACCCGCCTCCGCCGCCGTCGACCCGGGTGCGGGTGAACAACCGTGGGCCCGAATGGGACCTGCCCACCCGCTCGCATCTGGTGAACGGCCGTGCGGGCGGGCTGGGCGCGCTGACGCCCGCGCGGGAGTACCGCACCCGGCCCGGTGCACGGATGTGACCGGTGATCGGCCCGCAGGAACGTTGGCGTAAGCACCTTCCGGCGTACCCGTCGTATCGCTGCCGGGGGTGCACCGACCCCTGGCCCTGCCGTTCCGCCCGACTGGCGCTGGCTACCGCGTACCGCGACGACCGGACGGGGCTGATGGTGTACCTCGGCGCGCACCTCGCCCGTGCGCTGCAAGCACTGCCTGACACGCATCCCGCACTGCTCGCGGGACAGATCCTCTACTGGGTGCCGCGCCGCCGCTGACCGCCTCGTCACCCGACCGGCCCGCACTCCTGAAGGGCTGGGCCGGCCGGGTCGGTGGGCCGGGCGGCCTGCCACCGGAGGTGTTCCGATGGAGTTCGTCGTCCGCCGCTCTCGGGTATCACCGGGTCGGCGGCGAGCCGGCAGGGACCCGATGCGGGTTGAGGTGTCGGGTAGACGCGAGTCGTCGTCCAGGCCGTTCCGCGTCGGTCGACGTTCGGAGAATGCCGAAGAGCCTGTCCGCGATCTTGACCTCAAGCCGGGTTGAGGTTGCAGGATCGAAGTCATGACCATCGTCGTTTTCGGGGCCCGCGGCAGTGTGGGTCGGCAGGTGCTCAGTGGGCTACAGGCGGCGGGAAAGCCGGTCCGAGCCGCCAGCCGCCAGCCGTCCGGGGCTTTCGGGTCCGAGGTCGAGACGGTTGTCGCCGACCTCGAACGACCCGAGACGCTGGACCGCGCACTGACCGGGGCCACCGGCGCCTTCCTGTACGCCCACCCGGCCGGTATCGACAGCTTCGTGGCCACGGCGCGGAGAGCCGGCGTCGGTCGGGTGGCGCTGCTCTCCTCGGCCCTGGTCACTCGTCCCGGCGCCGAACACAGTCCCATCGCTCGCCGCCACCGGACGGTGGAGGAGGCGCTGGGGCGGTCGGACCTGGACTGGACGTTCGTGCGCGGCGGCATGTTCGCCCGTAACACCATCGGCCTGTGGTCGCGGTCCATCCGTACCGAGGGCAAGGTGCGGCTGCCGTACCCCGACGCGCACTCTGCACCCGTGCACGAGGCCGACCTCGCCGCGCTCGCCGTGACCGCCCTCACCGCAGAGGGCCACGGCGGGAAGGCGTACACCCTTTGGGGACCGGAGTCGATCGCCCTGCGCGAGCAGGTGGCCGCGATCGCGGCAGCCCTGGGTCGGCCAATCGCCGTCGAGGTGGTACCCGAGCAGGTGGCACAGGCGGAGATGGCGCAGAGCATGCCGGACTTCGCTGTCACCGCGATCCTGCGTACCTGGGCCGCCGCGGGCGACCGGCCGGTCGAGATTTCGTCGCTGATCCCGCAGATCCTCGGACGGCCGGCACGAACGTTCGCGGATTGGGCGATAGACCACGCCGACGACTTCCGCTGACGGCGACGCCGTGCCGGTCATCGAGTGCGTGCCTTTCGCGGTCGGCAAACCACGAGACTGCTTCATCCGCGAGTTCCACTTCGAGCAGGTACAGCGGCCACACCCCTGAGCACTCATCGGGCCCGGGGGGCAACGGGTCGGTAGCCTGGCCGGATGCCTGACGCGTTTCATGACTTCGTTGCTGAAGAGGCAATGACCTTGGCGACGTTGGATCCGGGAGCTCCGCTCGACGACCTGGAGCCGTTGGCCGCGCGGCTGGCCGGTGCCAAGGTGGTGGCCATTGGCGAGAACTCCCACCTCGTACGCGAGTTCGGCCTGCTGCGGCACCGGTTGACACGGTTCCTGGTCGAGCGCCTGGGATTCACGCTGTACGGCTTGGAGTCAGGGTTCAGCGAGGGGCTGACCGTGGACGACTGGGTACGCGGCGGTCCCGGCGACCTGCGGACGATCGCCGACGTCGGGATCACGTACACGTTCGGGCGCTGCGCAGAGATGCGCGCGCACCTGGAGTGGATGCGGAAGACCAATGCGGCCGGTACGAAACAGGTACGGTTCTTCGGAATCGACGTACCGGGTTCCACAGCGTCCCCGCTGCCTGCGATGCACAACATCAGGCGTTACCTGAGCGCGGTCGACGGCGATGGGGCAGCCGTGGTCGATCGGCTCGTCACGCTGCTGGAGAAGTTCGCGGGCGAGCACCCGCTGCCGGCGTACGCAGCGTACGGCCAACTCGCCGCAGCCGAGCGGGACGGGATCACGGCGTTGTTCGCCGAATTGGCGACCCGGTTCGACGCACTGGGACCGGAGTACGTGTCAGCCGGTGGCGTCGAGTCGTACGAAGTCGCCCGGCACGAGCTGCGGCTGGCGTGCCTACTGGACCAGTCGACCAGGAGCGTCGCCGCGCGAATGGCCGGTGACACGTCGCACCCGAAGGTGGCTGCGCGCGACCGTGGCATGGCCGAGACGGTGTTCTGGCTGCTCGACCGGTTCGGGCCGGACGCGAGGATCGTCATTGCGGCGCACAACAGTCACATCCAGCGGACACCGGTTGTCACGCCGGCGTTTTCGCTGTCCGCGATGGGGCACCACCTGGCAAACCGGCTGGGCGGCGACTACGTGTCGATGGCGGTGACCGGCACCGCCGGCCGTACGGTGACCCGCCGGGCGAACCCGGACCGGCCCGGCGGTGTGGAGATCGTCGGAGTCGACCTCGATCCGGCGCGTGAGGGCAGCGTGGAGGCGGCGTTCGCCGCCGTGCCGGGGCTGCGGGCGGTCGACCTGCGCGGGGCGCGGGGACGGCTGACCGGTCCCGACCACATTCGGGTCATGGACACCTACCAGGAGGTGCAACTGCTCGACGCCTACGACCTGGTAGTGAACGTCCCCGAGACCTCCACGACCGAGCAGCTGGCCGGTTGATTGAAGACGACCCATGCCGGGTGCGTATGCATCGACCCGCCGGCGCACCGCCGCGCCAATCTCCACCATCTGCGTCCGGCAGGCGCGGCCGGCGAGTTGCCGCTGTGGCACGGCGCTACGGTCCATTCAATCCGATGGTGAGGTTCACTCCCCGCTTGCCTCGGGATTCGGGGGTTGTGGTGTGACCGGGATCGGACGTGTCGCGCATCGCGGCCTCGTACGCCGCCGGAAGCCTGTCACTGGCTCGTGGAGCGTGTGGACCCGGGTCCGGGAGGCCGAGATGAAGGTGGCGTAGCTCGTCCATGAGCTGGTCGACGAGTTCGGGGCCACCGTCGCGGAGCACCAGGAACCGAGTGCATTTGTCGGCGACCCTTCGATAGTGATTGCAAACTACAACCACCTGTCCTAGCGTCAGCGCGAGTAGTCGCAGATCGGCATCGCTAGGAGCGGACATGACGGCCCGGTTCGTGTACTGGATGAACGTCTCCGTCGACCTCAAGATCGAGCACGCTGCGGGCGAAGAGGGCAGCGGAGACTGGCTGCGAATCGGAGAACCACTGCATCGGGAGTTCAACGCGCGGGCCCGGGCCCTGACACTCATGATCCAGGGACGCACGATCTACGAGACGATGGAGGCGTTCTGGCCGGCCGCGCGCAACGACGACACGCTGCCCGACTACGTTCGCGAGTACGGCGAAATCTGGACGTCGACGCCGAAGGTTCTCGTGTCCCGCACCCGCACCGAGGCCGGGTACAACACCCGGGTCGTCGGCCCGGACGGCGACGCGATCGAGGCGCTCGCGAAGCTCCGGACCGAGAGCGACGGTGACATCGGCGTCGGCGGCGCCACTCTCGCCACGCGCCTGCTCCGCGCGGGGCTACTCGATGAACTCCTGCTCTTCACACACCCCGTCATCCTCGGCGCGGGCCGGCCGCTGTTCGACGCACACGACGGGCCGGCAGAACTGGCCCTCCTCGAGCAAGGGTCCTTCGACGAGGGCGTCACCCTGCACCGGTACGCCATCCGTCGGACTTGAATCTGCTGGCCCCCCACACCTGATCAGCGGCCGGAGTCCGGCGTATAAAGCTCGTCCTCGCTCGCGACCGGTGCGATCGTGTCCTCCGGACGCCCGACCCGCGCGGCCGAGCCGAACATGGGCCCACGCCCCGGATGTACGGGGACGAAGGCAGCGAACCCCTGCTGTAGTGGAATATCGTCGTACACCGCCTCCACCAGAGCGGCCACGTAGACCAGGGCCCTGACGTTCGCGTTGCCGATCGCCGCGTTGGTGATGACGATTCCGCCGTACGGGTGCACGGCGAGAACCACCGGCCCGCTGATGGTGGCGAGGATGCTCGCCAGGCAGGCCGAGTCGGCCGACCCGCTGCGCAGCGGGTTCGCCGGTGCGATGACCGGGAGCCCGTCGCGGACGAGCCGGGCGGCCACGTCGTTCCAACCCCGGCGCACGACCCATTCTGGATCACGCCTCGTGCGGGTCGTGCCGATGGGTGCGCGCCCCTGGCCTCCGGCGCGACGTCACCCGGCGAGCACGGCGGTGAGCATCGAGAGGTACGACTCGTGGGCGAGACGCAGGCTGTCAAGGTCGGACGTCACGAACCACGCCACAGCGTCGTGTTCGTCCGGTGCGGCGTTGACGGGTGTTCCGGTCCACCTGTCGACCAACCAGATCTCCATGTGGAACGTCGCGGTCCGGATCTCGTGCATCGGCGGGCTGGACGGCTTCGACGCCGTGATCCCCAACTCCTCCCGAAGCTCGCGGACAAGGCCCTCCTTCGGATCCTCGCCCTCGTCAACATGACCGCCCGGCAGGTCCCACACGTCGGGATACCAACGGCGTCCGGCGCTTCGATGACACAGCAACACCCGATCGCCGTCGCGGAGAACGGCCGTAACGATCCGGACCGGGCCGGAGTCGTCAGCGGAGATCGTCATCGGCACATTCTGGCCCATGTGGATCTGCCGCCGGGTCGCACGCCATGCGCCATGCGTGGTCCTCACGCGGCGTGCGTCCGCGCACCTGAGAGGATCGCGGCCATGAGCGCTCTCACCCTTACCGGGTACCAGTCGCCATGGGTGGTCGTCACACGAGCGGACGACCCGTGGGTGAGCGCCGAGGTGGTCGAGTTGCGGAAGCAGGGTGGAAGCGTGGTACGGCTGGATGGCCGGCAGCTGGGAGAGCCGGCATCGCTGTTCGCCACCTTCGCTCGTGAGCTGTCGTTCCCCGGCTACTTCGGCCACAACTGGAACGCGCTCGTGGATTGCCTGCGCGACTGGCACGGCCACGGAGCCGACACGAGGAACCTAGCAGTGCTGATCGATAGAGCCGACGAGCTGGCTGGGGCGGATTTCCTGGGTCTCTTCATCTCGGTGCTCTGCCAAGCGGCGTGGCACGCGAACCTTCAACTCGACGCTGACGGCTGCCCTCACGAGCCTTGGTCGCCGTTCGCCCTACACTTCGTCTTTCTCCTCGCGGAGACGACACCCGTTGCCTTCGCCGAGCCGGCAGCAACTGGTATGGATGTCGGCGTAGCTCTTGCCGACGGGCGCTTAACCGCGACTCTCACCGGCACCGACTGGCCGGGCGCTGACCCAGTCCCGCCATTTCGCGCGACAACACTCCAACCGTGATCACCTGTACGCAACCGCCGCCGAGCGGGCGCGTTGGACTCGGCGCCCATTACTCTCCGTAGGCCATCGTCCAGCTGCCGAACGCGGTCCCGCAACGGAACAAGCAGCCGATGAGCGGTCGTGACAGCGCTGCGAGGAGCAGGCGTCAAAAGACCGACGGCGGCCAGCGGTGCGTGCGCCACTCGTTCCATGTCGCGAATCCAGCCGGTGGGTCGTCAATGGGTTCGCTGCCGTCAAGTTCGGCCGGCGTTGGGATGTCGATGTTGGCAGCCCACTCGGCGAGTTCCTCGTCGGACATGGGCCAAGTCGTGTGTGGCGCTTCGGCTTGGCGCTGATCGAGGCGTCTGCGCTGCTCGGCTGGGGTGAGTTCGAAGTAGCGCAGCTCCACCGCCGCGCCGAGGTCTGCTGCTGCCTGCCGCAGCGCGGAGCGCTCGTCTCGACTCCAGAGGCCGTAGTCGATCACGACGTTGTTGCCGAG
The DNA here is from genome assembly GCF_015690345.1 of Plantactinospora alkalitolerans. Classification (GTDB taxonomy): domain Bacteria; phylum Actinomycetota; class Actinomycetes; order Mycobacteriales; family Micromonosporaceae; genus Plantactinospora; species Plantactinospora alkalitolerans. The sequence goes on along the minus strand of NZ_JADPUN010000257.1, from coordinate 49,553 downwards.
TTCGAGGGCGCGCAGCCCGATCTGGATGAGCCGTCCTTCGATCACGTCCTGAGCCGATGGCGGATTCTCGTGCCCGTAGAGAGCCTTCACCCATTCGTCCTTCGTCAGACGAAGTGCTTTCTGCTCGCTCTCGATGCGCCGAGCAGCAGCGGTCTTCCCTGTGCATGGGAGTCCCACAGTCAGGAACAGCGTTGGTCGCCTCATCATCACCCGCTTCCGACCGAACGCCCCATCATTGCTGACAGCCACTCATGCCGCCGACCGTGTGTGTCGCCCACCGACGCCTCTTCACTCTCCGTCGGCCATGGTACAACTTGCCCGACACACGCTCGTGTCCGACGGAGTGCGTCTGGTAGCGCCGAATCAATCATCGAACTCGAATCCGTTGGCGTCGGCGAAATCCATCAGCTGTCGCAGCCGATTGCCGTCGGTCGCGACCAGGCGAAGCCTGTTCGCCAAGTCGTTGAGCACCCCTCGATCGTCGCTGTACGCATAGAACGCGCCACCCTCGGGATCAGGCGAGAAGGCTCCTGCAAGCGCAGACGCCTCCGTCATCACGAGTAACTCCGCGATCCCCGCCCAGAATTCACCGTTGGGCTCGTGACCGAGTTCGACGATCAAGTCGTCCACGTCGGTGGCCCCCGCTACCAGGCACAAGGAATACTCGCCAGGCTTGATCTCTGCCACCCGTATCGGCTCCATCCGCAGATCTTGCCAGACATCCCGGCGAGAACACAAAGGTCGCCCTTTCCGGCCTGCTCGGCCTGCTCGGCCTGCGAATCTTCGAGCCCAGCGGTCGAACATCGCCGACCTTGGCGAGGAGCACTGCCACCGGGTCCTGCGATCGCAGCAAGGGCGGCAAAGTCGTGCTCGTCCCGCCGCCACCGGCGGTCGCCCGAACTGTCGACCCGGGCCGTCGACGAGCGCACCAGCGGGCCGGTCCTGCGCAACACCCATGGCGCGCGGACGGATCGGCACGACGCGCCACCCTCCGGCTCAAGCATCTGGCCGACACGGCGGGATCCGGATGCCGAGGTGCATCCCCACATGCTTCGCAGCACGTTCGTGACCACGATGGCCGATGCCGGCATCAGCCCGCGCGACATGCAGATCGCCGCCCACCACGCCGACCCGCGAACCGCGATGTGCCATGACCGGGCCCGCAAGAACCTCGACCGGCACCCCCAACTACTTTGCCGAGATAAGCGCATTGGTAATGCATCGTCGGGATATGCCAGAAGCATTATCTGTCAACGATTCGAATCTTTCGGTTGTTGCTGACCCACATCGGCGAGGCCATGGAGTCTCGGGTTGCCGCCTTTAGGTAGGCCGAGCGGCCGGGCAACGTGAACTTGAAGGCCAACCTCAAGTGGATTATCGGTGATGATTTTGCGAGATTGGGGTACCAAATTGGTTGACGTGAGGGATCGGCCTGCGGAAAACTCGGAGGGCCACAGAGTAAGGTCGCGAAAGGGGCGAAGCTTCCTGCTAGCTTCCCTTCAAATCGTTGTCGGCGCGATTGCGGGCGTTGCAATCGAAGGCTCGACGGGGGTTATAGATAAATTCCGATGGCAGATCGTTGATGGATCCATCATCAGCGCCGACTTAGTCAAGGGCAGATGCTACGCCATCAGAGTGTCCAACCGACGATCCGCCGGACAATGGAACAATTTGGATTGTGACCCAGGAACAGCCGGGCGGTGTATTTGCTTTCGCCAGAGCTAGCAGGCTCAGCCACTGCGTTTCGTGGCAACGACCGCACAACACGGGCGCGGTACCTGACTGCCGCTCCCGCCGAGCCTGGTGCTGGGCGTCGGACGTTGAGCGGGAGGCGGATCGCCTCGCGGCCTCGGCTACGCGGCCGGGTCGGGGCCCGGGGCGGTGCCGGTTCAGTAGGACACCTCCGGGAACCGGCCGGGATGGTCGTCGGGTTCGTAGTGCGGGCGATCTACGCGGAGGGCGGGGACGTTCATCGGTTTGACCGAGGCGGCGGGTCGGCGGCATCTGATCCCGACGATCGGCGCGACGGCGTCGAGCCCGTCGTCGGCGTGAGGCGGGATCGGGTGCGGGCCGGTGCTGTCGGAGGCAGCGTGGCAATGATGTCGGCGAGTGAGACGCCGCCGAGGCTGCGCCGCCACGCATCGTGCGCCTCGGCCATCTTCTGGGCGAGGATGCAGAGGTTCTGGCACTCCTCGGGAGGGAGCGCTCCCCGTCCTTGTTGGCGGATCTCGCGGCACTCGTAGGGCCGGGAGGTGCCGTCGACGGCCTCGACGATCCGCAGCAGCGTGATCTCGGACGCCGGTTGCGCGAGACGGAACCCGCCGCGGGGCCCTGTCGTCGCGATCAGCACGCCAGCCTTGACGAGCCCTTGCAGCTGCTTGGCCAGATAGGCCGCCGGGAGGTCGTAGTACTGCGCGAGCTGCGCCGCCGACGCGGTGGCTCCCGGATCGAGCTGCGCCAGCGTCGCGGCGCAGTGCAGCAACCATTCGGTGCTCACAGGCAGCTTCACAGCATCAGCCTATCGCAGATATTGCGGACCCGCGAAGTCCGAGATAGTGTCGGCTCGGTAACGAGCGAGAGGAAAAGATCGTTATGCGAATCGCAGTCGCCGGGGCGACCGGGAACATCGGCGCCCTCACCGTCGCCGCCCTCGAACGGGACGGCCACGACGTCGTGCGGATCAGCCGTTCGCTGGGCGTGGACCTGTCGACCGGCGACGGACTCGACCACGCCCTCGCGGGCGTCGATGCGGTCATCGATGTCACCAACGGGCCGGCTGCCGGCCACGCGGAGACGGTGGCGTACTTCGACACCACCACCCGGAACCTACTCGCGGCCGGGAAGCGAGCCGGCGTCCGCCACCACGTTCTGCTCTCGATCGTCGGGATCGATCGCGTCGAGGGCACCGCACACTACGCCGGCAAACGCGAGCAGGAGCGCCTCGTGGCCGCCGGTCCACTGCCGTGGACGATCGTTCCAGCCACGCAGTTCCACGACTTCGCCGCGATGGTCACGCGTTGGACCGAGCGCGACGGCGTCGCGACGATCGCGCCCCTGCTCGTGCAGCCGATCGCGCCCGAGGACGTCGCCGACGTCCTCGCCGAGATCGCGGCGGGCGAGCCACAGGGCCGCTACGCCGACATTGCCGGCCCCGAACCGCAGGACCTCGTCGACATGGCACGACGCACCAACGAGACGCGCGGCCACACGGTGAAGCTCGTGCCGACGTGGTCGGCCATCTTCGACTCGGCAATGGCCGGCACCGTACTGCTGCCCGGCCAGGGGGCCCGCATCACGCCAACCACCTTCGACGAATGGCTCGCGGGACAGCGCCCCGGCCACACATCCAACAGGCACGCCATCGCCGAACCACCCGCCTAACTCGGAAATAGACCTACTTCCTCCCGATTAGGGCCGCTTCGCGCAGCGGAGCGACAGGGACTAACCCCGAACAGCGTCAAACTGATCCGGTACCTTCGAGCGGGCCCAACCAAAGTACGGCGGTCACCGACACGACCCGCGAGGATGCAATCGCCAGCAGCGGCTGGTACGAGTTGGCCAACGCCTCAGGCTCGGGGATCAAGCAGTTCACCTGGCAAGTACCGGCGCCTGGACTACTGAACTTCCGCTTCACCCGCTACCGTTTCGTGGGCAAGGCCGCGCCGCAAACCGGTGTGCCCCCGACACTGCTCGACGACCACACCTTGGACGAGTCACTGGACACCAGCTACCGGATCGGCTCGGGCTCCAACGTCTTCGGCAAGACCGTCACCATCCTCGAACTAGACGACCCACTTGTCGTCGACCGCCGGTTCGCCTTCGACCAGCGGCACGTCCGATGGAGCCACGACCCGTCGTCGCCCCAGGGTCCGACGGACCGCTGACCGTCGTCATCTTGGCCTGATCGCGTGAGCACTGGCCGCCGGTCCGGGCGACCTCGTCGCCGCCTGAGAGGCCGCCGTCGCGCAGTTGACGATGACCGCCACACGAGCGGACCTGGCGATGTGCGCCCACCTCGCACGGCCGCATCTGGATCGAGGGTGTCGGGTATCTCACTGGAACCACATGTCACCGTCACGGCTGTTGCCACCGCCGCCGTGCGAACTTGCCAAGGTCACGTGTCGCATACCGACGCCGCTCGAGGTGTCGGACGCACGCTCGTCCGACGAGCAGACACGACGCGCCGTCCCCGAGGAGGTTCAGGGGCGTGCGTCGAACTGGGCGCGGGCTTCGAAGACCCGGTCCATGTGCAGCTCCGCCCAGTTCTTGATCGCGATCATGACCGGAAACAGTTCATGGCCGAGCGGAGTGAGTTCGTAGTCGACGCGGACCGGTACCGAGGCGGTGACCGTGCGGGTGACCAGGCCGTCGCGCTCCAGCGTGCGCAGGGTCTGAGTGAGCATCTTCTGGCTGACGCCGGCGATGCGGCCGGCGAGTTCGCTGTGCCGCTGCGGGCCGTCGGCGAGGGCTGGGATCACCAGTGCGACCCACTTGTCAGTAAGCCTGCTCAACAGCTCGCGGGTCGGGCACCGTTCCAGGAATGCGTCGTAGTCGCGTTTGGCCTGTTCACGGCGTTGTTCTGCGGTCGTCGTCGCCATCGTGCCCTCCGCCGGTGCCCTAGGCACTTCACGGTACCTACTTTCTGCCAGTGCCCGCTGATCCTACGGTCTTGGTGATCACGAGAACCCACCAAGGAGACAGCGATGCGCGCAGTCAGCTATGCACAGTTCGGCGGGCCGGAGGTCCTGCACGTGGCCGAGGTGCCGGTGCCCGAGCCGGGTCCGGGGCAGGTACGGGTGAAGGTCGCCGCCTCCGTCGTCCACCCGGTCGACCTGATGGTCCGCTCCGGTCGGTTCCCGGCCCCGCTGCCGGTCGGTCTGCCGTACACGCCCGGCTGGGACGTGGCCGGCACCGTCGACGCGGTCGACCCGGCGGTCGACCCGGCGGTCGAGCGTTTCACGATCGGCGACGAGGTCATCGGCTTCTCGCCATGGCTGCAAACCACGGTCGGTGCCCACGCGGAGTACGTGGTGCTCGACGCCGCCTGGCTGACCCCCGCGCCCGCCGGCGTCCCCGCCACCGAGGCGGCGACCCTGCCGACCAACGGCCTCGCCGCCGCCCAGGCCCTCGACCTGCTCGCGATCCCGGCGGGTTCGACCGTGCTCGTCACCGGCGCCGCCGGGCAGGTCGGCGGATTCGTCCTGGCGCTGGCCCGCGCGACCGGCCTGCACGCCACGGGACTCGCCGGAACCGACGACCGCGCGTTCGTGGAGTCGCTGGGCGCGGCATTCCTGCCGCGCTCCGACGACCCGACGGGGACGTTCGACGCGGTCATCGACCTGGCGGTGATCGGCCCCTCGCTGCTGGGCCTCATCCGCGACGGCGGCGGCTACGTGGCCGCGTCGCCTCCGCTTCGCCCGGAACCGGTGCGGGAAATCCGGACCTTCGCGCTGGAGGTGCTACCGGACGGATCTCGCCTGAGTGAACTGGTCAAACTCGTCACCAGCGGCGACATCCCGCTCCGGGTCGCCGGCGTGTACCCCTTCGCCGACGCCGCGGCCGCTCACGACCGGCTGGCCAAGGGGGGCGTCCGCGGCGGCGTGGTGATCGTTCCATGACCCCGGCCAAACCTCCGCCGTCACGATCAACTGATCCGCCCCACGGTGAGTACGCCGCTCGCATCAGCCGGAATTGCGGTCCTACGCTTGAGTATCTCACCCAGACCGGAATCCTGAGCCGACGTCGCCGGTAATCGTGTTGCCGCCGTCCCTGAAATCGCTGAAGAGGGCGACCACGGCGGAAGGAAGATCGTGCTCTGCCACGGTCGCCGCTCGCCTGACCCGAGACTGGGGTTCAGCCCATCACGGGTTCATCGGGTGACAGCGACCGCAGCTCGGGGTTGTGGCGACGGGATTCAGGCGATCTGGTGCGCTGGCAGGATGAGCGGGTGACGATGCCGCGCAAAAACCTCCTGGCCGCAGCCCTGGTGCTCGCCGTGCTCTGGGCGCCGCCCATCGTCGCAGCCGGTGACTGGGCCCGGACCTGCGCCGGGATCGTGCTGGCCGTCCTGACCGGCGCCGCGCTCGTACTCAACAACCGAGCGCCCGTCGCGACGACCGCGGTGGTCGCGGCCACGACCCTGGTGGGTACGGCCGCCGCCGTCTGCCAGGATCCGATGCTGGCCACCGCCTGGTGCCTCTACCCGGTGGCCGTGGCACGCGGCCCGCACACCCGGAGGCTGGGGATCACGCTGGTCGGTGTGCTCGCCGGACTCGCCGCGGTCACCGGGGTCTCGCCCGGCCTTGGCACCCGCGTGGTGGTGGCCACGGCCGCCCTGTGCACGGCATGGCTGGTCGGCACCGCCGTCGGTCGGCAGATCGCGTCCGCCCGGGAGGCGGAGCGGGTGCGGGTGCAGCTGGACGTCGCTCGTGACGTACACGACGTCGTCGGGCACACGCTGGGAGTGATCGCCGCCGAGGCCGGCGTGACCCGGGGCCTTGCGGACGCCTCCGAGCCCGAGCTGCGCGGGACACTCGCCGACATCGAGTCGCATGCCAGAGACGCCCTCGGGGAGATGCAGGGCCTGGTGCGTAGCCTGCGACATCCCGGACCCACGCTGGACGGACTGCCCGCGATCATCGCGACCACCCAGGCCGCCGGGATCGCCGTGCACGCCCGGTTGCAACCGCACGGCCCGGTCGACGCCGAGGTCGGCGCGGCGGTGGTGCGGATCGCGCAGGAGGCGCTGAGCAATGTGGTGCGGCACGCTCCGCGGGCGCGCTGCACGGTCGAGCTGTGGGAGACCGGGGACACGATCGCCTTACGGGTACGCGACAGCGGTGCGCCTGGGACGACGCCGGTCTCCCCCGGTACGGGATACGGCCTGCACGGCATGCGGGAACGCGCCGCCGCCCTGGGTGGTGCGGTGGCGTGGGGCGGCACCGTGGAGGGTGGGTTCGAGGTCGAGGCGAGGCTACCGGCGCGAAGGAGCTGACGATGGCGATCTCTGTCCTGCTCGCGGACGACGACGCGCGCTTCCGTGGGATCTACCGCAAGCTGTTCGACCGCACCGAGGACTTCCGTACCGCCGGGGAGGCTGCCGACGGCGCGGAGGCCGCCCGGCTGTGTGTCGCCCTGAAGCCGGACGTGGCGCTGCTGGACGTCCAGATGCCCGGCGCCGACGGTCTGGAGGCGGTGCGGCGGATCCTGCCGGCCACCGGCACCCGGGTGATCATGCTGACCACGTTCGACCTGGACGAGTACGTGCACGAGGCGCTGACCCTGGGCGCCTCCGGTTTCCTGCTCAAGAATGCCGCCCCGCAGGAGGTGCTGCAGGCCGTCCGGACCGTGCACGCCGGGCACGCGATGCTCGCGCCGGAGGTCACCGCGCGGCTGCTGCACACCTTGGCACCCGGCCGGCCGCAGCGCCGGCACCGGTTCGCCGGGCAGGTGCTCTCCGAGCGGGAGGTGCAGGTCATCCGGTACGTCGCACGCGGCTACTCGAACCAGCAGATCGCCGACGAGCTGTTCCTGAGCCTGGAGACGGTCCGCACCTACCTGCGCCGTACCTTCGCCAAACTGGACGTGCGGGACCGCACCCAACTGGCCGTGCTGGCCTACCAGGCGGGCCTGCTGCACGAGCAGCGCTGAACCACGCTGTCTACTTCCGGGGGACGCGACGTTCCGGCCGCGGACGCGATCCTGGGCGGATGATCGAGGTAGCCCATCTCACCAAGCGCTACGGTGCCAAAGCCGCCGTGGACGACATCAGCTTCACCGTACCGCCGGGACGGGTGACCGGTTTCCTGGGGCCGAACGGCGCGGGCAAGTCCACCACCCTGCGCATCCTGCTGGGCCTGGACCGGCCCGACGCGGGAACCGCACTGATCGACGGCAGGCCGTACCGGGAACTTCGTTTCCCGCTGCGCAGGGTCGGTGCCCTGCTCGACGGCGCCGGCCCGGTGCCCGAACGGCGGGCGATCGACCACCTGACCTGGATCGCCCAGTCCAACCGGATTCCGCGCCGGCGCGTGCACGAGGTGCTCGACGCCGTCGGGCTCGGCGCCGTCGCCAGGCAGCGGGTCAAGAAGTACTCGCTGGGAATGGGCCAGCGGCTCGGACTGGCCGCGGCACTGCTCGGTGATCCGGAGATCCTCGTGCTCGACGAGCCGGTCAACGGCCTGGACCCCGACGGGATCCGCTGGGTGCGGACCTTCCTGCGCGACCACGCCGCCCGCGGCCGTACGGTGCTGCTGTCCAGCCACCTGATGACCGAGATGGCCGACACCGCCGACGAGGTGATCGTGATCGCCCGGGGGCGCATCGCCGCGCACGGCCCGCTCGACGAGATCACCGCAGGGCACCCGTCGCTGGAGAGCGCCTTCTTCGCGCTCACCGGCGACCAGGGACCGGGATGGTGACCGTCGTGCTCGCCGGCATCCGCGCCGAACTGACCAAGATTGTTACCCTGCGCAGCACGTGGATCGTCACCGCCGCCGTCCTCGCCCTGCACCTGTTGATCTGCATGGCGAACCTACGGCAGAACACCGAGGCGGTCGCCACCATCACCCCGGACGGCCTGATCGAGCTGTTCGCCGGCCAGCCGCGTCCGGCGTACCAGGCGATCGTCGACTTCCTGGTCTCCTCGTCGTTCCAGATGGGTCTGTTTCTGTCCGTCCTGGCGGCGGTGCTGGCGGGACAGGAGTTCCGGGCACACCAGCTCGGGCAGTCGGTGCTGGCGGTCCCGGGCCGGGGCGTGCTGGTCACCACGAAGACCGTCGCGGTCGCCGCGTACCTGCTGACCGTGTCGCTGGTGATCGCGGCCATCAGCACCGCCTTCATGTACGCCGCCGTCAGGGGCTGGGATCCGGCGGTCGTCACCAGCGGCGGCGCCCTGCGGGGACAGGGCCGGTTCCTGATCTTCGCCGTGCTGTCGGCCCTGGTCGGGTACGCCCTCACGCTTCTCTCGCGCAGCACGCTGATCGGCATCGTCGCCTCCGTGGCGCTCATCGCGGTCACCATGACCCAGGCGCTCGCCGGGTCCGCGCCCGCGCTGGACGCGCTGTTCCCGCTCAGCGCCGGGCGCAACCTGCTGCTCAACCCCGCGGACAGTCGGCTCACCGCCGGCCCGGTGCACGCCCTGGTGGTGCTGGTGTCGTGGCCGAGCCTCACGACCGCGATCGCCGGACTGCTGCTCAGTCGCAGGGACGCCCGGTGAGGGCACTGCTGAGCGCCGAGCTGACCAAGATCCGTACGCTGCCGGCCACCTGGATCGCGCTGACGCTCACGGTGGTCACGAACACGGTGCTCGGCGCCCTCGCCGCCATCGACACCGTCCGGATCACCACCGCGAACGGCGAGGTGGCCGTCGACCAGGTCGGCACGCTGATGCTCGCCCCGGCGTACATCTTCGTCGCGATCGCGGTCCACGCGGCCGGCACCGAATACCACGGCGGCCAACTGCGGGTCAGCCTGGCCGCCGCGCCGGACCGTACCCGATGGTTCGGCGCGAAGCTGACCGTGGCCGCCGCGGTGGCCCTGCTCGCCGCGATCCCCGCCGTGCTGCCCGGCCTGCTCGTCCAGCACGGCGCCGCAGGTGATCTCGCCTCCGGTCGCACCGCGACGGACCTGCTGGCGCTGCTGGCCGCCTATCCGCTGCTGAGCCTGCTCGGTTTCGGCTTCGCCTTCCTCACCCGCGGCCCCGTCACGCCGCTGACCGTCCTGCTCATCCTGCCGGTGCTGGTGTCGACAACGCTCATCGGCCTGTTCCCGCAGGTGGTCAGGTTGCTGCCGCACGAGGCGACGCTCAGCCTCCTCGGCCGGGCCGCCGACCCGGCGACCGCCCTGGGCCGGGGAGCCGGGCTGCTCGTGCTCACCGGCTGGGCGGTGCTGCTCGTCGGCATCGCCTGGGCCCTGATCGTGCACCGCGACACCTGACGGAACTGCGCGCCGCCGAGCGACGGGGTGACGATTCAGCCGTGGACGAGCGCGGCAAAGCGTTCGCCGCGGTGGAGTCGGTCGATGAGGTCGAGCACGGCCCGTTGTCCGCCGTGTGCGTCGGTCCACCGGTATACCCGGCAAGCGGCCTTGGCGTAAATCTGAACATCCGAGCTGGCGGCGCGCAGCCAGGCGTTCAGCGTCTCGGGCAGCGGCTCGGGTGAGGTGTTGCGGCAGCGGTCCGGGGCGGTCGGCGGCAACAGATACCGGCTGTCGTTCGAGACCAGGACGGCAAGTCCCTCGTCGAACCACTGGGGGATCTGGTCGCGCCGGGAACCGAGGCGTACATGGAACTCGACATGCGAGAGTTCGTGTGCGGCGATCACCGGGTCGAGGCCGCGGGGCGAGAGCATCACCGCCTGGTTGCGTACCGCGATCCCCCGTTCGCCTCCGCCACCGACCCGCTGGTAACAGCTGGTTGTGAAGCATGCGAGCACCGTCGGTGCGCTCCTGCGCCCCTCGTAGAAGCCATCGACTCGCCGATTCGCGTCGCGGTACACCTCGATGAGCCGTTGCCGATCGGCATCGGACAGGCCGCTGTCGGCATAGAGTCCGTCCTGCACCGGCACCAGCCGGTAGCAGCGGGGGCAGGTAGTCGCGGCAACCGAAGGATATGCCACGACCAGCGCCGCGCCCGCGGCCAGCACCAGGACGGCCAGGCCAGCCACCAGCCATGGCCAGCGTCGCCGTCGACGTGGTCGTGGTCGTGTACTCATTCGATCTCCTCCTCAGCCCTGCCGTCGAGCAACGCGGTGGCACGATGGCTCTGACCGGATCAGGCAGCGCCGGAACACTTGGTGCCCTCGATCATCGTTGCCTCGCGGGAGCTGACGGGATCGCGACCGCTCTAGCCTGCGGTGAGCGCGGCGTTGCACGCGTCACCCGAAAGTAGACAGCAGCCCGGTGGGCCCGGTCCCGGTCAACGGTCCGCCCCGACGCCACCCGACCCGGCGACAACACCCCCGGATCGTGCGTACGGCAGGGGTAGGAAGTCGTACCGGGTCGGGCGACCGAGGGTCCGCCGGCCCGGGATGTTCAGTTCACGGAGCCTCGGCCGGGCCGGCGGCCCCGGGTCGAGACGAACTGGTACGACAGCGACGCGAAGGACGGGTCGTTGGCCAACTCACGGAAGCCCGCCAACTGGTTCGGCGAGAGCCCGGTGGCGAGCAGTCGTGGTTCGAGCTGACGGGAGTTCGTCTCGTGCAGCGACGCTCCCGCCGATCCGCCCGGCCAGCTCTGCGAGTGCGTGATGGTGTCCACATCGGTCAGTCCGGCCAGCACCATCTCGGTGTGTACGTCCTGCGCCCACGCCAGATCGGCACCACGGTCCTGCAGGATGCCCAGCGTCGCCTCCATCACCTGCTGGAAGAGCTTCGCCGCGTCGTCGGTCGGCGCGGCCAGTACCCGCAGCCCGGCCGTACAGTCGAACTCCTCGACGACCAGCCAGCCACCGGGCGCCAGCGCGCCGATCAACTCGGCCAGTACCCGCCGACGCTCGGGCAGGTGCAGCAGGACCAGCCGGGCGTGGATCACGTCGAACGGGCCGCCCTCCGGCGCCCCGGTCCGAACGTCGTGCTGGCGGACGTCGAGGTTGCCCGCCGGGTTCAGGCGCGACGGTTCGATGTCGGTGGCGATGACCCGGCCACCGGGGCCGACCACCCGGGACATCAGCCGGGCGATCGAGCCGCCGCCGGCACCCAACTCCCAACAGGTCGCACCGGGCGTCAGGATCGGCGCCAGCCGGTCCGCTGTTATCGGATCGAGGAACGCCTCCAGCGCACGCATCTGCGCCTCGGCCTCCGGCGAACGGTTGTCGAACGCGTAGCCGGACTTGACAGGGGTGGTAGTCACGTTCGGTTACCTCCTTGACGGGGATCGGTGACGACGATCCGGCCACGCGTCATCGCGCGTCGGCACACCGGGCGCAAACGCGGGGGCCACTGGTGCGACGCGAGGATCAGACCGCGACGGAAACGTCAGGGTGCGGATGAGGAAGGGGATGCGGATGAGGGTGATGAGGAGGGCAGATCGTCCGAAGGGTCGGGGAAAAGGGCGAGCCGCCCCGTACCTCCCGTTGGTACGGAGCGGGCGGAGTCGGACCCGATCGGGGTCGACTCCTGGCCGGACGGAACCGATCCGGTCCGATCCGGGATGGCCGCGCCCGCCACACTGAGTACCGCCTCCACCGGGGCGGGGTTGGCGCGCACGGCGGCCGTCGAGTCGGCGAAGACCAGTCGGCCGTAATCCAGCACGGCGATCCGGTCGGCGACCTCGACCGCGTGCTGCAGTTGTTGTTCGACGAGCAGGACACTCAGCCCCGCCGTGGCCAGCCCGGTGATTACCTCACGAACCCGGGCCGCCAGCTCCGGCGCGAGTCCCTCGCCCGGTTCGTCGAGGAGCAGCACCCGGGGCTGGGTCAGCAACGCCCGGGCGATCGCGAGCATCTGCTGTTCGCCGCCGGAGAGCTGGTTGCCACGGTGCCGCAGCCGCTCGGCCAGTCGGGGCAGCAGTTCCAGCACTCCCGGCACCGTCCAGTTCGGACCGGACCCGGTCGGGTTCCGCCGCCGGACCGACGCGGCGAGGCTCAGGTGCTCGGCCACGGTCAGCCGGGGGAACACCCGGCGTCCCTGCGGCACCAGGCCGACCCCGGCCCGGGCCACCCGGTGCGCGGGCCGACCGGCCAGGTCCCGCCCGTCGACCGACACCACGCCCCGGTACGGGCGCAACAGCCCCGCGATCGCGTGCACCAGCGTGCTCTTTCCGGCGCCGTTCCGCCCGACCAGTGCGTGCACCCGACCGGCCGCGACCTCGAGGTCGATGTCGTGCAGTACGGTGCCGCCGTCGTACCCGGCGAAGAGGCCGCTCACCCGCAACATCACCGCACCGCCTCGGCGTACGCCCGCCGGACGTCCGGCGCGTTACGGATCTCGTCCGGTACGCCGCTGGCGACCAGGCGACCGTCGTGCAGCACGGTGACGGTGTCGGCCAGCGCGTACACCAGATCCAGTCGGTGTTCGACCAGCAGCACCGACATCTCCCTCGGCAGCGCCGCCAGCAGCTCGACCAGCCGGTGCACCTCCACGCCGGAGAGTCCGGCGGCCGGCTCGTCGAGCAGCAGCAGCCGGGGACGACCGGCCAGGGCCATCGCGATCTCCAGTTGCCGGCGTTCGCCGTGCGACAGGTGCGCGGCCGTCGTCGGTCCCGAGCCGCCGAGCCCGACCCGGTCCAGCAGTTCGGCCGCCGGTTTCCGCAGCCGACTTCGGAACCGCGCCCGGGTGCCCACGCCACGGAAACCGCCGGCCTGCCGCCAGCCGGCCACCACGACATTCTCCAGCACGGTCAGGGACGGCCAGACCGCCGGCCGCTGGTGGATCCGGCCGATGCCGTTGCGGGCCCGGCGGGCCGGGCCGAGTCGGGTGACGTCCTGTCCCGCGAAGACGATCCGTCCCTCGTCCGCCCGGCTCGCCCCACCGATCAGGTCGAGCAGGGTGGTCTTGCCGGCCCCGTTGGGTCCGATCAGGGCGTGCCGCTCCCCTTCCCCGACCCGGAGATCCACCCGGTTCACCGCGACCAGCGAACCGTAGCGCCGGGTCACCGCCTCGGCGGTCAGCAGCACGGTCACGAGTCGGCCCCCGATCCGCCGGTTGGCCGTCCGGTGGTGGCGCCGACCTCCGCCGGAAGCGGCCGGTCCCGGTGGCCGTACCCGGCCCGGTCCCCGCCCCGGAGCGCGCGTCCGGTCCGCTCCCCCGAACGGGACCGGAGCAGCCTGGCCACGTCGGTGGAGAAACCGGCCACGCCACGGGGGAACAGGTACGCGGTCAGCACGAACAGTCCGCCGAGCAGCAGTGGCGCGTGTCCGGGCAGCAGCCCGGAGAGCCAGTCCCGGACCGCGATGACCAGGGCGGTGCCGGCAACCGCGCCGCCGATCGACGTCGCGCCGCCGATCACCACGCCGAGGAGCAGCAGGGCGGAGACGTCGAACCCGAAGTCGGCCGGCGAGACGTACTGCTGGGCGGTGACCAGCAACGATCCGGCGACCCCCGCCACCGCTCCGGCGGCGGTGAACGCCACCGCCAGGTAACCGGTGACCCGGTGCCCGGAGGCGCGCATCCGCCCCTCGTCGTCCCGACTGGCCCGCAGCAGCAGACCCGCGGGCGTACGCAACACCATCACCACGGCCGCTATCACCACCCCGACCACGACCAGCGTGTACAGATAGCGTGCCCGGTCGCCGTCGAGTGCGGCCATGCCCCAGACGGGCTGGATCGGCGGAATCCCGGCGAGGCCGTCGGTCCCTCCGGTGACGGAGCTCCACCGACTGGCGGCGGTCACCGTCAGTTCGCCGATGGCCAGGGTAATCATCAGGACGACGACGCCTCGGGCGTACACCACCAGCGGCACCGTGAGGAGGGCGAACAGTCCGCCGACCAGCGCCCCGGTCAGCACCTGCACCACCCCGACCGACGACACGTGCATGGCGACGAGCGCGCTGCCGTAGGCACCGGCCGCGAACGGGCCGGTCTGGCCGAGGGTGGGCAGCCCGGCGAGCCCGGTGAGCAGCGCCACGCTCACCCCTACCAGCGCGAGCACCAGGGTGCGGGCGAAGACCGAGGTGGTGTAGGTGTCCACCAGCCAGGGCACCGCCACCGCGTAGCCGAGCAGCCCGGCGCCCCCGGCCCGGAACAGCCAGCGCCGGCCGGCCGGGGTCACGCCGTGCCTCCGAGCCGGGGCCGGAGCCGGAGCCATCGGCCGGACAGACCCCGGGCCCGAACGGCGAGCACCACGGCCATGGCCGCGAACAGCAGGAACGGCGCGGCGGTCGGGGCGAGCGCGACGCCGAGGCTCTGGATCTCGCCGACGGCGAGGGCGGCCAGCAGGGTTCCCCGGACCGAGCCGAGACCGCCGAGCACCACCACCACGAGGGAGAGCAGCAGGACGTTGTCGGCGGTGCTGGGCGCGGGTCCGATGATCGGTGCACCGAGTACCCCGGCGGCACCGGCGAGCGCGCCGGCCACGGTGAGCACGCCGAGTCGGATCCGGGCCGGATTCACCCCGAGGCAGGCCACCATGTCGGCGTCGTCGACGGCGGCCCGGACCAGCATGCCGGCCCGGGTCCGGGCCACCGCCAGGTAGAGCAGCAGCGCGAGCAGGGCCGCCACGCCGATGAACACCAGCCGGTACGCGGCGTACCGGTGCCCGGCCAGCACCACCGTGCCGTCCAGCGCGGCGGGAATCCGCACCGGAAGGCTGTCCGGGCCGAACGCGGTGACCAGCAGGCTCCCGCCGGCCAGCGCGACCCCGAAGGTCAGCAGCGCCTGGGTGAGATGGTCCCGCCGGGCGACCGGTGCGAGCAGTCCCGCGAGCAGGCCTCCCGCACCGGCCGACGCGACCACTCCGACGCCGAGCGCGACCAGCAGCATCGCCCAGCCACCGTCCAGCAGCGCCGCCGCCGTGTACGCGCCGATCGCGTACAACGTGCCGTGTGCCAGGTTGAGGATGTTCGCCACGCCGAAGCAGAACACCAACCCGGAGGCCGCCACGAAGAGCAGCAGCCCGTAGGCGACTCCGTCCAGAGCCGGGATCAGGTACGGGTCGACCGGACCGAGCACCGGCGCCGCACTGGCCATCATCCGCCCACGGTCGCCAGGTCACCGACAACGGTGTTGGAGAGCGCCCGACCGTCCTGCCGGACCTGTCGCAGGTACCACTTCTGCACCGGCGAGTGCGTGTCCTTCGAGAACTGCCAGGTACCACGCGGGCTGTTGATCTGCCCGAGTTCCGAGATCGCCTTGTTGATCTGCTCCGGCGTCGGGTTGTTCCCGGCCGCGCCGATCGCCTTGTCCAGCACCGCCGCGGCGTCGTACGAGGCCATCGCGTAGGTGGTCGGTGAACCGTCGTGGTCCTCCTTCCAGGCTGCGACGAACGACCGGTTCTCCGCGTTGTCGAGGTCGGGCGAGTAGTTGAGTACGGAGTAGATGTTCCGGGCCGCCTCGCCCTGGGCGTTCAGCACCCCGCCCTCGGTCAGGAAGCCGGCCGCATACAACGGCAGGTCCTTGATCTCGGACTGGGCGTATTGCTTGACGAAGTCGACCGCGGCACCGCCGGCGTAGAACGTGTAGACCGCCTCGGCCCCGGAGGCCTTGATCTGCGCGAAGTACGGCAGGAAGTTGGTGGTCTGCGGGAACGGGGTCCAGAGCGTCTTGCCGTCCTCGTTGGCGAGCTTGCCGCCGATCTCCTTGAAGGTGTCGGTGAACCCGCGCAACTGGTCGTAGCCGCCCTGGTAGTTCGGGCCGATGGTGAAGACCTCGCCCTTGACGTTGTCCCGGACGTACTCGGCGATCGCCGCGCCGGTCTCGTCGGAGAGGTAGGAGGTGGTCCAGATCCGGGCCACGTCCTTGAGTTCGGGGCGACCGTTCGAGCCGACGAACGGAATCTTCGCCTCGGCGAGCACCGGCGCGACCGCCGCCACCGAACCGCCGCCGACAATGCCGGTCAGGGCGTGCACCCGGTCCTGCTTGAGCAGCTTGGTCGCGGCGGGTACGGCGGTGGGAGCACCGTTGCCCTCGTCGGCGACGACCAGGTCGATCTTGTGGCCGCCGAGTTTGTTGTCGTGGGTCCGCAGGTACAACTCGAAGCCGTCGCGGATCTCGGTGCCGACGGCCTCGTAGGTGCCGGACAGTGAGGCGAGCAGGCCGATCTTTATCGTGCCCGGTGTGCCGCCCGGGTCACTGCCGCTGTTGCAGCCGCTGCCGGCCACGGTCAACCCGAGGGCGAGCAGCGCGGCGGTCAGGACACGACGCCGGCTGGTACCGGTGGGGAAAGGCATGACTTCTCCAGTAGAGGGGGGTGAGGAAGGGAAGTGGGGGAAGCTCGGTCGGGCCCACGGCAGCGGACCCGGCACCGAGGGTCAGCGCCGCTGCGCCACCACGGCTCGGGCCGCGGGGGTCAGTACGTCTCCAATCCGATTCGCCAGTTCCGTCATCTCGTAGGAGACTTTGCCGACGTCACAGGAGGGGGCCGCGAGAACCAGCAGCGAGGCTCCGTCGTTGAACGCCATCGAGAACATGAAGCCGCCCTCGAGCTGGGTGACGTTGGAAATCACCGCACCCGCCTCGAAGAAGCCGGCCGCGCCACGGAGCAGGCTGACCAGGCCGCTGCCGGTCGCCGCGAGCTGGTCGGCCCGATCCGGTGGCAGGTTCCGGGTGGACGCCACCATCAGACCGTCGCTGGAGATCGCGATGGCATGGCTGACCTCCGGAGCCCGCTCGACGAAGCTGTCCAGCATCCAGCCGAGATCTCGTTGGTTGGTCACGTAGCACTCCCTGTCGCGTCGCTTGTCGCCGAGGCGTTCACCAGCTTGGGACGGCGGGCGGCCACGCCACGGGCGTAGGCGGCCATCGCGTTGGCCACCTCGGCCGGGTCGCGGTGCTCCGAGACCGGCTGCTGCTCCCGCGGCGGCGGAGCGACACCGCCGGGCACGAGATGGCGCTGCGGTTGACGGATCGGGAGACCTGACGAGGTGGTCCCGACGATGTCGGGGTTGACCAGTTCGGTGGCGGCCCGCCAGCCCTCGTCGGCGCGGGTCTGCCAACCCGTCGCGGCGTATCCGCCGGCCCCGTTGGAGGTGCCCGTCCCGTTGGGACCACCGCCACCGGCCGCCGGGGTCGGCGTGCCCGCTCCGCCCGGGGTGCCCGCCCCGACCGGGGTGCCTGCCCCGTTGAGAGGGCCCGGGGTGGCGGGGGCCCCTGGCCGGTCGGTCCGGAACCAGTTGTTGACCTGCTCGAAGATGACGAGTTCCTGGGTCGGGTCGTCTCCCCTGCCCGGATGGGTGGGGGTCGGCCGGAAGACCGATCCGACCGGCAGGGCGCGGTCGGTCGCCGGCTTCCGCGCCGGACCGTTCGCGGCCGGAGCGGGTGGGGCGAGCGTGGCGGTGCCCCGGGCCCGGCTCTCCGGATTGGTGGCCAGGCGTCCGGGTGCCAGCAGTTGGGTCTCGGGTGGTATGGGCCGGATCAGCGACGCGGGCAGCGCCACCTCGGCGATCGTCCCGAGTTTGGGGCCGGGACGGAGTTCGACCGCGACCCCGAGGCGGCCGGCGAGCTGGCCGACCACGACCAGGCCCATCGCCCGGACCGCCGCGACGTCGGTCGCCGGTGGCCTGGCCAGCAGGTCGTTGAGCTGGGCCAGCCGCTGCAACGACAGTCCGACGCCTTCGTCGCTCACCTGGACGATCACCCGGTCGCCCAGGCTGCGGGCGGTCACCCAGGCCTCGGTCTCCGGCGGCGAGTAGGCGGTCGAGTTGTCCATCAGCTCGGCGAGCAGGTGCACCACCTCGTCCACCTTGTCGGCGGCCACCGCCACGTCCGGGTCGACGACCCCGATCCGGACCCGGGTGTAGTGCTCGATCTGGGACAGCGCCGCCTGCACGACCTTCTGCATCGGCACGTCCTCGTGCCGTACCCGCCCGACGCCCACCCCGCCGAGCACCAGAAGGCTGGCGTTGATCCGTCCCATCCGGGTCGCCAGGCTGTCGAGGGTGTAGAGCTGTTGCAGCCGCTCCGGGTCGGTCTCGTCCCGCTCGACCCGGTCCACCTGGGCGAGCACGGCGTCCACGAGCCGCTGCTCCCGGCGGCTGAGGTGAACGAAGATGTCGGCCGTGTTGGCCCGCATGACCGCCTGCTCGGCGGCGGTGCGTACGGCCGCCTGGTGCACGGCGCTGAACGCCTGTCCGACTTCGCCGATCTCGTCTCCGCTGGACGCCTCCAGCGCCGAGGACGACTGCCGGGCGAGCGCCTCGGGTTGGATCCCGGCGCTGTCGATGTTGCGCAGGTCCGCGACCATCGCCGGCAGTTCGGTGAAGGCGACGACGTGCGCCGCGTCCCGCAGCCGCCGCAGCCGGCGGGTGATCTGCCGGGCGACCGCCCAGGTCACCAGTACGGTCAACCCGAGTGCCACAGCCATCGCCGCGCCCTCGGCGAACGCCCGCCAGCGCTGTTCGACCCGGGCCGCGTCGACGTCGGTCAGCACGGCGGAGTCGACCCGCTGCTGGACCTCGAAGAGGCGGGTGGACCAGCCCTGGGTGGCACCGATCCAGGCGTTGGTGGTGACGTCGAGCGGGGCACCGATCTCCGCACGGGAGACCTGGTCCTGGAGGCGTTGCAGGGCCAGGGCCTCCTTGCCGCTGCCCGCCTGCTCCCACCACACCTTCCAGTTCAGGGGTGCGAGGCTGAGGAAGGAGAGGCTGGACTCGGTGAACCCGGTCCGGGCGGCGGTGATGTCCTGCTGCATCGCCGGGGTCAGCTGCCCGGCGGCAATTGCCCGGAGCACCGCGACCTGCTGCTGGCCGAGCGCCTCCGCGGTCTTCGACAACGCGGCGGCGGCCCGGATCCCGTCGGCCACCTCGGCCGAGACGACGCCCTGGGCGATGGACTCCCGGTATGCGAGCAGATCCGCGATGATGATGCGGTAGCTGAAGGTGGTGGCGGAGACGGCGGCGTGGGCCGCGGTGCGTACCTGGGTACGCAGTGGCGGCAGCGCGGCGAGCGCGTTGTCGATCCGGCCGAGCACCACCGCCGGGCCGGACGACGCGTCGGGGGTGAGCGCCCGCTGCCGGTGGTAGCGCGCGACTATCTCGTCCGTGTCGCCGGACTGCCGGGCATAGGTGTCCTGCTGTCGCGGGCTGGCCGAGGTCAGCAGGTCGGCGGCGGCGGCCCGTTCCCGTTGCAGCTGGTAGGCGAGCCGGCCCGCCTCCGCGCCCAACTGGGCGAGCACGCCGAGATCGCTGGCCTGCCCGGCCTGCCGGACACTGTCCGCGAGGGCCAGTCCGGCGAAGCCGACGACCGCCACCAGTGGCGCGGCCACGATGATGCGCATCCGAGAGGCGATCTTCCAACCCCGTCGACGAACGGGCTGGGGCCGGGCCGCGTGGGATCTGGTGGTCGAGGCCAAGGCTGACTCCCACGGCTCGTCATCGAGGGGATCTGCATCTTGCAGTTAGCAAATCCCATTGCGCCGGACAGGAACGACGGATAACAGGGTTAGGCGTGGTACAAACAGGTCGTACCACTATCTGTACCCCCGGGTGAACAGGCAGTTACATTCGCAGCCAGCGGGGCCCACCCGGTCCCCGGACCGTCGGTCGCACCGGCTCCCATCGACTGTCGTGCCGCCCTCGCGAACTCAGGGGCGACGACCCAGCGCACCGACCCGGCCACGCCGATGAGACTCGGTGAACGGCCGATGCGACTCTCCGGCCGGCCGGCGCGGCTCCGCCGGCTGCGGCCGGGACTCGACGGCCGGATCGCCGGCCGGCGACGGCTGGTCGTGATCCGCCTCCGGATGCCGATGCTGCTCGGCAGGGGCATGGATCCGCAGCATGTGGTCGATCAGCTCCCGCAGTTCGTCGATCGCCTCCACCACCGACTGTGGATCGTGGCGAGGGTCAGGGCCACGCTCCGCCGCCGGCCTCCCGGCGTCGGTGCCGCGCGGTCCGCGGCGCCCGTCGGCGGCGAGCTGCTCCAACGCCACCCGGGGCCAGAGCGCGGTGAGCAGACCTCCGGTACCGAGCGCCTCGTCACAGCGGACTGCCAGTTCCTGACTGCCGTACCGGCGGCCCGCCTCCACGGCCGCCACCGTCTCCCGGCTGAACCGGACCCGGTCGGCAAGGGCGCGCTGGGTCAGTCCCTTGCGGGTACGCCAGCGGCGCAGTTCCCGTTGAAACTGTCGGGTGGCCATCGAGTCCGCGATACCTGACGGGGACGCAGCGTCCATTTGCTCACCTTCGTTGGTCAGCGATTCGAACAGTCGAGCCAGATCATGACGGGTGCGGCATAGATCATGAGCCGGCATTTGCCGGGGCCAATTCTTACCGCCTGGAGCACGGGTGTGAAGACATACGCGCGACCTATCGTTGCCGGCAACTGAAAAACCTCACATGCCGATCCACTTGACGCACGAAAATGATCTCGGGGCGGAGCCCGACATCGCCACGTGGCACCCGGATTCGTCCCTTCCGCCGCGACCGGCGAATGGCGACACTCCGCAATGGTCGACGAAGATCGAGAACCTGGGCCGGCCGGCGACCGGCCGACGCCGTCCGGCCCCCCGGTGACCCATCGACAGGACCGGACACCGGAACGTCAGCGCGACGCGCCGGCCCCACCTGCGGAGATCAGAACCGGAGTGGACGGCCGACGACCACTCGGAGCGCTCGGACACCCGCTCGGGATGTCGCCGGGACACTCACCCGGCGCACCGGCATCCGAATTGGTTACCCGACACGGGATTGGTTACGCGGCGCGGGCTCGTACCGTCTCCGGCGGATCGTCACGCCGTTCTTTGTGGACGGTCGCGACATCGACGACGGCAGGCAGCGCCTGATGCGCCCGGAACGCGACATTGGGCTTGTAGATGCTCGCGTGGCCAGGCACCAGACGGAGCCCGGGAATTGTCTCCGCGAGCCGGGCGAGCGCGATCCGCGCCTCCAGCCGGGCCAATGCCGCTCCGATGCAAAAATGCGGACCGTAACCAAAGGACAGATGATCCTTGGCGTCCGCCCGGTCCGGATCGAAGCGGTCGGGGTGGGCGAACATCGCCGGATCACGATTGGCGGCGCCGATGACCAGCAGGCAACGCGCGCCCGCCGGAATGGTCACTCCCCCGATCGTCACCGGCCGCAGCGTCACCCGCAGCCAACCGTCGATGGCCGGACCGAACCGCAACGCCTCCTCCAGGAACGCCGGCACACTCTCCGGCTCCTCGGCCATCCGGCGCCACCGGCCGGGCACCGAGAGCGCCTGCTCCAGACCGTGGGCCAGCAAGCCGGCCGTGGTCTCGTGCCCGGCCACCAGCAGGTTGAACGCCATGCTGGCCACCTCCGCGGCGGTCAGCACGCTGTCGTCACCGTCGCGATAGCGCAACGCCCGGCTGACGAAGTCGTCACCGGTCAGGTCGCCGTTCATCCGCCGCGCCACCAGGTCCTGGCAGTAGTGCCAGAACTCCAGCAGACCCTGGGCCAGCCGTACCTGCTCCGCCGGCTCGGGCCGGCCCCAGATCAGCGCGATCTGACCATCCGCCCAGCCCCTGATCCGGGCCACGTCCCGGTCCGGCACGCCGAGGATGTCGACCACCACCAGCAGCGGCAGCAACGCCGCGAACTCGGGGATCAGGTCGACCACCTCGCCCCGGCGGTCGACCAGCCCGGCGACCAGTTCGTCGACCCGGCGACGCACGATCGGGCCGTACTGGGCCGAGACCCGGGGCGCGGTGTTGGCGAAGGTGGCCCGCAACGCCTGACGGGTCCGGGTGTGCACCGGCGAGTCCGCCGCGGCCGTGGTGGCCGGTACGTCGAGCCGCATCACCACCGCCAGCGCCTCCGGACACATCTCGTACACCGGGGCCAGGGTCAACGCGTTGCCGAAGCTTTCCGGGTCGCCGAACGCCTGCCGGACGTGCTCGTGCCGGGTGATCAGCCACATCCCGAGGTCATCGGCGTAGTGCACCTCCTCGGGGCGGTGCAGGAGGTCCCGCCAGACGGCGGCCGGATCGGTGAGATAGGTACCAGCGAACGGGCTGAGTTCCATGGCCGCCTCCTGGCCCACGCTATGGCGCGGTGTCGCAGAAGATGCGGGCAATACTTCACCCCATCGAGAATGTGTCGCCCCGCAACTTCCACGACATCTGGGAATCCCACGATGCGCTGCGCCCGACGGTAAGTCAAGCCATTGGATTGTGCCATTGTATTGGACGCCTGGTGAGCGTTCGGTACGGTGCGGCCGGCCGCGCCTCCCGGGCCCCGCTGCAAGTTGCCTCATGCATTTGCTTCCTGGTCACACCGCTGCCAGCGCCGCCGAGCGGCCCCGCACACCGTACACTGCGGACTGGTCGCCGCCCGGGCGTCGGCCGGCACTCCGCCCGTCGGCGTCCCCGCTGACGGAAACGGATAAGCCCAGGTAACTCGCACCGCTCCGGCAGGGCGATTCGTAGATCAACGACAATGCGAATCGGACTCCGGAGGCACCGATCCGACGTTCCACGGAAACGCAATCGATCCATAGTGGTCATCCCCCGGACCGGGGACGAGCCACGACGTACGGATCGCCGACGCCTTGACATATGTCGATCAAGAGACTGCTCTGGTACCCACGCACCTCGACGACCCAGGAGGTCCACGTTGACCAGACGAAGCTGGACGGCCACCGCCGCCACGCTGGTACTGACCGCGGCGGCGCTCGTACACCCCGGTACCGCGACGGCCGCGCCCGACACCGTACCCGCCCGGGCGACCGCCCCGGTGACGCTCGCCGCCGACGAGACCGCGCTGATCCGCGTCGAACTCCGCGACGAGGCGCACTTCCGGGAGCTCCTCGCCGAGGGAGCCGACATCGCGAACCGGCCACGGCAGCAGAACGGCCGGGTCCTCGCCGACCTGGTGCTGACCGGCCGGCAACTGGCCGCCCTCACCGCTCGGGGCGCGGTGGCCCGTCAGGTCGTACAGCGGGAGGGCGACGCCGCCCGGAGGTACGCCGACAGCGTGCGCGCCGCTCAGGCGCGGACCAGGACCGGGCTGCGCGCTCCGGCGGAGGGTCGCGGCGTCGGCGTGGCCGCCGTCGACACGCTGCACTTCCTCCAGGCCTACTGGTGGACCTCCAACGGAAAGACCTTCCTGCAGACCCAGGTGGCTACCACCGCCGCCGAGGACCCGGACGTCGAGATCACGGTGACCTGGCGGACCGCCGACGGTACGACCGGCTCCTACGCACTGGCCCGGTTCTCCGACGCCGGCGAGTACCAGTACCACTTCGCCGTGCCGCAGGCGGTCCCTGCCCGGCCGACGCAGGTCACCGCGACCTCCAGCCTCGGCGGCACCGCCCGGCCGAGCACCCCGGCGAAGTGGCCGAACGCCACACCGCCGGCACTGCCGGCGGGCTACCAGAAGGACTTCATCGACGCGTACCTGACGCCGGTCGACGTACAGTCCCGGATCCGCCGGCTGGCGCGGCAGTACCCGGACCTGGTCGACGTGATCGACCTGCCGCACCAGACGCAGGGCTACCGGCGCACCGCCGCCGGCTACCTCGGCGACCCGGCGGCCGCCGCCGTCGTGGTCGAGTCGGTGAAGTTCGGCGCACAGAACATGAACGGCGTACAGGTCCGGACCGTCGACCCGGGCCGGACGGACCGGCCGCTGTCCGCCACCTACCGGGACCGGGTACTCACCGTCTTGCTCGCCACCGACGGCGCCGGGAAGACCATCAGCACCACCGACCAGGTGGCCGCGTTCATCTCCGCCCGCTACCCGCAACAGTTCCAGGCGTTCGTGGAGAACGGCTCCGCCGGGCTGCCGATGCCGATCGCCGGACCGGTACGCCTCGACGACGGATTGCAGGGCAGCGAGGTGCCGAAGCGGCCCTGGACGGTGCAGGCGCTGCGGATCGGCACCCACCGGGACGGCTCCCGGATCGGCGTACTCGCCTATTCGCAGGAGCATGCCCGGGAGTGGGCCACCCCGCTGGTCACCCTGGAGTTCGCGGAGCGGCTGCTGGCCAACGCCGACACCGATCCGGCGACCCGGGACCTGCTCGACTCCGTCGACGTCTTCGTCATCCCGACCGTCAACCCGGACGGGGCGAACTACTCGTTCCACGACGCCAACTTCCAACGCAAGAACCTGGTCAACCACTGCACGGGAGCGCAGCGCGACCCGGCCAACCGGGACTCGTGGGGCGTCGACGTCAACCGCAACTACACCGTCGGATCGCTCTTCGACGGCTACACCGGAGCGAGCACCAACTGCCTCTCCGGCACCTACGCCGGCACGGCGGAGCTGTCGGAGGCGGAGAGCCGCAACGTCGTCGCGCTGGCGAAGGCGCACACAAACGTGAAGTTCGCGATGAACGTGCACAGCTACGGCGGTTACTTCATGTGGCCTCCGGGTGCGTACCAGGCGGACGGACGGATCACCCTGCCCCGGCCGACGATCGACGAGTCGAAGATGTTCCTCGACAGTGCCCGCCGGATCGTCGGGGCGATCGCCACCGAGCGGGGCACGGTGACCTGGCCGTCCCAGACCGGCCCGGTCGCCGACGTGCTCTACTCGGCCGCCGGGAACTCCGCCGACCAGCTCTACTACGAGCTGGGCATCCTCGCCTGGGACTTCGAGGTCGGCAACGACCGGTGGAACGACGCCACCGGCGAGTGGGAGGGCGTCGGCTTCCAGCCGCCGTTCGACGAGGCGCACGCCGAGTCCCAGGAGTACGCCGCCGGCCTGGTCGAACTGCTCCGCGTCGCCAGGGACCACGCCAACGCCAGCTGAGGCGTAAGGCTGAGGTGTAAGGCTTGAGGTGTAAGGAAGGGCCCCTTGTTATCGCTTTTTGTATAACAAGGGGCCCTTCCTAACACCCCGGCGGCGCGTGTGAGGATGTCTCGCGTGCGGGCGGTGGTGTTCGAGGAGTTCGGCGGCCAGCCGGAGGTACGTGAGGTGCCGGATCCGGTCCCCACACCGACCGGGGTGGTCGTCCAGGTGGCGTCGACCGGGCTGTGCCGCAGCGACTGGCACGGCTGGCAGGGCCACGATCCCGACATCCGGCTGCCGCACGTGCCCGGCCACGAGTTCGCCGGTGAGGTGGCGGCGGTCGGATCCGCGGTACGGGGCTGGCGGGCCGGTGACCGGGTGACCGCGCCCTTCGTCTGCGCCTGCGGCAGCTGTCCGTCCTGCCTCGCCGGAGCGCAGCAGGTCTGCGAACGGCAGACCCAGCCGGGCTTCACCCACTGGGGCTCGTACGCCGATCTCGTCGCCGTCGATCACGCGGACGTCAACCTGGTCCGGCTGCGGGAGGAACTGAGCTTCGCCGGCGCAGCCGCCCTCGGCTGCCGCTTCGCCACCGCGTTCCGGGCCGTCGTCACCCAGGGTCGGCTGTCCCCCGGCGAGTGGGTGGCGGTGCACGGCTGCGGCGGCGTCGGGCTCTCCGCCGTGATGATCGCGGTCGCCTGCGGCGCCCGGGTGGTGGCGGTGGACGTCACACCGGCCGCGCTGGACCTGGCCCGCCGCTTCGGCGCCACGGTCGCCCTGGACGGCACCGCGCGTCCCGGCCCCGGCGCGGTGGCGGCCGCCGTGCGGGAGGTCACCAGCGGGGGTGCCCACCTGTCCATCGACGCCCTGGGCAGCGAGCCGACCTGTGTCGGGTCGATCGAGAGCCTTCGGCGCCGGGGCCGGCACGTCCAGGTCGGCCTGCTGCCCGCCGCAGGCGGCCGGACCGCTCTGCCGATGGACCGGATCATCGCGTACGAGTTGGAGCTGCGCGGCAGCCACGGGATGGCCGCACACGCGTACCCGGAGATGCTGGCGCTGGTCGGCACCGGCGTCCTCCGCCCGGCGGACCTGATCACCCAGACGATCGGGCTTGCCCAGGCACCGATGGCGCTGATCGGGCTGGATCAGCCGCCGGTCGCCGGAATCCGTCTCATCCAGCCGGGCCACCCGGGTTGAGCCGGACCATCCGAGTTAGGAAGGGGCCCTTCTTCTACAGAAAACGATAAGAAGGGGCCCTTCCTTCCTCCCCTGGGGTTCGTCGTGGGCGGGGCGAGGTGCTTTTATTGAGGACATGGCAAACCCGGTGATCTTGACCGTCGACGACGACCCCGCGGTGTCGCGTGCGGTGGCGCGTGACGTGCGGCGGCGGTACGGCGACCGGTACCGGGTGGTCCGGGCCTCCTCCGGCGAGGAGGCGCTGACCGCGCTGCGGGAGATCAAACTTCGCGGCGACCAGGTCGCGGTGCTGCTGGCCGACTACCGGATGCCGCAGATGAACGGCATCCAGTTCCTGGAAGCGGCGATGGACCTCTTTCCGATGGCCCGTCGCGTGCTGCTCACCGCCTACGCCGACACCGACGCGGCGATCGACGCGATCAACGTCGTGGACCTCGACCACTACCTGCTCAAGCCGTGGCACCCGCCGGAGGAGAAGCTCTATCCGGTGCTCGACGCCCTGCTCGACGCCTGGGTGGCGACCCCGGAGACCACGACGAACGAGGTCCGGGTCATCGGGCACCGGTGGTCCGCGCCGTCGTTCGCCGTCCGCGACTTCCTGGCCCGCAACCTCGTCTCGTACCGGTGGTTGCTGGCCGACGAGCCCGAGGGCGGACGCCTGCTGGCCGCCGCCGAGGCCAGTGCCGAGGACGTGCCGGTGGTGGTCACTCCCGACGGCACCACGCTGGTCAAGCCGACCGAGGCCGAGCTGGCCAGGCACGTCGGCTTCTCCACCACGCCGGCCGCCGAGTTCTACGACCTGGTGGTCGTCGGCGCCGGCCCGGCCGGGCTGGGTGCGGCGGTCTACGGCGCCTCCGAGGGGCTCCGCACGGTGCTGGTCGAGCGGCAGGCGACCGGTGGGCAGGCCGGTCAGAGCAGCCGGATCGAGAACTACCTGGGCTTTCCCGACGGGGTGTCCGGCGCGCAACTCGCGGACCGGGCGCGTCGGCAGGCGCTGAGGTTCGGCGCCGAACTGCTGACCGCCCGGGACGTCGTCGGGCTGGAGGCGGCCGGCGCCACCCGGCTGCTCCGGTTCAGCGACGGCACGTCGATCGCCGCCCACACGGTGGTGCTCGCCACCGGCGTCTCCTACCGCCAGTTGACCGCTCCCGGTCTGGCGGAACTGACCGGGCGCGGGGTCTTCTACGGCTCCGCCTCGACCGAGGCGCCGAGCTGCGCGGGGCAGGACGTCTACATCGTCGGCGGGGCGAACTCGGCGGGGCAGGCGGCGGTCTACTTCGCCCGGCATGCCCGCCGGGTACACCTACTGGTACGCGGCCCCGACCTGCGCCGCTCGATGTCCCACTACCTGATCGAGCAGATCGAGCGGATCGACAACATCGAGGTGCATCCGCACTCGGAGGTGGTCGGTGGCGAGGGCACGGACCACCTGGAGCAGATCACCGTCTGTGACAACCGGGTCGGTGAGCAGCGCAGCGTCAAGGCATCCTGGTTGTTCGTCTTCATCGGCGCGGAGCCCCGAACGGACTGGCTCGCCGACGTGGTGGCCCGGGACGCCCGGGGGTACGTGCTCACCGGCCCGGACCTGGCCAGCGACGGTCGTCGACCGGCTGGCTGGGCGCTGCCCCGCGAGCCGTACCTGCTGGAGTCGAGTCTGCCCGGGGTTTTCGCGGCCGGCGACGTACGGGCCGACTCCATCAAACGGGTCGCCTCGGCCGTGGGCGAGGGTGCGATGGTCGTCTCACTGGCTCACCAGTACCTGGCGGCGCAGTGACCACCCCCAGTAGCAGGAAGCTGCCCGAGGATGCGGCCACGGGTTCCGGATCGGATGACGGGATGACCGGGATGACCGAGGCGGGCGAACGGCTGGCGGCCGACGAGCTACGGACGCTGTTCCTGTTCGAGTCGTTGGACGACGAGAAGCTGGCGTACATCCACGAACACGGGCGGGTCAAGCGGCTGCCGGCCGCCACCGACATCTTCGTCGAGGGTGAGCCGGCACAGTGTTTCTACGTGCTGCTCGACGGCACGGTGTCACTGACCCGGCTGGTGCGCGGGGACCGGGTCGAGATCAGCCGGAGCAGCCAACGCGGCGCCTACGGTGGGGCGACCCAGCCGTACCTGAACGACGAGCGGGTGCAGACCTACCTGCAGGGCATGCGGGCGATCACCGACGTCACGCTCTTCACCCTGCCGGCGGAGGTGATCAGCACCGCGATGCGGCGCTGGTTCCCGATGGCGATGCACCTGCTGGACGGACTGTTCCTCGGCATGCGGACCACGCAGACCGTGGTCGGCGAGCGGGAACGCCTGCAGGCGCTCGGCTCGCTGTCGGCCGGACTGACCCACGAACTGAACAATCCGGCGGCGGCCGCCGTCCGGGCCACGTCGGTGCTCCGGGACCGGGTGGCCGGGATGCGGCACAAGCTCGCGATGATCGCCGACGGCCGGCTCGACGGCGCACGCCTGCAACGCCTGGTGGAACTCCAGGAGACGGCCGTCAAGAAGGCCGCCTCGGCACCCACCCTCTCGCCCCTGGAGACCAGCGACGCCGAGGACACCCTGACCGACTGGTTGGACGAGCACGACGTCACGTCCGGCTGGGACCTGGCGCCCACGCTGACCGCCGGTGGGATCGACGTACCGTGGTTGGAGCAGGTGACGGCGGCGGTCCGGCCGGACGACCTGGAGCCGGCGATCCGGTGGCTGACGTACACCGTCGAGACCGAGCTGCTGCTGGGCGAGATCGACGACGCCCTGGGCCGGATCACCGGCCTGGTCGGGGCGGCGAAGCAGTACTCCCAGCTCGACCGGGCCCCGAACCAGACGGTCGACGTGCACGACCTGCTGGATGCCACGCTGGCGATGTTCAACTCGAAGATCAAGCCCGGGGTCCGGGTGGTCCGGGAGTACGACCGCAGCCTGCCGGCGATCCCGGTCTACGCCGCCGAACTCAACCAGGTGTGGACCAACCTGGTCGACAACGCGCTCTACGCGATCGGCGAGAGCGGCGTGCTGACCGTACGCACCGGGCGGAAGGACGATCGGGTCGTGGTGGAGGTCGCCGACACCGGCCCCGGGATTCCTGCCGACGTCCGCTCCCGGATCTTCGAGCCGTTCTTCACGACGAAGCCGATCGGCGACGGCACGGGGCTCGGGCTGGACATCTCGTACCGGATCGTGGTCAACAAGCATCACGGGGACATCCGGGTCGACTCCGAACCGGGACGTACCAGCTTCCGGGTCAGCCTGCCGATCGCCGGGCCTCAGCCCGGAACCCCGGACGGTACGGAGGCCTGAGTTCCGGTTGCGGGGTTCCGGTCGCGGGGTTCCGGTTACGGGATTCCGTTGCCGGCTTCCGGGATCCGGGGGTCCGGAGTCCGGGCGACGCTGGGCGGTCAGCTGGTCGAGCGGAGTCGCCGGCCGGTGCCGTCCGAGCTCATCGCCGCGACAAGATCCTCGCGGGCGCGGGCCACCCTGGACCGGATGGTGCCGACCGGGCAGTCGCAGACCTCGGCCGCCTCGGCGTAGCTGAGGCCCGCCACCTGGGTCGCGACGAACGCCTCCCGGCGATCCCGTGGCAGGTCCGCCAGCAGTCGGGCCAGCTCGACCGCGCCCTCGAACCCGGTGCTCTCCCTGGCGAGTTCGGCGTCGGCGGCCAGTTGCCAGTCCGGCAACGACGCCACGCGTGGTCGCCGCATGGACATCCGGATGTGATCCGCGCAGGCCCGCCGGGCGATCGCCAGCAGCCAGGTCTTCGCGGCCGACCTGGCGGCGAAGCCGGGCAGGCCACGCATCGCACGCAGGTATGTCTCCTGGGTCAGATCCTCGGCCTCCCCCGCTCCGACGAGGTGCGAGACGAACCGGTGCACGTCGTGCTGGGTCGCCCGGATGAAGGCCGCCGCCGCCGAGCGGTCGCCGGCCTTGGCGGCCAGCGCCCATCTGGTGATCTCGTCGTTGTCGACGGCGGGGGAAGACATGTCCCAAAGCTACCCGGACCAGCCGCTGCCTCGGATACCCCCGGTGGGCATGCAAAAATGTCGAAGGAACCGGTACCCCGCCGGGAACCAGGGCCGGCCGGGAGCCGACTATGTCAGTGTGGGCTGCGAACAATACCGGGAAGCCTTGTCGGCCCGGCTGGACGGCGAGGACCAGCCGGCGGAGCGGGCTGCGGCAGATCGCCATCTCGCCGGCTGCGCGGAGTGCCGGATCTGGCTGGACCGCGCGACGGCACTCAACCGGCTCGCCCGGACCAGTGTCGTCCGGCCGCCGATGGCGGTCGACGAGGACCTCCTCGCGGCCGCGCCGGGTCCGGGCCGGGCCCGCCTCGCCGGTACGCTCCGGATCGCACTCGGCGTCGTCGGCGTCGCCCAGTTCCTGCTCGGCGCGGCACAGATCGCCGGAATCGGCGATGCCGGCCATCCGCACGGTCTCGATGTCGTCCTCGGCGGCGGCCCCAACCATCTGTGGCACGAGTCGGCAGCCTGGAACGTCGCGCTCGGTGCCGGATTCGCCTGGATCGCGATCCGCCGGACCCGGCCACTGGGCCTGGTGCCGACGCTCACGGCGTTCGTCGCGGTCCTCACTCTGCTCTCCGTCAACGACGCGATAGCCGGGCGGGTCGACCTCGGCCGGATCCTGAGCCACGGGCTCATCGTGGCCGGCTATCTCATCATCCTCGGGCTGTCCCGACCGACCTTCGAGTCGGACGGGCCGCCCACCCGGCACGAACGGCGGCGTGGGTCGGCGTGGCGGGCCACCTTCGAAGAGGACCAGGTCGCAGCGCCGCCACGGCTGCGGCTGGTCCGCAGCGGGCCACGGACCGCGCAGGCCCGCAGTCACCGCCGGGCCGCCTGACTCCCACCGAGTTGCCCGACTCCCAGCGGGTTGCCCGACTCCGCCGGGCCACCGACTCCATTGGGCCACGTCGCGGTTCAGCTCGTGGCGACGAGCCAGCCGGCGGCGGCGATGCCGACCGCCAGGACACAGAGCCGGAGCATCCGGTCGGAGAGGCGCCGGGCCAGCCGACCGCCGAGATGCCCGCCGGCAAGGCTGGTGGTGGCGAGCACCAGCACCGCCACCCAGTGCACCGGTCCGAAGACCGTGAACGCGATGCCCGCCAACGCGTTGATCAACAGGGAAAGCCAGCCCTTGATCGCGTTGACCTCCTGCAGGGCCAGGTTGAGCACGGTGGCGAGAACCGCGAACAGCATGACGCCGAGGCCCGCGCCGAAGTAGGCGCCGTACACCCCGGCGACGAGGATGCCGCCGTACGCCCAGATCGGATGCGCACCGGTGACGGCGCCCTGTCGGCCGGTGCCGATGTCTCCGGCGCCGGTACGCGCCCGCAGCAGTCGGGACAGCCTCGGCTGGACGATGATCAGAACGCAGCCCCCGACCAGTAGGAACGGGACGGCCCGGGTGAACACGTCGGGCGGCAACAGAAGCAGCAGCGCCGCCCCAAGCCCGGCCCCCGCCAGCGCGATCAGGCCGCTGACCACGGCGAGCCGACGCTGACCCGCCAACTCCCGGCGGTACGCCAGCGCGGTGCCGAGGTAGCCGGGTAGCAGCCCGACCGTGTTGGTGACGTTGGCGGCCAGCGGTGGCAGGCCCAGCCACAGCAAGGCGGGGAAGGAGAGCAGCGAGCCACCACCGGCGACGGCGTTGATCGTGCCTGCGGCGAACCCGACGGCCGCGATCACCACGATCTCGGCGAGCTCACGTCGTCCCCCTCGCTTCCGTCGGCGTCCTCACCACACGAGCCGCGCCAGCCGGTTTCCTCCGTGCCGAACCCACCATGTTCACAGCCAGTCGGCTGCGTCTTCCCCGTCGGGCCTCCCAGATCCCGTCGGGCGATCGGGAGCCCCGGTGAGGTCCGGGTAGAACTGCTCGAGTAGAACCTGCTGCTGCGGGAACATCGCCGCGAGCCGTTCCAGCCGCCGCGGCAGCGGAGGAAACGGGCTGGGCGGGACGTCGTCGCCGGACGCCGACTTCTCGGCAGCGTCCAGGGCCTGGTAGTACGCGCCGTCATCTCCCTCGGAGAGTTGCTCGTACGCGTGCAGCGGCGCGAACTGAAAGCCCGTGGTCAGCAGGACGCTGGTGTTTACCGTGCCGGCGGCGACGCCCTGGACGGCTGGATGTCCGGCGAGGTTGTCGGGATCGGCCAGCGCCCGGCCGTACCAGTCACGGCCGAGCCCGACGACTCCGGCGCAGAAGTCGGTGAACGAGTCGTCGCCACAGCCGTGGTGAATCAGGAAGGCCGCCATGAACAGGTCCTCGCGGTCGACACGCGACCGCAACTGTTCGAAGCGGACCTCGAACGCGACGATGTCGCTCAACGGCAACCGCACCAACCGGCCGACCAACGCCTGCTCGAGCCGCTCGTCCAGCTCGTCCCACTCCGTGCCGGCCTCGGCCCGCGCCGCCTCGATGATCGCCCAGCACCGCTCGGTATCCACTGCTGGATTCGATCACACCGACGTGCTCGGGCAACGCCGGGGAGTGGCGGGCCGAGCAGGCCGAGCACCTGTCCGCCGAGCGGGCCGCGTACCTGTCTACAGCGCGGCCGGAGCGATGGTGTGGAGAAGACGGCGAACCACGCCGGCGGGTCTCAGTGCGCCGGGTTCGGCGTGTGCGGCCGCTTGCCCAGTTGCCGCCAGTCGGACTCGGCGACCTGGATGTCGTAGTGCTTCGCCGCCGCGAGGATGTTCGCGAACGCCTGGTCGCGCTCGGTGTCGCTGACGCCGTGCGTCTGGTCGAACCGAGCCAGGGCGTTCCGCACGTGCGAGGCGTCGGTGAGCGGTTCCTTGCGTTTGTCGGGGAAGGCGAACGCACTGTCCGGCAGCTCCCGGGACTGCTTGCTGGAGATCGCGCCGTGCTGGTCGATGGGCTTCCAGGTGGTCTTCATCCCGGTCCCTCCTCGCTCGTCGCTTCCGATCCGGTTCCTCCGGTCCGAATTTCTCCTACCCCGCATGGCCAGGGCTAATCGGGCGGGTTCGGCGCCGGTCCGCCCGGCGGTGCCCGACGGCCCCGCCCACGCCGAACCGCCTCGGAAACCCGCCGCCGGAGGCGGGCGAAACTGCAGGACAACGATGCATTGACATTATTAGTTAACTTTCCTAATGTTTCAGCCACTCAGCCACATCGATCCCGACCCGCCCCCGGCAGAGGCGCCGGAACCTGCTCACCCCCAGCACCGGCGGCCTCTGCAGCACCCTCCACCACCGGTCCGTGCGCCCGCGCCGAGGGCGGGCGGCGGCGCACGGGTCGGACCGATCCACTGAGGCGCCAGCGACAGAAGGGATCGTTGATGTCATCCACCATGAGCGCCGAGCGGGCCCACCGGCCGGGACGTCGCCACGCCGCCCGCTCCATCCTGTCCACCGGGGCGCTCGCGCTCGCCACCGCAGCGGCCGGAACCACCCTCGCCATCGCCCCGGACTCCCCCGCCGAGGCCGTCGTCCTGCCCAACAGCTTCAAGAGCGTCGGCTACATGCCGAGCTGGGCCGGCGACGTCAACACCATCCAGTACGGCAAGCTGACCCACATCAACTACGCCTTCGTCCTACCGAACGCGAACGGGACGCTGCGGGCGGTGGAGAACCCGAGCAAGCTCTCCACGCTGGTGTCACGGGCCCATGGCAGCAACGTCAAGGTGTCGATCGCGATCGGCGGCTGGAACGACGGTGACGACTCGGCCTTCGAGGCACTGGCCGGCAACGCGTCCAGCCGGACCACGTTCGTGAACAGCGTGATCAGCTTCGTCACCCAGTACAACCTGGACGGCGTCGACATGGACTGGGAGTATCCGGACCCGGGTACCTCGGCCAACAACTACACCGCGCTGATGCAGCAGTTGAGCGACCAGTTGCGCAGTCGCGGCAAGCTGCTGACCGCAGCCGTCGTCTCCGAGGGCGGCAGCGTGAACGGGGTGCAGCCGGCCGTCTTCGGCTACGTCGACTGGCTCAACATCATGGCGTACGACGGCGGCAGCCCGCACGCCAACTACGACTGGTCGATCAACAGCGTCAACATCTGGAAGTCCCGTGGCCTGCCGGCCAGCAAGGCCGTACTGGGCGTGCCGTTCTACAGCCGACCCGGGTACCACACCTACTCCGCCCTGGTCGCGATGGACCCGGCGAACGCCAACCGGGACTGCACCACCGCCGGTGGGGCGCAGCAGTGCTACAACGGCATCCCGACCGTGAAGCGTAAGACACAGTGGGCCCTGGCCAATGCCGGCGGCATGATGAACTGGGAACTCTCCCAGGACACCAACAACGCCACCTCGCTGGTCAGCGCCATCTACGACACGGTGATGGGCGGCACGACGCCGCCCACCGGCGGCCCGACCGGACAGATCACCGGCATCGGCGGCAAGTGCGTCGACGTGGCCGGAGCGTCCACCGCCAACGGCGCCGCGGTCCAGCTCTTCGCCTGCAACGGCAGCAACGCCCAGCGCTGGACGGTCGGTACCGACAGCACGCTGCGGGCGCTCGGCAAGTGCGCCGACATCACCGCGGCCGCGACGACCAACGGCGCGAAGGTGCAGCTCTACGACTGCAACGGCACCGGAGCACAGGTGTGGCAGGCCCAGGGCAATGGCACGCTGCGAAACCCGGCCTCGAACAAGTGCCTGGACGCCACCGACAACAGTTCTGCCGACGGCACCCGGCTGCAGATCTGGGACTGCTTCGGCGGCGCCAACCAGGTCTGGCGGCTACCCGCCTGATCCAGGTGCCCGCCACCGGCCCGGCCGCCACGAGCGGCCGGGCCGGACCGCGGTCGGTCCTTCCGGGGGTACGACGCACCCCCACCTCACCGGCCGTCCCGTCAGGCGGTCCTGGGGGCGGCGCGCATCCCCACGTAGCAGACCTGAGTGCCGTTGGTGAGGGTCGAGAAGACCACCGGCATGTAGTCCTCGCTGAACGACGGGCCCGCGCCGGAGGCGGCGAAGACCGTGTCGGTGACCGGCTCCAGGTCCATCTCCAGGGGCGGTGACAGGTCCTTCATGTCGTCGACGAACTCGTACCGCAGGTGGGGCGAGCCGTCGTCCTTGCGGGAGACGGTGAGAACGACGCCCTCGCGCCGGTACGTGCCGAGCAGCGGCGCGAGGTCGATCACGGGCGGTACGGACGCCGGGGCGAACGGTGCCGGCATGGTGACGCCGGCGAGTTCGGCGAGCAGTTCGCGGAACAGGTCGGCGTACAGCAGGCGGGCCGCGCCACCGTTGGTCATCAGTACCAGGGCGACGCCCGCGTGCGGGACGACGCGCAGGTAGGCGTACTGGCCGATGGCGGCGCCGTCGTGGCCGTAACCGGTGATGCCGTCCCAGTCGTAGAGCGTCCAGCCCAGACCCCACCCGTCGGCGCTGACCGTCCACTTGTCGGGCACGTCGACCTCGCGGTGTCGCATGGCGGCGACGGCGCCGGCGGAGAGGACGCGGGTGCCGTCGGGCGCGAGGCCGCCGTCGAGGTGCATCCGGGCGAAGCGGGCCATGTCGCCGGCGGAGACGATGACCCTGCCCGCCGGGCCGACGGAGCGGGGCATCGGGTCCCAGAACGGCGCCGGGTCGGGACAGGCACCAGCCTCACCCAGGTGGCTCATGGCGACGCGGAAGCGCAGAGCCTCCTCCGGCAGCGTCATCGAGCGTTCCAGGCCGAGCGGCTCGAACAAGAGGTTCTTCAGGGCCTGGTCCCAGGTCAGGCCGGTGAGCCTCTCGATGATCCGGCCCAGTACGACGTAGCCGAGGCCGCCGTACGAGATGGCCGTGCCGGGCGGGCAGTCCAGCGCGACCCGACGGGCGGCCTCGACGTACCGGGCGAGGCAGTCGTCGCCCCGGCCGCCGTCGAAGTTGAAGTCGTTGGTCACGCCACCGGTGTGCGACAACAGCTGCCGGATGGTGATCGTCCTGGTGGCCTCGGGGTCGGGGGTGGCGAACTCGGGCAACACGTCCACGACCGGCGCGTGCAGGTCGAGCCTCCCCTCGTCGGCCAGCCGCAGGATGAGGGTGGCGGTGTAGACCTTGGCGATCGAGCCGGACAGGAACACCGAGTCCGGGGTCACCGCCACGCCGGTGCCGCGGTGCAGCACCCCGCTGGCCAACTCGTGGACCTGCGCGTCGACCACCACGGCCAGGCTCGCACCGGGGACATGATGGGCGGCACGCAGCTCGTCGAGCCGCCGCTGCCAGCGGTCGACGTCGAATCGCCGGCCGGCCGAGTCCCGTACACCCCGGGCGCCCTGGGTCTTGCAGTCGCCGTCGGCGTTCCCGCTCGTTGTCTCGGACATCGCACTTCCTTTCGATCGATCAGGTGATCGGAGATATGGAGAGATGGACAGGTCAGCGGGGGCGGGCGGCCGTCGTGAGCTCCCGCGCCGCCGCTGGCCGGGGTGCCGGGCGGGGCGCGCCGTTCCGCTCGCGCAGGACGATCAGGGCCACGGCGGCAGCGGTCAGCACCCCCGCGGCGCTGATCACGAAGGCGGACGACATGGCTGCGGTGAAGGCGTGGCGTGCGGCGTCCGCGAGGACGGTGTCGCCGGTACGTTCGGCCACCGCCAGTGCGTCACCGATGGACCGGGCGGCATGGGCGGGCGCCGACGTGGACATGGTGTGGGTGAAGGCGCCGGACACGATGCTGCCCAGGACGGCCACGCCGAGCGCGGCGCCCGCCTGCTGGACGGTGTCGTTCAGGGCCGAACCGACGCCGGCGTGCTCGGCAGGGATGGTGCTCATGAGGGCGGAGACGGCCGCCGGCATGGCGAGTCCGCCGCCCGCGCCGAGCAGGAACAGGCCGACGGCCGGCTGGACGAACCCCGTGCCGGGCGACAGGGTGGCCAGCACGCCGAACCCCGCGGCCATGGAGGTCAGTCCGGAGGCGATCAGCGTCCGTTGGCCGATCCCGGAGGCGACCGTGGCGCCGAGGGTGTTGAAGGCGAGCGAGGCGACCGCCATCGGGATGAAGGCCAGGCCGGCCTGGGTGGGCGTGAAGCCGAGGACGTACTGCAGGTACTGGGTGAGGATGAGCAGCAACCCGCCGTTGCCGATCTGCACCAGGGCCAGCGAGAGACTGCCCCCGCTGAACGCGCGGTGGCGGAAAAGGCCGAGCGGCACCATCGGATGCGGTGTGCGCAACTCCCACGCCACGAAGGCGCCCAGTGCGAGAACCGCCGTCGTCAGCGCCGGCCGGGAGACGCCGTGCACCAGCTCGATGACCGTCCAGATCAGCGCGGTCATGCCGACCGTCGACAGCACCGCGCCCAGCGGGTCCAGCCTGCTTGCCGGGCCCTTGGACTCGGGCATCAGGACGAACGCGGCGACGATGGCCAGGGCGGCGATGGGGACGTTGATCAGGAAGACCGCGCCCCAGTGGAAGTGGGCGATCAGCGCACCGCCCAGCACCGGCCCGCCGACCAGGCCGAGCATGGCGACCGCGCTCCAACATGCCATGGCCCGGCGCCGTTCGGCGGCGTCGAAGACGGTGATCAGGATCGACAGTGTGCTGGGCATGATCAGCGCGCCTCCGGCGCCCATCACGCTGCGGGCGGCGATCAGTTGGACCGGATCGGCGGCGATGGCGGCCGCGAGGGAGGCCGCCCCGAACAGTGTCAGGCCGATGACCATGACACGGCGGCGGCCGTACCGGTCCGACAGACTGCCCGCGGTCAGCAGCAGACCGGCGAAGACCAGGATGTAGGAGTCCAGGATCCATTGCGTGTCCTGCGGACTCGCGCCCAGCTCCGCGGCCAGCGACGGCACCGCGACTGTGAGCGCCATGTTGTCGATGACCAGCACCACGGTGCTCAGACACAGCACGATGAGGATCAACCAGCGGTGCGCGCGTTTCATCGTCATCGAGGCTCCTTGCGAACGACATTCAGTGCGGCACGGCACGTGCCGTGCCGTTATGAATCGGGCTCAGTCTGGACAAGCGGCCGAGGATTGTCAACGGCACGTGCCGTGCCGTTAGAGTGGCGGGATGAGTGACGACCGCCTCACCAGAGCCGCCGACCGGACCCAGGCGATCATGCGCACCACGCTGGAACTGGCACAGGAAGTCGGCTACGCCAAACTCAGCATCGAGGCGGTAGCGGCCCGCACCGGCGTCGGCAAGCACACGATCTACCGTCGCTGGCCATCCAAGGGCGCCCTGTTCCTCGACGCGGTGCTCACACCCAACGAGCCCGGACTCCACTACGCCGACACCGGCGACATCGTGGCCGACCTGCGCCAACAGATCCACGCGGCCGTTGACCTCCTGGGCCAACCGCCACTGGGCCCCCTCTACCGGGCCCTGGTGGGCGAGGCCCAGCACAATCCCATGGTCGCCGCCGCGCTCAACGAACGCTTCATCCGCCCCCAGGCCGACCGGACCGTCGCCCGGCTGCGGAGAGCCCAGGAGCAGGGGCAGCTCTCATCCGAGTTCGACCTGGACGTGGCCATGGCCATCCTGTCCGGCCCGCTGTACTTCAGGCTGCTGATCACTCAGGAGCCACTGACACACGAGTACGTCGAGCGCGTACTCAAGGTCCTTCTCGCTGGGATGACACCGAGACCGTAGGGCCGGCGGGGCCGACGGGACCGGCAGCACGAACCTATCCACATGCTCTGACGGGGAACGTCGACACCGTACGGACCCTGGTCGATCCGATTGACCGTTGCCATCGGTGGTTACAAAGAAGGGGTGCAGACCGTCGTCGTCCTCATGGCACTGTCGCTGGGAGACGCCTTCCTGGAACGCGAACTGCCCGCCGGGGCGGTACGCGTCAGCCCCGATCCGACAGTGAAACGGCACCGTGACCGGCAACTGGCCGAACAGGTCGAACGGATTCTCGGGACCGGTCGGGACGCGATCGTCGACGCCCCGTCGCAGAGCAGCCGACGCGCCGTTCTGCTCGTCGCGGCGGATCGTGGCGCCCGGGTGGTCGGGTACTGGGCCCGGCCGCCGAAGATCGGCATGCCCTGGATCCTCGAACTCCAACCGGAGTACAGCCAGCTGACCCGGCGACCCCGCCGGGCCGACGGGTTCGACCTGCTCTACGAGGTCGTGAATCCGGACGGGGAGTATCACCTGAGGGAACTCTGAGGCCGCCCGACGTCGGGCCCTGACCTCCGGTCATACCCCAGGGGAAATCAGCCGAGCCGGAAGTCGACGACCCGGATCGGGGACGGGGTGCTACCGCTGGACGTCCGCTGGTACATGATCGACAGGATGCCGTCGCTCTTCACCCGGGTCCGGTCCACCACGATCTCGCCGAAGGCGCTCAGGCCGGCGCCGTCGAAGCGTACGGTCCAGTCGGTGTAGCCACTGGCCTTGCTGGCGGTGACGATCCGGCCGTACGGCAGCACGACGTACGCGTTGTCGGCGGCGTCGAGCACGAGCTGGGACCGGCCCGTGGCGTTCAGCGCGACCGGGATCTCGACCTTGCGCCAGCCCCCTGAGGAGTTGCGGAGCAGGTGGAAGGCCCGGCCGTTGGCGCGGCGCGCGGACGCGTACGAGGTGACGCACGAGGTGAACCGGCCTGGCACGTAGCTGATGATGACGTGCGGGTTGCCGGCCGAGTCGACGTCCTGGCTCTCCTGGTTGATCAGCCCGTAGTTCGGCGGCAGCGGATCGACCACGAGTCCCGGGCTGGAGATCGACACCAGACCGCTTCCGCCGGTGGTGCCGACGAGGGTCCCGGCATTGTTGCGCCAGGTCCGCCCCTGGTCGTCGCTGTAGACGTATCCGGTGTCGTGGTTGGTGAGGCCACCGCTGTTGCAGGTGACCGCCGAGTTGCCCTCCCGCCAGGTGAACGCGGCGTGCAGCCGGCCACCGGGGCCGTAGCTGAGCCCGTGCAGATACATGTTCCGGGTGGTGCTGGTCGCCCCGTTGGCGGAGTACGACCCGGACGCCGACTGCCAACGGCCGAACCGGCGCCAGGTGGAGCCGTCGTACTCGGCCAGTTCGTTGGTGCCGTTGCCGGATCGGCCGGTGCGGTAGCTGAGCTGTAGCCGGTTGCCGGGGGCGAGGCGGAACTGCGGGTACGTCATGGCGCCGAGTCCGAGGCCGTCGAGGCTACGCTGCACCGCGCCGAACCGGCCGGCCTCCCAGCTTCGGGAGCCCGGCGCGGAGACGAGCCCGGCCTCGGACCTGAGGTAGTGGATGTCGGTGTCGTGGGTGTCCATCGCGATGTGCAGCCGTCCGTCGCCCGGGGAGATGCCCAGGGAGATGGAGTTGTGCGAGTCGTTCGCCGTCAACTGGTGCGGCAGCCGGAGGGTCTGCCAGGCTCCGGAGGGCAGTTGGCGACGGGCGAGGACGGCGTGCCGGGTCGAGGTGTACCAGGCCGCGTACTGGTATCCGGCGTGACTGACGATGCCGTCGGCGAACGAGTTGTTGTTCACCAGTCCGTCGTAGGAGACGAAGTAGAGCGCCGTCGCGTCGAGCTGGGTGTCGCCGAGCCGGGTGATCACCGGCGCCGCCGCCACCGCCCGGTCGGGCAGGACCAGGATTCCGGCGACGAGACCGAGCACGACGGATGCGGTCAGCGCGGTCCGGCGGGACGACGGGGCGGACATGAGGTTCTCCCTCGCGCGTGGCGCCCCCGGTGGTACGGGCGCCGCCAGATGAACGGATTCAATTTACATCCACATCCGTCAATCTGGAAGTCGCCGGGACTGACGCAGCAGTGCGTCCCCGGTCCGGTAGAGCTCGATGAGCAACGGCCTGAGCAGCTGGCCGGCGGTGGTGAGGCGGTAGACGACCTGCGACGGGAAACCCTTCTGGCGGCGGCACTCGACCAGGTCGTGCCGCACCAGTTTGGTCAGTCTCTCGCTCAGGACCTTGGCGCTCAGCGTCGGCAACGCGACCCGTAGCTGACCGAACGAGCGGGGCCCGTGCATCAGTTCGCGCAGGATGAGCGTCGTCCACCGACCGCTCACGGCGGCGAGCGCGACCTCCACCGGGCACGTCGGCTCCGGACGCCGTGTCTCGCCTCGACCGTCCGGGACCAGATCCCGATCCCAGCCGCTACTAACCGCTTGGTTACCTGCGACAGCGTCGGCTTGGCTGAGCGCATGACGTTCGAGTTCAACATCCACCCGGACAGTGTCGGCCTGACCGACGACCCAGGCGAACATCCCCGGATCTTCGCTCGTGCCTTCAACACCGGGGACGCCGCCGCCGTCGAGCGGGTCTATGAACCGGGTGCGGTCCTGGTCCCCACGCCGGGTCGACCCGTGACAGGGCCGGCCCGGGCGGCGGCCAACCAACGTTTCCTGGCCCTGGGCCTGCCGATCGAGGTCCGCCCACGACACGTCTACGTGGCCGACGACGTCGCCCTGCTTCTCGTCGACTGGAAGATCGACGGCACAGGCACCGACGGCCAGCGGGTGCACCTGGAGGGCACCGCGACCGACGTGGCACGACGTGGCCCCGACGGCCGCTGGCGGTACGTCATCGACAACCCGTTCGGCACCGCGGCGGCGTAGCGGCCCCGGCCGGGGTCAGGAACGGCGGGCCGAGGTCTGCTCCCGGACCTCGAACCGGATCGACTTCGCCTCGGTCATGCAGGCCCGCATCGGACCGACCAGCTTCCGGTGCTCGGGACTGCGCTCCCACGCCTCGAAGTGGCCCAGCGAGACCCACTCGCTGGTGATCAGCCACTGTTCCGGATCGGTCGGGGACGCGCACACCTGGTCCACCAGGTGTCCGTCCACCCCCTCGGCGACCTGGTAACGAATCCGCTGGTAGGCATCCAGGAACGCCGCGGTGCGATCCTGCGGCACCCGGATCAGGAACACCACCCGTCCCTTGGCCGTCTCGGTCATACTCTCCGCCATCTGGACACCTCCACCGGGCCGCGCCGCAGCGCCACGGCACTGTTGAAACCATCGAATCCACGGGCACAGACCAGCGCGACGTCCACCCGCCGTGGCCCGGACTCCCGGACGAAGTCCAGCTCGCAGCCGGGCGCCGGGCGGTCCGGGCCAGCGGTCGGCGGCAGTGTGCCGTGCCGCATCGCCAACAGGGCGGTGGCGACGTCCAGCGCTGACCCGCCCTGG
This sequence comes from Plantactinospora alkalitolerans, assembly GCF_015690345.1. Taxonomy (GTDB): domain Bacteria; phylum Actinomycetota; class Actinomycetes; order Mycobacteriales; family Micromonosporaceae; genus Plantactinospora; species Plantactinospora alkalitolerans. Next base: position 7,032 of record NZ_JADPUN010000257.1, on the reverse strand, counting down.
TGGGCACGGCCCGTCAACGGCTTCTGCGTGGTCACCGGCGGCGGCTGCTGCCCGAACACCGTGCGCAGCGCCGCCGCCTCGCTCCGGTCGTACCGGGGCACGCCGAGCGCGTCCGGGAAGACGACGTCCACCTCGGCCGGGTCGATCTGGGCACGGGTCAGGGCGAGTCGGATCGCCCGCGCGTACTGGGTACCGTCGACATCGCCACCGTCGAGCGGGCCGGCGCCGGCGGGCTGGTCGGTGTGCCGGGCGTCGTGGCTCGCGCCCCAACCGGCGACCTCGGCGTAGATGGTGTCCGCGCCCCGGGCCAGGGCGTGGTCCAGATCCTCGACCACGAAGACCGCACCGCCCTCGCCCGGAACGTACCCGCTGGCCGCCACGTCGAACGGCCGGTACGCCCGGTCCGGTTCGGGGCACGCGCTCAGCAGCCCACTGCGGAGCTGGCAGGTCAGCGCGTACGGGCTCAGTGGACACTCGGTGCCGCCCGCGAGCACCACCGGAGTACCCCGACGGATCATGCGGGCGGCGTGCGCCAGGCTGTCCAGCCCACCGGCGGCCTCTGCGGCGAGCACCCCGCACGGGCCCTTGAACTGGTGCCGGATGGAGATCTGACCGACGCTCGCCGCGTAGAACCAGGCGATCGACTGGTACGCCCCCACCGTCCGGGCCGGGCCGCGCCAGAGCCGCTGGAGTTCGCGCTGACCGAACAGGTTGCCGCCGGACGAACTGGCCAGGGTCACCGCGTAGCCGTACGGATCGTCGGCCACCTCCGGCAGGGCCGCGTCGGCGAGCGCGAGCCGGGTGGCGGCGAACCCGAGATGCGTCCACCGGTCCGTCTGCACCACCTGCCGGTTGTCGGCGTAGTGCAGCGCGTCGAAGTCCGCCACCTCCCCCGCCAACTGGCCGGGGTACCGGTCCGGATCGAACAGCGTGATCCGACCGATCCGGTTCTGACCGGCGAGGACGCACTTCCAGTGCGCGTCCGCACCGATTCCGCTCGGCGCGACCACGCCGATCCCGGTGATCACCGCCCGGGCGGTCACCGTTCCGCCCCGTCGAACCGGGTGAAGACCATCGCCGACTGGAAGCCGCCGAACCCGCTGCCCACCGACAACGCCACCCGCACCGGAAGTTCCCGGGCCACGTTCGGGATGTAGTCCAGGTCGCATTCCGCGTCCCGGTTGACCCAGTTCGCGGTCGGCGGCACCACGCCGAACTCGATGGCGAGCGCGCAGGCCGCCATCTCGATCGCGCCGATCGCACCGAGCGAGTGCCCGACCATCGACTTGATCGAACTGATCGGGACCTGGTACGCCGCGCCGCCCAGCGCCCGCTTGAATGCCGCCGTCTCGTGCCGGTCGTTCTGCCGGGTGCCCGAGCCGTGTGCGCTGATGTACGAGACGTCCTCCGGATCACACCGGGCCTGCGCCATCGCGTCGTCGATCGCCAGCGCCATCTCGACGCCGTCCGGACGGAGACCGGTCATGTGGTAACCGTTGCTCCGGTTGGCGTACCCGGCGGCCTCGCAGTAGACCCGGGCGCCGCGCCGCCGGGCGTGTTCCGCCTCCTCCAGGACGAGCACGGCGGCACCCTCGGCGAGCACGAACCCGTGCCGGTCCCGGTCGAACGGGCGGGAGGCGTGCGCCGGATCGTCGTTGTCCGGGGTGGTCGCCCTGATCGCGTCGAACGAGGCGACGGTGACCGGTGAGATCGGACTGTCCGAGGCGCCGGCCAGCATCACGTCGGCCTCGCCGTCCTCGATCAACTGCTGGCCGTACCCGATCGCGTCGATTCCGGAGGTGCAACCGGTGGAGATCACCTGGGCCGGGCCGTGCAGCCCGTGCCGGCAGGCGACGTCGGCGGCGAGGCTGCTCGGCATCAGAGCCTGGTACAGGAACGGTCCGGCCCGGTCCGGGTCGACCAGCCAGTCCGCGCCGGAGTCGCTGACCGCCACGTACTCCCGTTCCAGCAGCGTGGTGCCGCCGACCGCCGAGCCGAGCACCACCCCGGCGCGCTCCCGCAGCGGGTCGGACAACTCCAGACCGCTGTCCGACAGTGCCTCGATCGAGGCCGCCAGGGCAAACTGGACGTACCGGTCGGACCGCTGTTGTTCCGCGTCAGTGAGGCCGGCCCGGACCGGGTCGAAGTCGCACTCGGCGGCGATCTGGGAGCGGAACGGCGACGGGTCGAAGAAAGTGATCCGCCGGGTGGCCGTCCGGCCGGCGGTGATGGTGTCCCAGAAGCTGCCCCGGGTGACTCCACCCGGGGCGACCACTCCGATTCCGGTCACCACGGCCCGCCGCCCGGTCACGGCGCGGCCTCGGACCGGCCGCTGAGAACCCCGGCCTCCCGCCGGCCGCCAAGGGTCGCCGCCTCCGCCCCCGCCGCATTCACTGCCTCTGCCCCAGACGCTGCCGCTACCCCAGACGCAGCCTCCGCCCCAGACGCAGCCTCCGCCGCAGACGCAGCCTCCGCCGCAGAGGCAGCCGACTCGGTGTCGACGTGCCCGAGTTCCGGCCGAGGCGCGAGCGGCCCGAGCTGGAATACCACCTCGGCGGGCCCGTCCGCCACGTTGCGCAGCCGGTGCCGGACATTGACCGGTATGTAGAGGGCCTCTCCGGTACGTACCGGCACCGGCTCGTCGTCGAGATCGACGATCAGTTCACCACGGGCGACGTACAGGAACTCCTCGCTGTAGGGGTGGTAGTGCTCGGCGATGCGCTCGCCCGGGGCGAGGTTCGCCACGCCCATGAAGCCGGAGGTGCTGCCGACCGTGCGCGGGCCGAGCAGCACGCGGATCTCGCCGCCCCGGCGGCGGTCCGGCGCGACGTCCCGGGCGGCCATCAGCCGGCGATCGTGCTCACTCATCGCCGCTCCCGACCGTCACGGCCGCCGTGCCGACGGGTCCGGCGGCCGGCGATCCGGCGGACATGCCGACCGACTGCTCCGGCAGGGCGCCGGCCGCGAGTTCGGCGGCGATCCGCTCGAGCTTGTCCCGGATGAGGTCCAGTTGCACCCGACTGTTGGTATTGATCCGGTCGGTCATCTGGGCGGTGGTCACCGGGGCGGTCGGGCGCATCTCGAAGTCCTGGGTCCAGGTCATCCGGGTACCGCCCGGCACCTCGTCGTACCGCCAGTGGATCCGCATGTGCTCGAAGGGCCCGGTCTCCACCCGGTGCGCGTGCACCTCGCGCCGGGCCGGATCGGCGGTGCGCTCACTGACCCAGCTCCAGGTCACACCGTTCTCGTCCGGATACATGGTCAACCGGAATCGGACGGTGTCGCCCTGTTGTTCGAGAATCTGCACCGACTGGTACTCGGTGAACAGCCCCGTCCAGCTCGCGACGTCGTTGGTCCGTTCCCAGACCAGTTGCGGCGGGGCCGCGATCACCACGCTGTTCTCGGTGTGACCGGGCCGACCGTCGCCACCGGCGGGTCGACCGTCGCCCCCGGCGGGTCGTCCGTCCTGCGGGCCGGCCGCTCCCGCCTCCGCAGCGGACTGCCGCACGACGAGGTCGGAGATCTCCTCGATGCTGAACTGCCCGGCCTCCTCCGGAAGCTGGACCCGGTAACGGTCCGCGACCACCGCCTGCAGTTCGAGCAGCGCCAACGAGTCCATGCCGAGCTGCTCCAGCGAGGCCGTCGGCGCCGCCGTCGCGGCCCCGGCGTCCAGGCCGCAGTGCCGGACCAGGATCGCGATAATCTCCGCCTCGGTCGCCTGCGCCGGCCCGCCGGGCTCCGCCACACTGCGGACCGGCTCCCCTCCGGGTCGGAACGGCTCGGCCAACGCCGGGTCCTCGTGTCTCACGGTCATCTGGTCCTCCTCGAAAGATGCGCCGAACTGGCCGGAACGGATTCCTTCGCCGAATCGGGCGCGCCGAGCAGTCGGTCGACCAGTCCGGTCGAGTACCGCCCCTTGCGGAATCCCGCGTCGTCGAGGACCCGTCGGATGAACGGGATGGTGGTGTGTACGCCGGGGCCGTCGACCTCGAACTCGTGCAGCGCCCGTTCCATCCGGCCGAGCGCCAGGTCCCGGTCCGGCGCCCAGACCACAACCTTGGCGAGCAGCGAGTCGTAGTACGGGCCGACCAGGTAGCCCGGATAGCCGTGGGTGTCGGTCCGCGTGCCGGGCCCGCTCGGCGGGGTGAACCTGGTGAGCCGGCCGGGAGTGGGGAGGAAGTTGCGGTCCGGGTCCTCGGTGTTGACCCGGCACTCGATGGCGACACCCTGGAGTCGTACGTCCTCCTGGCGCAGCCGCAGCGGTACGCCCCCGGCGATGTGCAACTGCTCGTGCACCAGGTCGACACCGGTGATCATCTCCGTCACCGGATGCTCGACCTGGATCCGACAGTTGATCTCGATGAACTGGAAGCGCTCCGCCTCGTCGACCAGGAACTCGAAGGTCCCGGCCCCGGTGTAGCCGGCCCGGAGCGCGCCACGCAGGGCGGTCTCGGCGATCGCGTCGAGGGTTACTCCCGACAACGCCGGCGCCGGACCCTCCTCGATCAGCTTCTGATGCCGCCGCTGCACCGAACAGTCCCGGGTCCCGAGGTGCACGCCGTTGCCGTACCCGTCACAGAGCACCTGCACCTCGACGTGCCGGGCCGGGTTGAGATAGCGCTCGACGTAGACCCGGTCGTCGCCGAACGCGGCCTGCGCGACGACCCGGGTCCGGTCGTACGCCGAGGCGAGGTCTTCGGCGGAGTGCACGACCGACATGCCCCGGCCGCCACCACCGGCGGCGCATTTGATGATCACCGGGTAGCCGATCTCCTCGGCCACCGCTCTGGCCTGGGCCACCGTGTCGAGGGTTGCCAGGCTGCCCGGCGGAAGCGGAAGACCGGCGTCGCCCATCAACGCCCGCGCCTTCGACTTGTCGCCCAGCGCCGCCATCACCTCGGGCCGGGGCCCGATGAAGACAAACCCGTTGTCTGCGCAGATCTCGGCGAAGTCGGCGTCCTCGGACAGGAAGCCGTAGCCCGGATGGATGGCCTCGGCCCCGGTCTTCCGGGCCGCCTCGATGATGGCGGCGGCGTTCAGGTAGCTCTGCCGGGCGTCCGCCGGCCCGATGCAGACCGCCTCGTCGGCCAGGCGTACGACGGCGGAATCCCGGTCCGCGACCGAGTACACCGCGACGGAGCGTACGCCCAGTTCGCGGCAGGCCCGCGCCACCCTGAGCGCTATCTCGCCTCGATTCGCGATCAGGATCTTCTCGAACACGGCCGCACCGTCCTTGCGCTCATGCGGACACCAGAGCGATCAGCGGTTGTCCGAACTCGACCGGTTCGCCGTCGTGCACGAGTACCTCGACGACCCTGCCGACCTGGTCGGCGACCACCTCGTTCATCAGCTTCATCGCCTCGACGATGCAGACCACCTGGCCGGGCTCCACCTTGTCGCCGACCTCGACGAACGGTGGGCCACCGGGCTCGGCCGCCTGGTAGTAGGTGCCGACCATCGGCGCGAGGACGGTCCGGCGGCCGTCGCTGCCGATGGCCGCTCCGGTGACCGCCGGTACGGCGGACGGAGCGGAATTGGCCGCGCTGCCCGCCAGCGCGGCGGCACCGGTACCCGGGCCCACAACGGCCTCGCCGCCATGCCACTCGATCTCCAGCACGGCTTCGCCGCTGCGCAGGCGGATCCGGCGCAGTGGCCCGGCGGTCTCCGTCACCAGCCGGCCCGCCTGCCGGCACAGTTCGGCGAGTTCCGCCGTCCCGCCGACCGGCGCCGGCTCCGGTTCCGACTCCGAATCCGGGCTCGAATCCGGGTCCGAATCCGACGCCGGAACCCCCGCCGGCTTCGGCTCCGAGTTTCCCGCAAGGTCCGCCGGCCCACCGACCGGCACCACCAACTCCGGCTCCCCCGCAAGGTCCGCCGGCCCACCGACCGGCACCACCAACTCCGGATTCCCGGCGACCGACGCCCTGGTCATCGGGACCCCGTTCCGACCGGGCTGACGCTGGCCGCCGCCCCGTACCGGCGGAAGCGTTGGCGCCGTCGCCGGATCAGTTCCTCGGTGGGCACGTCGAGCAGCGGTGTCAGGTTGTCCACCAGGGCTCGGCGGAGCAGCACGGCCGCCGCGGCCGGGTCCCGGTGCGCACCGCCGGGCGGCTCGGCGATCACCGCGTCCGCGACACCGAGCCGGAGCAGATCCGGTGCGGTGAGCCGGAGCGCGTCGGCGGCCCGGGGCACGGCGGCCCGGTCCTGCCAGAGGATCGCGGCGCAGCCCTCGGGGCTGATCACCGAGTAGACGGCGTTCCGCAGCATCAGTACCCGGTCGGCCACGGCCAGCGCGAGTGCGCCACCGCTGCCGCCCTCACCGATGATCACCGCCACAACCGGAGTACGCAGACCGGTCATCGCCAGGATGCTCTCGGCGATGGCACCGGCCTGGCCCTGCTGCTCGGCCTCGACTCCCGGGTACGCGCCCGGTGTGTCGATCAGGGTGACCACCGGGAGGCCCAGCCCGGCGGCCAGCCGCATGACCCGCAGTGCTTTGCGGTAGCCGGCCGGGCTGGCCATGCCGAAGTTGCGGGCTCGCAGTTCCCGGGGCAGGTGGCCCTTCTGGTGTCCGATCACGGCCACGTACCGGTCGCCGAGCCGGGCCAGGCCGGCGACTATCGCCGCGCAGTCGAGGCCCAGACGGTCGCCGTGCAGTTCGACGAAACCGTCGAAGGCGGTGGCCAGATAGTCCAGCGTGGTCGGCCGCCCGGCATGCCGGGCCGAGCGGACGATCCGCCAGGCATCGGTTCCGCCGCCCGACCCGGTCACCTCGACCCGGCTGCGCTGTCGCAGGTGCTCGCCGCCCGCTGCGCCCGGCCGCTCGGGCTGGACCGTGACCGGACGATCGCTCGCCCCGTCGACCGGCCGCTCGCGGTCGGTTCCGGTCCGGGGCGGGGCGCTCCCGCCGGCGGGCTGTCCGGAGCTGCCGCCGTCGGGCTGGCGCAGTGCGGCTGCGGGCTGGCGCACTGCGGCTGCGGGCTGGCGCACTGCGGCTGCGGGCTGGCGCACTGCGGCTGCGGGCTGGCGCAC
>NZ_JADPUN010000266.1 GCF_015690345.1 Plantactinospora alkalitolerans | reverse complement strand
CCCCCACCTCCTCGGTCGGGCCGGTGTTCGTAAACCCGGAGGCGATCAACTGGGATCACGAGGAGGAAATCGCAAGGATGGCGGACGCGATCGCCGTCCTGCAGAAGCGAAATTCCGACCTGGGGGCAGCCCTGCGCGATGCGCAGAAGCGGGAGGCGGAGGTTTGGAACGAGGCCCGACGGGAACTGGCGGCCGAGTTTCGCGAGCAGCAGGAGTCCTTTCGGCGCCAGCTGCTGTCCGCACAGGAGGCCACGGATAACGCCCTCGTCAGGGCCAAGGAGAATGAGGGCGCGGTTGCCGAGCTGGCACAACTCCGGCAGGCCATGTCGGCGTTCGGCAACCTGCTCCAACCCTCTGCCCGCTGAACACGAACCTGGCCCGGGCCGCGTGCGCAAGGCGGCCCGGGCCAGGTTGACGTTCAGGCGGCCTGGCGGAGCTCCAGCAGCTCCCGAACCTCGGCGTGGAAGGCTGCGCAGGCATTCACCTTGAACGGGGTCGTGAGGATCGGGTTCTTCGTTGCCTGGGTGAGATGAATCCGGACCGGCACCTCGCCGGGATGCCGGTCGAAGATGTTCCTCAGGCGGGCGGCCAGACTCTTGGTGACCCGGTGGAGTGGCACTCGGACCGTCAGCGGCTCCGCCGGCCCCCCGCCGCCGCCGCCACCGGCCACCTGGTCGAGTGGGCGGATCCGGGACGCGTACAAGGTCAGGGCCTCGCCGTCGCGCTTCACCGACGCGTCGACGACCACCTTCATGTCCCGGGCCAGCCCGGCGCCGTACCGTTCGTAGACGACGTTGAACATCAGAACCAGCACCCCTACCCCGTCCAGGTCCTCGACCGTGACCCGGGCGTACGGAGCCCCCTTCTTCGAGACTTCTCGCTCCAGCTTGGTGACCAGGCCCGCGATCGTTACCTTGCCGGGTAGTTCGTGCGGTTCGGCGGCGAGCAGCGCGGCGATCGTCGTGGTCGAGACGCGGGCCACCAGCGGCCCGTCGTCGGCCAGAGGGTGGCCGGACACGTACAGGCCGAGCGCTTCCCTCTCGTTGGCCAGTAGCTCGTCCTGTGGCCATTCGACCGGCTCGAACGGCCGGTCGAGGCCGAGCGGGACCATGTCGTTGCCCGGGGTGTCGATCGCGAACAGGTCGATCTGCCCGTTGCTGGTGTCCTTCTTCAGCTTCGTCGCCAGGTCCACCATCGCGGCGTGCTCGATGTGCAGCCCGCGCCGCTTGTGTCCGAGCGAGTCGAACGCGCCCGCCTTGATCAGCGGCTCGACGACCTTCTTCGTGCAGGCCGCGGCGTCGACCTTGTGGAGGAACTGCCCGAATGACGTGTACCCGCCGGCCGGCCGCGACGAAATGATCGCCTCGACCGGGTTCGCACCGATGCCCTGGACCGACGCCAGGCCGAAGCGGATGTCGCTGCCGACCGCGGTGAACTGCGCCCGGGATTCGTTGACGTCCGGCGGCAAAACCTTGATGCCCATCCGGCGACACTCGGACAGGTAGATGGCCCTCTTGTCCTTGTCGTCAGCGACAGAGGTGAGAAGCGCGGCCATGAACTCGGCCGGGTAGTGAGCCTTCAGGTACGCCATCTGGTAAGCAATCAATCCGTACGCGGCACTATGGGCGAGGTTGAATGCGTAGTCGCTGAACGGCACCAGGATATCCCATAGGGTCTTAATCGCCCCATCTGAATATCCATTCGCCTTCATACCCGCCGCAAACGGCTTGAACTCCGCGGCCAGGATCTCCTTCTTCTTCTTGCCCATCGCCCGCCGCAGCAGGTCAGCGCCTCCGAGGCTGTACCCGGCGACCCGCTGGGCAATCGCCATCACCTGCTCCTGGTACACGATCAGCCCGTAAGTGTTGTCGAGGATGTCCGCGAGCGGCTCGGCGAGCTCCCGGTGGATCGGCGTCACAGGCTTCCGGCCGTTCTTCCGGTCGGCGTACTCGTTGTGCGTATTGGCGCCCATCGGTCCCGGCCGGTTCAAGGCAGCGGCGGCGGAGATGTCCTCGAACCGGTCCGCCCCCATCGACCGCAGCAGCCGACGCATCGGCTCCTTGCCGAACTGAAAGATGCCGACGGTGTCACCGCGGGCAAACAATTCGTAGGTGGGCTTGTCGTTGAGCGGCAGCGCGTCCAGGTCGACTGTCTCGCCCCGGTTCGCGGCGATGTTGTCCTCCGCGTCGCCCATGGTAGTAAGCCCGTCCAGGCCCAAGAAGTCCATCTTGAGCAGGCCGACGCCTTCGCACCCGTTCTGGTCCCACTGAGTAATGATCGCGCCGTCCGCGTCCCGCTTCATGATCGGGAGCACGTCGATCAGCGGGTCCCGGGACAGGATGACGCCGGCGGCATGCACCCCCCACTGCCGCTTCAGCCCCTCCAGGCCCCGGGCGACGTCGACGGCCCGCCGCACCTCGGCGTCCTCGGCGTACAGCGTCCTGAACGCCTCCGCGTCCTTGTATCGGGGCGCCTCGGGGTCGAACATGTCGGCCAAGGACACCTGGTTGCCCATCACCGCTGGCGGCATCGCCTTCGTGGCCCGATCCCCGACCGAGAACGGGTACCCAAGGACCCGAGCAGCGTCCTTGGTGCCCGCCTTCGCCTTGATCGTGCCGTAGGTGATGATCTGCGCTACCCGCGCCTCGCCGTACTTCTCGGTGGCGTAGCGGATCATGTCGCCGCGCCTACGCTCGTCGAAGTCCATGTCGATGTCCGGCATCGACACCCGCTCAGGATTCAGGAACCGCTCGAACAGCAGCCCGTGCGTCATCGGGTCCAGGTTCGTAATCCCGGTCGCGTACGCGACCAGGGAGCCGGCCGCCGACCCGCGGCCCGGGCCGACCCGAATTCCCTCCCGCCTGGCGTAGGCGATCAGGTCGGCGGTGACCAGGAAGTAGCCCGGAAAGCCCATCTTGAGGATGACATCGAGCTCGTAGGCGGCCTGCCGGCGGCGATCGTCCGGCACGCCACTCGGGTACCGCCAGTTCAGCCCGTGCTCGACTTCCTTGCGCAGCCACGACTCCTCGGTCTCCCCGTCCGGCACCGGGAAGCGGGGCATCAGGTTGCGGGGGGCGAACACCTCCGAGTAGTCGCCGATCCGCTCGGCGATCTCCAGCGTGTTGTCGCAGGCGCCCGGCACCTCGGCATCCCACAGCGCCCGCATCTCGGCCGCCGACTTCAGATAGAAGTCTTTGGCGTCAAACTTGAACCGGTCCGGATCCGTCAGGGTCTTGCCGGACTGGACGCACAGCAGGATCTCGTGGGTGGCCGCGTCCTTGGCGTACGTGTAGTGCAGATCGTTGGTGGCCACCGGCTTCAGGCCCAGCCGCTTACCGAGCCTGATCAAGTCCTCGCGAACCCGACGCTCGATGTCGAGCCCGTGGTCCATGACCTCCAGGTAGTAGTTTTCGGCGCCGAAGATGTCCTGGAACTCGGCCGCCGAGGCGCACGCCTTGTCGAAGTTGCCGATCCGCAGCCAGGTCTGCACCTCGCCGGACGGGCAGCCGGTGGTGGCGATGAGTCCCTTGCCGTACTGGTGCAGCAACTCCCGGTCGGCGCGGGGCTTGAAGTAGAAGCCTTCCAGGCTGGCCAGGGAGCTGATCCGCATCAGGTTCCGCAGCCCGTCGGCGTCGGCGGCCAGGGCCGTCATGTGCGTGTACGCGCCACCGCCGGAAACGTCGTTCTCGCCACCGGTTGCCCATCGCACCCTGGTTCGGTCCCGCCGATCGGTGCCCGGCGTCAGATACAGCTCGGTCCCGATGATCGGCTTCACGCCGGCGGCCGTGGCCTGCTTGTGGAAGTCGTAGGCGCCGAACAGGTTGCCGTGGTCGGTCATCGCCAGCGCCGGCATGCCGAGCCGGTTCGTCTCGGCGAACAGGTCCTTCAGGCGGGCTGCGCCGTCGAGCATCGAGTACTCGGTGTGGACGTGCAGGTGTACGAAGCTGTCGCCCATCTGGGCTCCTCGGGGTCGCACTGTCGAACCCCGCCGCAGCGAGGGTATTCATCCGGCGACGCCGCCGGCCAGGTCGAGCGGGCGCGATTTCGGATACCGCCGACGCTCGGGCGATAACCCGCGTCGCGCTAGCTAGATTGAGGTTACAGCCCCAGAATCGAGCGGGCAAGGACATGGCGACCTGCGATAACCTCAAGGGGCCCTCGTAGCTCAGCGGAAAGAGCGGCGGCCTTCTATGCCGTGGGGCGGAGGTTCGACTCCTCCCGAGGGCACCGCGACAACCCGGACGACCAGGAGGTACGGCCATGCGTCTGAACCAGCTGCACCCGTTGTAGGGCCGCAATTCCGCGGCCCCGTAGCGAGGGGCTACCGATGTCCGACACCGACAAGACCAAGCCGCTCTGGGTCCGCGCGACCTGGTACGAACCCCACCACCTGTGCAGGCAGCGCGCCGGCACCCGCTGGGGTCGGCAATACGACTGCGACCTACCGTCAGAGCCCGTCCGGCAGCGCCCTGACGGCCGGCGTCGCGCCCGGCCCCGCTGCCGCTGGGAGCCGATCTGGGACCGACCTGGCGTCCGCTGGTGGCACACCGGCCGGCCGCAGGAATGGTTCATCCGGGAGCGGTTTACCGCACCGGATCGCCTGCGGGCGCGGCTCGACTGCCTGAGGGCGATCAAGGAATACCAGGGCAGCGGCGAGGTGGCTGTGATCCCGCCGACCACGCAGCAGCGCCACCAGGCGAGGTGGCTGTGGGACTGAACCCGGAAGTGGAACGAGGCCGGTAGCAGCCGGCCTCGTCGTCCGGCCTTCTCAAGCCCGAAGGAGCCAACCAGACAGTTCGAGCGTAGCGCCCCGGTGCGGCAACCAGGGCCCCCTAAGTGCGACCGCCCCCGGCGGGGTTGCCGGGGGCGGGGGTTCGCAGCCCAGGAGTACTTATCTGACGGGACCAGCGTACCGACCTGACCTGACCCGCCGGCGCCGCCAGGACGCTGGGCCCGGGGTCGAAAACGAACGTGGCCCCGGTATCACCGGAGCCACGTCGTGCGGATCGCTTCGCCTGCCACAGCGAGAGCAACCCGGGGGATCATAGCCCCCAGCGCACCGCGCCCACACGACAACAGGAGGTGATCGGAATGCGCGCCGACAGGCGATAGCCCCACGCCAGATGCGTGGGGCGCCCCGAGGGGAACACCATGTCCCGTACCGATGTCCACCGGCCGATGCGCGTCCAGATGCTCGATCCGCTCGTCCGCGACTGGTTCGTGGATTCTCATGACCACTCCACCGGCCCGTGCGACCTGAATATCTTCCTGGCCGAGCTCTCTATCGAGCGGTGGATCCGTACGCGGTGCTGCCGCCAACCGCGGACCTGTCCGAACCTGTGCGGCTGCGACCTGTGCACCGGCCGGCCCGGGCGGAAGTTGAATCGCCGCCGCGAGCGCGTCGCCTGGCGTGCGACCGCCCGCCAGATCCTGGCTCTCGTCGACCGCGTCGACGTCGATGTCCCTCCGCCGCCGCGCGGCCGGGCCTGGTAGGTGGCCTGGCGCGGCAAACCGCCACACCGACCCCCCCGGTGTCCTAACTGGCCCGGCCAGACTCGCCGAAGGGCAGTTGTCGGACAACAACTTGGTACGGATGTAAACCGATCGCGCTACGGACTCGACGAACGCCCGAGTCATATGACGGCCGACCGGCGATACTCAGGTCAACCGTATCGGTCGATATTTAGGTAACATTTTCGCACGTCAGGGCCGGTATTCGAGGTACAGTCACGTTGTGTCAGTTCGATCAGCGACCTCTGCTGCGAGGCGGCCGGTTAACGACCGACGTCGCCGATAGTTACGAACCGGTTTCGTTTTTGCCGCAGACTGAAGCCTCCGGCCGCTCGGGGTTGCAAGTTCCACGCGATCAACGACAGTGGGCACACCGGCGATTGGATCTTCCGGTCCGTGTTGCCCCGCCGGCTTCGCCCGAGCAGACCAAAACTCCCGATGGCGACCCCCATCGAAGCTTGACAACCCCCGGGGAGGCTATCCGTGATCGTCGACCGCCCGACGAGTACGCCAGATACCGAAACGACAGAGGACGAGCCGCAACGTAAAGCCAAGGACGCCGCTCGCGTCGAATACCTGAACCTCGTCATCGCGTGCGCGGTCGTGGCCGCCGTGCTGACGGCCTGGCCGATCATCGAGGTGGTCCTGCTCACCGCGCCGGGCTACCCCCCGACAGACCCCCTCACCCGAGGTCAAGCGATCGACATCATGCGGGCGCTGCTCGCCTGCGCGAGCAGCGTCTGCGTCTGGGTCGGCTTCTTCATCATCCTGGTCCTACGCCGAATGTCCGCCACCTTCGCGGTCACCCACAGCGCGAGGCAGCACGAACAGGCCCTCAAGCTCAGGGCGGAACTGCTTCGCGGCCTCGCGGCGTACCGCGAGGCCGCCCGCGAGTCGATGGACGGACACCTGACCGTCCTGGCCGCCCGCGACCGGGAGATCGCAGCCCGCGACCGGGAGCGCGAGGAGGGTTTGTACGCCCTCATCGGCGCCGTCGACGCGCTGATCCAGACGATCAGCAGGGACGGGGACGAGCGGGCTTTCACCCGTATACAGGGAGCCGTGGACCTGCTCGATCATCGACTGAAGGTCGTCGACAACAGCAGCCTCCGCCACCGCCCCGGATAACCCGATTCGATCAAGGCCCGGCCGGCCTGCGACACGCCCGGCCGGGCCTTGATTTTCGGCCCGGTGATGGCACGGTGATGGCAATGTCGCGACCCGGTCGGCCAAATGATCTACGTTTGCGCTGGTGCCCCCGGCAGGATTCGAACCTGCGACACACGGTTTAGGAAACCGATGCTCTATCCCCTGAGCTACGAGGGCGCGGTGATCCACACTACCTAGCGGCGGCTGTCAGCGTACCGCAGGGCGCCGCAGGGGCGGTCAGCGCTGGCACCGCCACCGGGAGACCGCACACCGACCGCACGTGATCGGCCGGACGGGCGGACGGGCACGGGCGATCATGAGCCGTCAGCATCGCTCACCGCCGGTCAGGGACGACAGAGCACATGTGGTGCACAGCAGGTAGCGGGCCGGCATGCTGCCCAGCCCCCCTCGACAACGCCCTGCTCTCGCTTCGAGCCGGCGGCGACGCTCAAGTCCTGCCCGGCCGTCATCGAACTTGAGGCTGCTTGGAAAGAGCAGCACCCGGGTGGAGCCGTGCTGGGCGTCGACCCAGGCGGTGTGCCGCCGGTCCATGCTCCGCAGGATGCGCGGCTCTCGGGCGTCAGGCCTACCCTCGTCGGGGCGGTTCCCCACCCCGCAGCAGGTGCAGGTAGGTCTCGGTGATCGTCAGCCGCGTGCGGCGTAGCGGTCCAGGAACAGCAGGATGGCTTCGTTCGCGAGATTGGGGCTCTGTCGCGAGTTCCGTGATCGATCTTGTCAGCTATGGCGCTGGACGGAGTCTCAGCGGCTTCGAACATGGTCCATATATTCCTCGCCGCCTACGGCATGGTTGACCCAGCGGTCAGGGCGAGCGTCTCTGAGGTGCTCCGCGAGCAAGATCGCTTCTCTCTCATCCCCCTGACGCCCAACTCCCGGCCAGCGCCGATATACGCCTCATCGACTGGGTCGAGCGAGATGAGGTTGGGCAGGTCGCCTACCCGGTCATCATCAGGGTCTTGCACGGAGTGAAGCGAGATGCGGTATGTCTTGCTTATCGGGCCGATCGCAACCCACCGAATGGCTGGCTCCGGCGCCACGTTGCTGTCACCGCGTGCCGAGATGTTCGCGAGAACCAGAACCAGTCCTGGATCTTTACCGCCAATGGTGCCGGCGGTAGCTCCAGAGCCCGTTCACCCTTCGTGCAGATGGTCATGGGGCGACCCGGGTGCGGGGTGCGCGGATATGTCGAGTTGAGTGCACTCGACGTCAATCCGTCGGCTTGTAGAACTCTGCAGGTCATCGTGTACCTGGCTCTGCGCTCCAAGGTGCACAGTCAGGCGCAGCTGAACGTGCACATCGTCGTGCAGATGGCGGACGCACGTTCGAGCCTTCAACCGTCCGCGAGCATGCCAGCGAGATTCAGCGAGACTCATAGGAACGGGCGAGCGCCTTCGTGACGTTCCGCTACCAACGATCGGCATCGACGGTACGGCGTTCCGCTTCTGCCCAGAGGCGGTGTGGCCGGTGGCTGGACTGCCGGTCGGGGTTCCGGTGGTGGCGTCCGATACTCGTTTGACGGCCCGTGGGCGGGCCGGCCGAAGTTTTGCGCGGCCCGGCCCGCCTGCTGCCGACGGTCTGCGGCGTGATTCCCCGACGGGGTTCTGACAGTCGAGGGAGAGGGACCTCCGCTAGACCTGTGCTTAGATCCGTCCATGTCTTCACCCACCCTACGCACAGGCACCCGCGTTCCTAGCCTGACGGTGATTGCAAACGTACAGAAGCGTCTTGACGAGATCCCCGTCTTCCTGCAATCGCTTGACGACATTGCCCACGGCTCCAGGATGCCGACATGGTTCCAACTTCCTGACCAACACACAGATTGGGATCCAAGGGTAGACGGCCTTGCTCGGCTACGTGTGCAATCACTTCGTATGAACAGTCCGTTAGAGGTTGTGCTAACGACTGTTGCGCAAGATATGAAGCCGGTCGGATACGGAATCGCGGCGCTTCTCGCGGTTGAACGGATTGTGCGTCTGGTCATGGACTGGCAGAAGCATCGTTGGGAGCTTTCGAGCTTTCGGCCTCCGATGCAGATCGAGGAGGGCCGGGAAACAGTGGCACAAGCCGAAGCAGAGCTAGCGGACGACGGAATCGGCGGAAATACTGACGCGGGTGTGATCCGGGGAGTGACAAGGATGTCTCACTTCCCCATCGTTTCAGTGGCCCGCGACCAAGACGGCGAACCCAGGTAGGTACTGGCCACCGCTCCGGCCGAGCCGCCGGCACGGCCGGCCGGTCCACTACCCGACGGGCCGCGACGAAAGCCGCAGAATGATCGAAGGGCCCCGGGCCTACCATCGCGGCAGGGTCCCGGGGTTCCCGCCTCTCAGGGCCGCTGCTGGCATGCCGGCATGGCCCGCCAGTCGTGGCAGTCCAGACACCGCGACGGGTCGCGCTCGTCGCCACGGGGACGCTATGACCGCCTTGACATCTCACTTAAGGGCTGACCTGCTGCGCCCTGCCGCTGTCCGAAGCAGGTCAGGCTGCTGTCCCTGGGCCGAACCAGTGCCGAGGCGCCAACGGCATCCGCATCTGCCGCTGTTCGAGTGCGTACAGGGCGGCTGGTCTAGGGGAACGAGATCGGGTCATAGCGAACCGAGCCGTTTGCGCTCCCGCTGTCTGGCGCTAAGTTGAGACCTGAGATTCCGAGGAGGATGAAGTGCCCAAGCGCGTCAACAACGGGCCGGGAGACGACCCGGACGAGTACTGGTTCGAGTGCGAAGACTGTGAGGGCGCGGGAACCATAAACGTCCCAGACGGACGCGATGAGTCCACCAGTGTCAGCGGCGAGTGTCCCGGGTGCGGAGGCCTGGGTTTCTACGGAGGCGACGAAGACGATGTCGAACCGTGCAACAAACGCTTCCACCCGAAGGGTGGTGGACCTGACCCCAGGGCCTACTGGTACTTCTGCCGCGAGCCAAGGGGCCACACGGGAGACTGCGACTGCCCAGCAGTTCACGAGCAGCTACTTTGACTGACCGGGATAGGCGGCGACTAAATACGGTACATGAGTCGGGTGGGCAGCGGTCGACGCACCGGAAGCCCTGACAGGGAGGGCCGCAGCGCGAATCAACTGGGACCGATCCAATCTTGCCTGTAGCACGGGCCGCCGCCTTGGCACCACCGCATCTGCCGCCACCCACGTTATGGAGAGATCATGCCGCAGGTCGTGCGCGCCGTTGCCAGCGCGGCCGTCACCTTCGGTAGCCGTGGATCCCAGCGCGGCCAAGTCCGAGGACGGCCGGTCGTGCCGAGATGAGTTCACCAGACTGCCGATGCCGCATTGCCGCGCGGTTTCGCCGAGCTGTGACATGGTACCGAAGTTAAACGATGGCGGCAGAGGCTTAATGATTGATGCCACGTCAACCGGCTGGGCAACCGAGTTCCTGATTCACGTCCCAAATCTGGACCGTTAGCAGGGATACATCGACCGTAGCTAAGTGCGGGAACGCGTTCCGGTAGTCGCAAATCGGTCGTCCGCCGGTGTTCCAGTGCTTGAACGAGTCGCCAGCGACGGTGATGTCCGCCAAAATCACTCCCTCACTCCCAACATAATGCCAAGCGGCTCGGTTTCGCCAGTTGCCTTCCCCATCGATCTGTCGGATCGAGTACGGCGGCGCGTCGACGAGGCGATTGATCTCCTCACTTATTACGCCTAAACTTCCGGGAAGGTGCACCTCGCCTCCGAAGGTGGCCAGCGTCAGTGGCGTCTCCGGGATCACCCACACCTGAATCCAGGTAATCTGCTCGTCGGCGGCGCACACGATAACGCCCTTCGTGTTGCGCAGTTCCCAAGCTCGACACTCCGAATCGAGCTGTCCCCAGGTCAGACCACTCCGCGAGCCGGGGATCTCGTCATGGGCCACGAACAGTTGTTCGGCGGCATCGAGCGACTGTCCTGCGTTAACACATAGCCCAAACAATCCTGGGCACTCCTGGTCGCGCGCAGGAGCATAACGGTCGAACGACACGTAACTATAGGGATTGGGGATGGCGGGTGGCTGACCGGCATACTGTTGCTTCTGTTGGGCTTGCTGCTGTTCGCGCTCAATAATTACATAAATCGCACTTGCAAAGCCGACCACGACTATCGCCAGAATTGCCGAGAATGTCTGCACAGAAATGCCGACAACCAGGCGCTGAACGTTTTGAACAAAACGGTTGCGGTTTCCGAAGACCTGAATGAACTGCGAATTGCTCGTCGTATGGGAAGAGGAAGTCAGCGGCACCTCGGACGTGCCGACGGAGGTCCGCTGGTTGGCCACCTCGCCGGAAATCATCTGCAGTCCCGCCACGAGAACTCCTGAGACCACCAAGGTCAGGAGTACGGCCAGCAACGTCCAGCTGAACTTTTCCGTAACGAGGTTCGTCACCACACCGATTCCAGCGGTCAGGATGCCGGCGAGTGCAACGTTGATCCACAACGCTTTGCGACTCATTGATCCCCTTGTCGTCGATTCAGCCTGCTGCTATGACGATGCCAACGATACGAACCCGCTGTTTGCCTTCCGGCGTGAGGCGTTGGGTCTTGTCGCTAACTACGACGCTGCACCGTAGCACCGATCCCGTTCCTGCGCCCAGATCTCCTCGTCACCGAGGGCGGCGTACTCTGGCCGCATTCGGCGAGCCATTGAATAGAAGCCGGAGCTAGGTTTTCCGCTGTCGCGGGATACGACAAGCGCGCTCCATAGCGGCTCCCCAATCTCGGCAGATCTACGGGAGACTTGGTCCAAGGGCTGGCTTAGGAAGTCGGGACGGGTATCGACTCGCCTCGCCAGAGGTCCATAGCCAATCAGACCCCCAGCAGTAGCAACCCCAAAAAGGATGTCAGCGATGCGGTCGACACGGTCAACCTCGAACTTCTCCGGCATTGGGCCACTGTAGGACCAGCGGATGCCGCGGAGGGTCGGTCGATCCGCTACCGGCGCTGGCTGATCATACGATCAATGAAGCCGGCAGGTCATCGGTCCGCTTACTCTTCTGCCGCAGACAAAGCGCGCTCCACCTCCGACACCCGTCACCGTGCGTGAGCGGTGCGTTGGCCGACTCGGGCGTAGCAAGTCCGATCGGGGGGCGCCCAAACTCGCGAACATCGGAATCGGTGAGATTTCGCTGGTGCCGAAACACAGCGACATCTGGTGCCGGAACTCACGACCAAAGCCAACAGGAGGCTTCCCGCCGTGCTGGCGAGTTCGCCGCCGAACAGATATGACCGCTTGTAGGCGATCTCGGCCAACTGCTCGGCCAGCGGCTGATAAAGGCTGAGCCGGAGCACGCCCGGAACGCCTCCTGCTCGGCGGGTCAGCGGCAACGGCACCCGCCGCTCCCCCTCGGCCTCGTTGCCAGCTCCTCCGGACTGCGGGCGTCGGCGGATTCCCGTACCGCCTGCCGGGGCCGCGGCGACGGCCCCGGCAACGTCACGAACTCCGCAGCTCGGCGTACCGGCCAGATCACCCGCCTCGACCCAGAGGACCGGATTGGCGATGTTCAGCAGGCCGAGGAGTGCGCGCGGGTCGAAGCCTTCGCCGAGTTCCTTGGCCATCCCGCCGGCGAACTGGCTGCCGCTCTTGTGCAGCTCGGGCGGCGTGACCCGTGTCCAGCCCGACGTAGCGAAGGGTGCTGGCCGGGCAGGAGCGGAGCGACCACATTTCGGTCGCCGAGGCCTCGGGAGGCGGTTTTAGGGCTGTCGGGTGCGGGGTCGGCTGCCGTCGTACGCTCCGGCGATGGCCACGAACTCGCGCAGGGCGTCCTTCAGGTCCTCGAGGATCTCTAGCGATTACCTCGGGCAGCAGCGCGTCTGTCGTCCTCTAAGGATGCGTCCTTGAGCCTGGCGGAGGTGTGCGCCGAGGGGTTCGGCGAGGGACCCTGGCAGATTCCTTACGGCAGTAGAGCACCGGTGTACCGTCCGAGGTGGCAGCTCAGGGGTAGGGCCCGGGGTCGCCACCACCCCCAGCCCTATCTGGGAGTACGCCATGCCACGCCGTGCCGTACCGGCCGACCCCTCGATCGGCGACCGAATCCGTGCCCGCCGCGAACTGCACCGCTGGAGCATCCGCCACGCCGCGAGCCGAGCCGGCATCTCGCACACCTCATGGTCGCGGATCGAACGCGGCCAGCAGCGCACCGACCGATACATGGTCGTAGACCTGGCCGCCGCACTGGAGTGCTCGGTCGTCGAACTGACCGGCCAGCCGTACGCGCCCGCCGATCGGCGCCTCGACGCGGCACGGATCGACGCCGAACGGGTGTGGCGGGAGATGATGCGCCACCCCCTGACAGAGCGGTCTGTCAGACCGCAGGCCGTGCCCGTTCGGCAGGAATCCATGCTCGTCAGAGACCTCTACAACCGCTGCGACTACGCCGGGGCGTTGCATCGCCTCGTCAGCCTGATCCCCGACCTGCACGCCGGGAAGGACCGGCGCGAGGCGACCAAGATGATGGTCCCGGTGTACGGCGTGGCGATGGGTTGCCTACTCAACGTCGGCTATCCGGCGCACGCCTGGCTCGCTGCCGACCAGTGCGCCACAGCCGCTCAGGAGCTGGAGGACCCGGCGGGGTTGGCGGTCGCGGCGGCCAACCAGGCACGCGTCCTGTCCTACAGCGGGGCGTACGGGCCGGCGATGGCAACATGCGACCGGGCGGCTGACGATCTACAGCGGGAGCTATCCGCACCGTCCGCGCTGGACCTGCTGGGCTTCCTGCACCTGGCCCGCGCTCACCACTCGGCCGGCCTGCGAGATCTCGCCAGCGCCGAAGCGCACCTGGCGGAGGCCGCGCGGATCGCGGAGCGGACCGGCGAGACCGACGCCTGGGACATGGCGTGGGGACCCACGAACGTAGCGCTGTGGCAGATGGCGCTACAGCTCGACACGGCGCGGCCCGGCGAGGCGATCGAGACCGCGCGCCGCGTGAACGTGGCCGACCTGCCGGCAGTACGACAGGTGTACTTCTACATGGACATGGCGCGTGCGCTGCTCGACGCCGGCCGGCCCCACGACGCGGTACGAATGCTGCTGACGGCCGAGCGAGTCGGCCCGCAGCACACCCGGTCATCTTCGGCGGCACGAGAGACCACCCGGTCACTGCTGCGCCAGGGCACGGCGGGGTCGGAACTCCGAGGGCTCTGCGAGCGGATGGGCGTCCTCGGCTGAAGTAGTGGTGCGTAAGCGTTCCACCACCCTACGCACGGCTCAGTAGCGTCACCGTGGGACACCGGTCGGGGTGTACGCCCTGGCCCGGTCGTCCAGGCCGGTCCGGGGCGCCTCCCCCGAGAGTTCCGGACCGGCGCCAACCATCCGCCCAGTTGAGCGGCGCCCCGTGACCCGTGGTCCGGGGCGCCGTGGCGTAGGAGGACAACGTGCTGACGATACTCCGAACCTGGTGGTTGGCCCGACGACGCCGCACCCGGGTCATCGACGTGCGATGGCAGGAGTACCCCGGCGGGCCCTGGCGGCGCGGCTACGGGCCATACGAATGAGCCGGCAGGAGAGTGCGCCGGGCCTCGCGATCGACTGGGCATGGGCGACGATCACGACGCACGCCGAGAGGCGACACTGCGGTGGTTGCCGGGGCACCTGGTGCCCGACCGCCGAATGGTCGCTGTGGGTCGTCATCACCGACCGGCTCATCCCGGTCGAGCGCCGACAGCTCGTCACCATCGTGGCCAGGCAGGTGATGACAGCGCACTGGCCACGCGGGATCGCCGGCTGCCGGCCGTGCGGACTGCCAGACTGTGGCCGGATCCAGCTCGCCGGAACCTGGCTCGAGGTGGTCCGGGACGAGTACGCGCCACCGTCGGTGCAAATCCTGCTGCCGTCGGCGACCCCGACCGAGAAAGAACTGCGCCGGATCACCGGCATGGACCCGCCCACCACACCCGGACCTTGATCCATTGGCTGTCCACAGGGCCTCGGTGATTCCGGCACCTTGTACGAGCACCACCTGGGCAAGTTCTTTCGGCACCATCGGCCGCAGGACCATCGATTGCTACTCACCGCGCTGGCGGAGATCAACATGATCTTACGGCGCCGACCGGCCGCGCCAATCCGTGGTCGACACGTCAACTCGACACCAGATGGAGTCAGCCGTGTTGCGTACGGCTACGGAAGCTCATCGACGTGGGTACGAGCCGCCGCGCTCATCGCGGCTATGAGCGTGCGCCCTCACCGTCTCCGTCGGGTTATATGACGGCGCGGCACTCGGGGCAGTTCACGCTACCCTCGTCCGTGCTTGCCCCGTCGCTACTGTTGTCGATGTCTTCGCCGCAGCCGGTCCTGTCCCGTCGCGATCCGAGGATAAGCAGGTGAACGACTACGTCCTCGTCGAGGTCGCCCTCGTCATCCCCGGAGAAGTGGCCGTGCGGGTCGATTTCGTCGGCGTCGGCCTCTTCGCCACATATGGGGCAGGACTCGCTTGCCATAGGTTTCGCCCACTCTCGTTCGGAACTTGTTGATGCCGGGGTCGCAATGGTCCCACCTTTGAGCCAGACGACGGTTGCCGCCCAACGCGGTGCACCGACGGCGAGGCGTTCGACACGCTACCCAGACCGCGACTCTCGCACATAGGAACGCCCAAACCAATGACTCGGGCCCCTCTGGGCTAATAGGCGAAGGACGCGCCAGCTCATCGGCACGAGCGTGCATCAAGCCGCATGGCAGACGACCGCGACGACCTACGGAGAGCTACGGACGGTCACGAGCTGCCATGCTCGTTCGGCGGTAATCTGGGCAGCGAATCAAGTCTTGAGAGGACACACCGGACCGAACTGCGGCGGCCAGCGGCTGGTATCGGTCAGGGCTCGGCGGTGGCTGCCGGGAACTGGTCGAGTCGGTGACGGGTCCGAACCACGTCTGGATGCTCGGCGCCCAGCATGCAGGTTTGATCACCGAGGAGGTCGCGCAGCGCTTGGGCGGCGGCCGGAGGATCACCCATCGCCGCTGTCCAGACCGCGAGGTTGAACCGGGTGCGGAGAGTGTTGCGGTGCCGGGGGCCCAGCACTCGTAGGCGGTCGGTGAGAAGCAGCTTCAGGTCGTGGGCGGCTCCGGCGGTGTCGCCCGCGTGACCGGAGGCGACCGCGAGTGAACCGCGGGTGTTCAGTGTGTCCGGATGGTCGTCGCCCAGCGTGCGGCGCTGGTCGGCGAGCACCTCGGCGAGTGCGGCGACCGCAGCGGCGTGCGCTCCCGCGCGGTCGCGCCAGATGCCGAGGGCGCCGCGGGTGTGCAGTGTCTCCGGGTGCTCCGGCCCGAGTACCCGCAGTTGGTCGGCGACCAGCTGTTCCAGCGCCGTGACGGCGACGGCTGGGGCGCCGGCGTGACCGTGCCAGCGGGCTGCGTTGCGGCGGGTGAGCAGCGTGTCGGGGTGGTCGGGCCCGAGCTCGGTCTTCTGCAGTGCGGACAGGTCGTCGAGCATCGCTGCCGCGCTGGCGGCGTCGCCCGACTCGCCGGTCCAGCAGCCGAGCTGGTGGCGGGTGTCGAGCGTGTGGGGATGCCGGATGCCGAGCACACGGGTTCGGTCGGCCAGCAATGCGCGGAACTGCTCGACCGCCGCCGCTGGCCGGCCAGCCTCCCCCACCCATCGGGCGAGGTTGCTTCGGGTCGCGAAGGTGTTGGGATGGTCGGCGCCGAGCACCCGCGTCCGGTCGGCCAGCAACGGTTCGAGGGCGGCGACCGCGCCCACCGGATCGCCGGCGACGCCAAGCCAGTAGCACCGGTAATTCCGTGTGGCGAGGGTATCTGGGTGTTCATCGCCAAGGCAACGGCGACGGTCGGCGAGCACGCCGTCGAACAGCGCGACCGCGGTGGCCGGGTCGCCTAGCTCACCGACGAGATTGGCGACCCGGTGGCGGGACCGGAGGGTGTCGGGATGATCGACACCGAGCCGGGCGATGGTCTGCTCTTGGATGCGCCGCCAGTGTGCTACCGCCGCGGCCAGGTCACCCGACACGGCGTAGCTCACACCCAGGCGAGTCAGCATCGGGTGCAGGCCGTCCTGCCAGAGCGCGCCCGTCTGATCCAGCGCGGCAACCGACTCGGCGTTACTGCGTAACTGCTGACCGAGGCGGGAGTCGCGCTCCACGTCCGGCCAGATCTGCAGCAACGCGTTCGCGGCGGTGTGCAAGGCGCCGTCGTGGCGGGATCGGTACCGCTCCCGAGCCACACGCTGGACCAGGGCATGAACCCGCACGATGCGTTCACCCGGTGGCCCTTCGACGTCAAGCAAGCTGAGCCGGCGCAGCGCGGCCAGCGCGTCCGACACATCGTCGGCGGTGTAGGTGCCGTTGAGCCACGCGAGCGCGTCGGCCGTGCCGAACACGGTCGTGGGAATGCCGTTAGGGTCTAGGAAACCGGCAAGGTGCAGCAGCGGCGACGCCAGGCCCACCGGTGGGAGTTGGTCGGCGTGGTCCATCGACAGCCACCACGTGGTGGCGACAGTGCCTGCCTGCTGGTCCGGCAGCGCGTCCGCTTCGGGTAGCACGTCGCCGAGCCGGCGGCGTTCGTCGAGCAGCCGGACGCGGTACTCGTCGCAGGACAGCGACCGGTCGACGAGGTACGCCACCGCCTGTGCGAGGGCCATCGGGTGGTGGTCGAGGCACGACGCTAGCTGGTCGATTCCGGGCCGCAGCGCCGGCCGGTCGGCGAGCTTGGTGGTCAGGTAGCCGTGCGCCTCCGCCACGGTGAACAGCCCGACGTCGACGATCCGCCGCCCCGACCCGGCGAGCCCTGCGTCACGGCGGCGGGTTGTGACGATGGTGCGGCCGCCCGCTCCGATCGGCGGCCAGAGGCTGCGGACATCCCCGGGCCGTTGCAGGTCGTCGAGGACGACCAGCCAGGGCCCTGGTTCCCCGGCCAGCCACGCCAGGAACCGTCCCGCACCCTGCTCGACGCTCGGCGATGCGAACCCGGTCGCCACGGCGGCCGCCTCGGCGAATCCCGCCAGCACCGCCTGGCGGGAGGTGGCGCTCACCCACACCAGCAGGCGCACGGCACCGGCCTCCCACTGCCGATGCGCGTATGCGGCGGCAAGCTGCGTCTTGCCGACCCCGCCGACCCCGCCGAGCCCGCGTAGGACGACCACGTCGCCGTTCCAGAGGTCGTCTGCGTCCCGCGGCTGGAAGCAGTCGGCGAGGTCGGGCACCCGTCCCGCCCGAAGCGACCGAGCCGTCTCGAGCCCAACCGGCCCCACCTGGCTCGATCCAACCGGTCGCCAACCAACGAGACCGCCCAGGCCGGCGCCGATCCGGCCGACGTCGGCCGGATCGGCGTCGGCCACACCGGAACCGGGGCGAGCCGGGAGGCGGTCTATGAGGATCATCAAGGCAGCGGCAATGCAGGAGGCCAGGACCAACAAGCAGAGCAGCACCCAGTTCCACCGCTCGGTCGCCAGGTTGGTCAGCACGCCGACGACGACCCCCACCACCGGCGCCGCAGCGACGAGCGGGGTACGGCCACGCCGCCTGGATCGCGTGACCAACCGACCATCACCCCGCTCAGTGCACCGACGGGAGGCCCCTGGCTTCACGATAGGCAACCCTCGCCACCGGAGAGTGATGGCAACGAAGGAACCCTTTCCCAAAGTCGGAAGCGCTCACGCTGGTCGTCGCACGGCCGTCAGTATCGGGCGTACCGCCCTCATGGTGCGGCTGGATACGCGACCGACCACACGGGCCGTGTGGCGTGGTTCAGGGGCGGAGGTCGAAGATAACCCGCAGCGCTTCTTCGAGCGCGACCTCGGCTTGCGGGCTGGTTAGCGTGCCGCGGCGTGCCGCCAGCCGTACGGCGAGGTCCGGGCCGGTCAGCCAGTCGACCACCTGTCTCGGTCCCGGCCGGACGGCGCCGAACGGTCCGTCCCGCTGTTCGACGGCGAGGTACGCGTTCCAACTGCGCTCCCCGGCGTGGATCCGCCTGATCTCCCGTCCGTACTCGGCAAGGTTCGCCAGCGTGATGGCATCGTTCGAGCGTTCCCAATATTCCAGGTACGTCGTGAGATCGTCCTCGATCAGCATGATGCCGGTGAGGACCGGCTCAAAGTGGACCAGGTAAGCGCCCTCTGCGAGCGCTGTCCGCCAGTGAGCCAACGCCAGATTGCGCACGGCTGCACGTTCGGATGCTGGCCAGGTGGCGAAGGATCCGTATGCGAGGTGCCCGTACACCACCTCCACGTCCGGGAAGTCGAAGCCCTCGGCCGCGACGATCTCCAGGATGCGGGGCAGGAAGTGCTTGAGGTCGGCGAGTTCGCCCCACAGCATCAGGGAGTCAGCGGTGTACTGCTGCAGGTCCTCGTCGGTCAGTTCGCGCAGCGGCGCCCGGTGGAGCACCCGCTCGTCCTCCGCCGTGTGACAGTGCGGGCACGGCTCGGTCCAGTCTCGCAACGGATAACCGGCGAAGACCTCGTAGAGCGCCGCGACTGCCTTCCGCAGCATCCGCCCGGACTCCTCGGCATGATCCATCCGCTGGATCGTACGCAGTGACGACCTGTTTTGTTTGATGCGAAGGACACCGGCCCTCATCGCGCAACGACGCCTCACTCCCGAATCTCGAACGCGGCGCCACCGTTGCGCAGGTCTTACCGCAGCCGTAGTCGCGATCAGCACGTCCGTCCTGCGGAGTCGGCTACGGCCCTGCGTCGCACGACATGGCAGGCCACCGGGCGTCAGTGCCCCGGACAGCTACGACCAGCCACCTCGGCCGGCGAACCTGACCTACGGAGAGTTACCGACGGTCATCAGCTATCGCGCTCGCTCTGCGGCAGATCAGTGCGCCGCCCGCATCGTGGCAGCGTCAAACCGGTCGGCGGAAGCGTCCTTGGTGAGGAGCGCGGTTCCGTCTGTGCTGGTCGATGGCACGAGCTCGTATCCCTCGCTTTGGTAAAGGTTGATGTTCCGCTGGCTATTGGAGCCTGTGAACAGGATGATGCGGCGGATGTCCGGGTCGGCGGCGGCTTCGGCGGTGCGCAGGAGCCACCGGCCGAGCCCGTGACCGCGTAGGTCCGGTACGACGGCGAGGCGGCCCACGTGCCAGTCGGTGCCTGCGCGGCGGGTACGCACCATGCCCAGGAGTCGACCGTCCAGCCAGACGCCTGTGGTGTGCTGGTCCGCCAGCCACTCGCGGACCTGCTCCAGCGACTCGTGCAGGGCAGGAATGGCCAGGGTGTCGTTGACGACGGCTTCCTCTACCCAGCAGCATCGCTGCAGCACGGTGACCTCGGGCGCGTCGTCGGGGGTCAGCCGCCGCGCATACGACCCGGGCACGGGGCCGGCGACCGTCCCGGCTCCTGCCCGTTCGCGCATCGGCCGGAGGGCGTGGGAGACCCGGACCAGTTCGTCCAGGAGACCGAGGCCCGCCGCGTCGCGGGCGGCGTCGGGGCGCAGCCGTCCGTCGTCCACCGCGTCACTGATGCGGATCGCGACCGTGGCGCCCAACGGGACCAGTCGCAGCGTGGTCACCACCTGCTTGGCGTGCTGGACCGACCGCGTGCCGGCCGACGTGTTGCCGTAGCTGACGAAGCCGATCGGCTTCCACGCCCACTCGCGGCCGAGGTAGTCCAGCGCGTTCTTCAGGGTCGCCGGCATCCCGTAGTTGTACTCCGGTGTCACCACGATGAAACCGTCCGCCGTGTCCACGATCGAACTCCACCTACGGGTGTGCTCCTGCCGGTAGATGCCCGACGACGGATGTTCCTCCTCGTCGAGGAACGGCAGATCCAGGTCGGCGAGGACCACCGGCACCAACTCGACGCCAAGCTCGGCGGCGCAGGGCGTGATCGCGTCGATCAACCACTGCCCGATCACGGGGCCGAGGGCGCCTGGGCGGGTGCTGCAGAGCAGGACGAGGAGGCGGAGCGGTTTCGTTGACATGGAAACGAAATATAGGGGTAGATTGTTTACATGTCAACGACACCCGAGGCAGCGCCGGTGCACTGGTTGAACCCGGACGAGGAGCGGGCGTGGCGCGCGTTTCTGCGGGTGATGGTCACCGTCCAGGCCGGCACCTCGGGTGACCTGGCGGCGGTCGGACTCTCAGAGCCCGACTACGAGGTGCTGAGCACCCTGTCGGAAAGGCCCGGCCACACCAGCACCCTGCACGCGCAGGCCGACAAGATGGGCTGGTCCCGCAGCCGGCTGTCCCGGCACGCCAGCCGGATGGAGGAGCGCGGCCTCCTCCGGCGCACTCCCGACCCGGCCGACGGCCGAGGCTGCCTCCTCGTGCTCACCGAAGAGGGCCTGGACGCCCTCACCACCGCCGCATCCGCCCACGTCGAGTCGGTACGACGCCATTTCATCGACCGGCTCACGCCAGACGACCTCACCGCCATCGAACAGATCGCCCGGCGCCTGGAGGACCCCCAAGCCGACAACGGCCGGTAGGCACACCCGGCGGGCACCGCCATCCGCTGGACAGCCCGGAACAGGGCTTCATACGGTGCCGGCTGAGACCCTTACATTCGTCGGCGACGGCGCGCTCACATCGGCTGCTTGTTTCATTGCGGTAGGACCGTGGCCCGGCCAGGCTTTGGTCCAGGTGCCTGGGCTGTCGCTCTCACATCGGCTGCCCACGCTGGTCGTGTGGCTCTCATTTGGCCTGCGCAGTCCCGGACGCCGCCAGGGCAGGGAGAGGCTCGAGAGGGGTTTGCACTGCTCAAAGCAGCGTTGCCCTCCCGGCTCGACAATCCAGATGGATCGAGCATCGGAGGACGCGTTGAGTGTCACGTCGGATCGCGTGGTCATCGGTATGGACCCGCACAAGCGCTCTGCCACGATCGAGGTCATGACCGGCGACGAGACCATCGTCGGCGGCGGTCGCTTCGACACCAACCACGCCGGCTACACGGCGATGAGGAAGTACGCCAACCGGTGGCCGATCCGGGTCTGGGCGATCGAGGGCTGCCAGGGTATCGGCCGGCACATCGCCAACCGGCTACTCGCCGACGGCGAGGAGGTCGTCGACGTCCCGCCAAAGCTGTCGGCCAGGGCGCGGGTGTTCGCGACCGGGCAGGGCCGCAAGACCGACGCCACCGACGCGCACTCCATCGCGCTGGTCGGCACCCGGATGGCCGGACTCCGCCCGGTCGTCAACGATGAGCAGCTCGCCTTGCTGCGGATTCTGGTCGACCGGCGTCGTTCCCTCGGTGAGGACCACACCCGGATGGTGTCCCAGCTGCATCAACTGCTGCTGGAACTCATTCCGGGTGGGGCGAAGAAGAGCCTGTCCGCCGCCCAGGCCAAGGCACTGCTGGCCACGGTCCGGCCCCGTGACGCGGTCGGTAAGGCCCGGCGCCGGGTCGCCGCGGAGCTGATCGGTGACCTCGAACGCGTCTACCGGCGTTCCAAGGAAGCCGACAAGGAGCTGAAAGAGCTTGTGGCGTCCACCGGGACCACGTTGATGGATCTGCACGGCATCGGACCGTCCGGTGCCGCCCGGCTGCTGGTCGAGGTCGCCGACGTCACCCGGTTTCCGGGCCGGGCCCACTTCGCCTCCTGGAACGGCACCGCCCCCATCGACGCGTCCTCCGGCGACCAGGTACGCCACCGGCTCTCCCGGGCCGGGAACCGGCAGATCAACCGGGTACTGCACATCATGGCCACAGTCCAGCTACGCAACCCCACCGAGGGCCGGGCCTACTTCGACCGGAAAAAGGCCGCCGGCAAGACGTCGATGGAGGCGATGCGCGCGCTGAAACGACGACTGTCCGACATCGTCTACCGGCAGATGATCGACGACGCCA
This sequence comes from Plantactinospora alkalitolerans, assembly GCF_015690345.1. GTDB lineage: Bacteria > Actinomycetota > Actinomycetes > Mycobacteriales > Micromonosporaceae > Plantactinospora > Plantactinospora alkalitolerans. The sequence goes on along the minus strand of NZ_JADPUN010000266.1, from coordinate 8,943 downwards.
CAGCTGGCCAGGTGACGGGCCCGGGAGGACAACGGGAAACGACTACTGACTCCAGCGTGACCAGCTCACATCCCCAAGCCGGCTCTTCGGACAAGTCACTTCCCGGACCCGCCACCAGTCAGCCTAGAACACCCGTTCCGACCAGCGCTTGACAGAGAGGGGTGCCACGTGCGGGCATGCTCGGTACTGCAGGCTCCACGATCGACGGCTACCAACAGTCACGGGCGCCGCGAGCGAATACGGCCATCCGTGGGTCCCGAGATTCTTGTCTTTGGGGTAATTGTGCTCGCTATGTCTCGCATGGCACGATTTTCCTAAGACGCAAGATCATCTTCTAGGAGGACGGAATGGCCGGCACGAGGACCCCGGTCGGCAAGCTGAAGGACTGCGCCTGCCGCAAGTTCGAGGTCGGCACCACCACGGACCGGCGACCAGGAGCCCGAGGTCACCACCGAGACCACCGGCTGCCAGCAACAGACGAAGCGGTTCTTCGCCCAAGGGCATGACGCGAAGCTGGTCGGGTTCCTGGTCCGGGGCTGAGCTGGCCGGCAAGGAGATCCGCTACAGCCGGTCCGAGGATGTCCTCGTCGAGACTGATGCCGTCCGGGCCGCTCGGACGGTCCGGAGGCCCCGCCGGCAAGGCCGCAAACATGCTGACCCTGGCCCGCGAGAAGGCCCAGCGGGTGGCCGCGAAGAAGACGAAGTCCGCCCCGGCACCGGGACTCCGTGCGGCCACGATCAAAGTTGGCCGGTGAACCTACGAGGCCAGGATCGGGCAGGACGGGGCGGCCAGCTACAACACTAAGTCAGGCGAGACCAAGACTGCTGCCGCTGCCGCTGGGACCTTCGCTGAAGTGACCGAATGATCCCCGGCCTAAGCGACGAAGTCCGGTACGCGCTCGGGATGGCAGTCCAGGAGGCGGCCCGCCGTGCCCTAGCCGCCCTGAAGGCCGGGGAGGAGGACCCCCTAGCGCCGCTGGCCGACGTCTGCGCGATCGCTGGGCGCGATCGAACTCGTCCAGGTCCGGCACCTCGACCGGTACCCCCTGGCGGACGAGGAGGAGCGGGAGATGTTGGACAGCGAGATCGCTCAGGCGGTCTGGGAGCAGGTCGGGACCAGCCGGACCGCATAGATCAACACGGACGCCAGGGCCTCGGTTTTCCGGGCCCTCGTCCTGCCCCGGGGTGTTTCGGTGCTCGGATGGCAGTCCGAGGGACTCCCCGTGACCCCGGAGGGCATCGACGGGCCTGCTCCGGGACTACGCCTGCTCGTCCTCGTCGGTGGCCGCAGGGCGTGGCCGGCGGTGGACGGCAGCCCAAGCCAGAACGGCACTTTTCAGCCAAACTCCGCCACCGGCCAGCCGGACGTACGGCTCGGGGAAGGTGCGCAAGGCCATTAGCTGTTTGGTCCGGCCCTTCGTCGTGCCCAGCAGCTTGCCGATCTCTTGGGCACCGACCAGCTCGTCAGGCGGGGGCAGCTCGGCCATGCTCGGCAAACTAACCACTCCCGGGACTACCCCCTGTGGGAGACCCTATGCGGGCTACCCTAGGTCTTGACCGAGGGATGGGGCCCGCGGGAGGATTCCGGCAGGCCCCCTGCCCGGTAGGACATGTCGCCGCTGGGCGGGGAGCCGAACAGGGGCCTGCCGCTGGTTCTTCTCCCCGAAGACCTCCGGCGCCCGGCGGCAGGCCCCGCCCCCGCCTGCCGAGGAGGACCGGTGTACGTCCACGCGTTCAGTTCCGGGCCCGAGCCGCCCCCACCCCTGAGCCGAGAGCAGCAGATCGAGAAGCTTCGACAAGAGGTCGACTCCTACCAGAAGGCCCTGATCGAACTTCAGCAGCGGTTGAACGAGGCCCGGTCCCGGCTCGGGTTGATCTCGAAGATCGTCCGGGACCGGGAGCGGACTCAACGGGCCCCCGGGGTGTCCTGGGCAGCCGTCCGGGCAGCGCTGTACGCGAAACCGGACAGCCTCGGTGGCGTCGGACCCGACCTGCCGATCTTGTAGCTGCGGCAAGGCCCAGGGTCAGATCGGGGCATACCCGTTCAGACCAGACGGGCCCCGGAAGGTCCCACATGGAGGTGACCGTTCTGCTCTACCTGGCAGTGCTGGCCGGTTTCATCCCCCGCCGGCTACGTCGCCTGGTCGTTGAGGCGGGCAGCCGACGCACTGGAAGCGCACAACCGAGCCCGCGAACCGGATTGCCCGACTCATCGGCTCGGACGCGCGTCGGGTCACCGAGGGCTGCCAGCGCCATGACCGTGCCCCCCTCGTTGCCGCGCCACCAGCCGAGGTGCTTGGTGACGGCGTCGTAGACGTACCCGAGTGACGCGGGGTCGTCGATCGCAGCGCGTAGGTCGTAGACGGAAGGGTTACTCGTCGCTGTACTCGGCGTGCCAGATCGTGGTGGTCTGCAGCTCACCGAGACTGTCCACGACCAGGACCGCCGCGTCGTCGACACCGGCACCGCGAAGCCGCGGGCAGCTCGACCAGGCGCTCGCCGGGCTCACCTGCACCAGCGCCAAGCAGCGCAGCGTTGTTCTCGCCGACCTCGCCACCGCTCATGGCAGTGACGGTGACTGGGCCGCCGACTATCTGAACCAGGCCGTCGACGCCCTGTACACGGACTGGTACGGGACCGGCCTCGACCGGGTCCGAGCCGTGCGACCCGTACTCGGCGACAGTCGACACGGCGCCCAGCTCGACGAAGGCGTCGCCGCTCTCACCGCCAGCCGGGCGGCTCTCCCGGGTGGTTAGCGAGCGGACTCGTTGCGCTTGCGCACGAGGTTGGGCAGCTCGGCCAGCGAGTTGAGCTGGAACAGGCAGCGGTCGCTGACCGCCCTGTCGTCGAGGATGTACCCCCACGGACCGCGACGGACCAGGGCCGTCGCGATTCCGGCCTCCTGCGCCGGCCGGATGTCGTTGTCCAACCGGTCGCCGACGTAGAGCACCTGACCGGCCGGGCAACCCGCCTCGGCCACCACCCGTTCGAAGAACGCCGTGGACGGCTTCTCCACACCCCAACTGTCGGACGTGCCGATCACATCAACTGGTAGGTCCAGGGCACGCTCGTCTCCGCCCTCGCCGTCTGGTTACCGGCCAGGCCGACGCGCAGCCCTGACTCGCGCAGCGCGGCCAGGCACGGCCGGGCATCCGGGTACAGGTCCTCCTCGGTGAATGACTCCGGCTGTCCCGCCGCGGCCCGGCGCTCCCGCTCCACGGCCAGTTCAAACCCCGGCCGGAACACCTGGAACGTCTCCCGGTGGTCGAGGCCGCGAGCGATCACCGCCCCGAAGACAGCGGAGAAGGTGTGGCGCGGTACGCCGAGCCAGTCCGCCCAGGTCCCGTACTCCCGGGACTCGTCGACGATCGTCTCGCCCACATCGAAGAACACGGCAGTGATCACCCGAGCATCTTCGCCTGGGGCCACGACGCCATCAAGCGGTCGACACGCCACGGATCCGAGCCGGACCCGGCATCGTGAGTGCGGCCGACGGCGTACGGCCGGATCGTTGTACGGGCGGCCGTTCCCTCGTCCGGAGCGGCTGGATCATGGCGCGGGTGGCGGCGTACCAGTCGGTGAACCGGTGGCGAGGTGGGTGCTCGGCCGGTCGACCGGCCACCGCCGGCTGGTGTGGCGCCGACGCCTCGGGTGTCGCCGGTACGTGGCGGCTGACCTGCTGGGCGCGGCGGGCGGCGCGTACCGGTGGGCACGGGTAGTGCTGTCCGGCGCAGAGCAGGCTCGCGCATCGGGTCGGCCGTTCCGGTTGGGGCTGGTGGGCGGCGATGACCCTGGCGGCCATGCGCCAGAGCAGTACATCCGTGACGTCCCGCGGGACGTCCTGGCCGGGATCGTGGGCGGTGTCCCGGTGACCGTGGGCGGTGTTCCCGGCGAGCATGTTCGATCTCCTCGTGTCGGCGGCTCAGCGCGGCCATCGTCGAAGCCGCACCGGCGGGACTGCGGCCGGGTTTCGACGTCGGCCGGGACGATCCACGCTCACCTCCGACCGGAGATCAAGTCGTCCGCCGGAGCGGCTCCGATGCCGTCGCCCATCTCCTAAACGGGGTTTGTCAGACGTAGCGAACACTTGGCGATCTGACACGGGTCTCACAGGGGTAACCGTCCGCAAGCCGCGTACCACACCCCACTCACAAGAAGTCGATCTTCGAGGTGGAAGATCACGAATCTATTGCCGCACCTGAGCTGTGCTGTCAGATATCGCGGCAGCCACATGAGGCTCCCTGTGGGCAGGACAGCGGCTTCTGACAGGGCACTCACAGCGATCTGACAAAGCGGCGGGCCGACGCTCTCAGCACGAGCGACGGCCAGTCCGCGCGTCCGACGTACGGGCGGTCAGGCGCCAAGAGAATCGCTCTTGGTAGCCGACGCGGCCACGGCTTCGTCCTTGTCGGGCGGCAGACCAACCAGCAGAGCGCACCCTGGACGGTTACGCTGCGTATCTGTCAAGCGGCCCCGGCGGATGCGTCCTCAGTGCTGTCAGACCCGTGTCAGATCGCCAAGTGTTCGCTACGTCTGACAAAGCCCGATTGGTAGATGCGGGAGACACGAGGCAGCCCGGTCGGATGCCGGTCGCGCGAGTTCGACCGGGCCACCGAAGCAGGCTGGCGCGCAGGGTCGGCGGCCTCGGGGGCGGGACCGGTACGGCCGTCGCGTCGCCGGTCATTCGGCAGCCGGGCGGCGTCCGAACCTCTGCCACCTTTGACAGCACCTCATGCCAACGGCGTACGTCGATGTCACAGGTTTCGCGGCCTACCGGTGTCAATAGTTACTGGTCGATGTCAAAACTGGCAGAGGTGCTCGGATGTCATCGACATCGGTGGCTGTCACAGGTCGGCGATGACAGTTGTCAGCGGCCCTGAGACACGTCACGATGGCCGCGGTGCGCCGTTGGCGACGCATCCGCCGAGGAGTACGGCGGCGCGTCGATGGCGCTCACCCCACCCGAGCGGGCGTCGGCGGGAACGATCGTGAGCTGCACCGACGGGTCGGCCTCCGGTTGGCCACTGGTCCACGAGGTCAGTGGACGCAGTTTGCTGACCCCTCGGAGACTGGCGCTCGACGCCGGTGGTCAATATGTCCGGGCGTCGGGGCCGCGCTGGTCGGGCGCCGGTGTCATCGCCCTTGGCAACCGCGCTAGGGATCCGCTGTCAGGAGGCAGACGTCGATGACACAACCTCCGCCAGACAACCTTTGACAGCGACGCCGATCGATGTCACAGGTTTCGGTGTCACGTCCTGTCCAAGCAGGATTGTCGATGTCAAAGGTGGTTGTCTTCAGCTCTGGACAGATGACGGACATCGTCGTGTCCGCCATCCTCGCAACGTGGGCGCCCCTTCTGGACAGCAGCGTTGTTCAGGGATGGAGGTACTCGCCCCGATGCGGAGAGCCGGGCGGTGGCAGGGCAGACGGCCAGGCTGGTTGGGGAGGGACGCGCGACGGCGTCCGCCGTGTAGGCCGCCCGGTCGATCAGCATTGGGTCCGGGCTCCTGCTGCGCTCACAGGCCACCGGAATCCTGACAGACACGGAGAGTAGTTGTCACAGCGGCCGGCAGCGCGGACGGCGTCTCCCTGTGAGCGTCTGTGAGTTCGGCATGTGTTCGCCAGAGCACACAAATGCCGGTTTGGGTGTGAGGGCGTGGCGGCGCCGGAACCAGCCAAGCGACTCCACGACAGGGGCGGCCACAGCAGTGAACGATCAGGTACCCCGCAGGTACGGGACCGGCTAGCCCTTGGACGTGCGGCGGCCGACCGCAGGCCGCCTGCTGATCTCCCTGCTGGCCGGGGCTGCTCATGCCGCTCTGGCTGCGGCTTCTCACTTTTGTCGGCGTCCCTTCGAGGCCGCCTCGCCCTGGCCTTGCTGCAGGTCAGGGGTGCCGAGCCGGTTCCGCGGTCGGTGTTTCCGTCGGTGTCTGCCCACGTCTCCGGGTCGCTCTTGAACCTGACCCCGACACGGACCGCGGCTGCGCCTGTCATCCCAGCACGCCGCGCCGGTGACAGATTCCGCCTCGACTCAGAGAGACCCTCCGGTCTCTCCCCTACCCCCGTACTCATACAGAAAGAGAAAACCGTGTCTGACCAGGTTCTACGTGTGCAGTCCACGCTGATCGCCCGCGACTACCTACTCCTGGACTGGCTGGCCGACCACGGCGTGCTGACCACGCCCCAAATCGCCCACGCCCTGTTCCCGTCGCTGGACTTCGCCCAACGCCGGCTACGCCGGCTACGGAACGTCGGCGTCGTCGACCGGTTCCGCCCACTCAAGACCGACGGCGGCACCTACCCCTACCACTACGTCCTCGACCAGCTCGGCGCCGAGATCGTCGCCGCCCAACGCGACCACCCACCACCCCGCCCCAGCCAGACGAAGGCCCGACGCCGCCGCTGGACCGTCGCCCGCGTCCTGGCCCACCGACTCGGCGTCAACCAGTTCTTCACCGACCTCGCCGGCCACGCCCGCACCCACCCCGACCACGAACTCCAACGGTGGTGGCCAGAAACGCGGTGCCGCGAACCCGGCGCCCTCGCCGGCCCCGACGCCCTTATCGAACTACTCGGCCACCCCGCGCCCATCCACCCCGACGGGCACGGCGTCTGGCGCGCCGACAACCGGCGGGTGCCGTTCTTCCTCGAGTACGACACCGGCACCGAGCCACTAACCGAACTCGTCCGCAAACTCGCCGGCTACCAACGGATGGCCCAATACCGTGGCCCCCGCTGGCCGGTGCTGTTCTGGCTCCACTCCGCCGAACGCGCCCACCACCTCCACCAGCGCCTGGCCGAGGAGACCATGCTCGTGCCGGTCGCGACCGCGAGCCGTGACCACGCCGACCGTGCGGGCAGCAGCCCCGCCGGACCGCTGTGGTGGCTCCACCACCACCACGGCCTCGTCACCCTGGCCAGTCTCGCCGAGGCACTCCCGTACCTCGAACAGCCCGAGCACGGACCCGACGCCATCGGGTCCCCACCCAGCTCAATCTGAGCGGTCAACACCGCCGACGCACGTTCCGTCCCGTCGTCGTTGACCGCCACCGCCCCGAACGGAGGGAGTCCCCGCCACGGCCCACGACCCCAACACACCCACCGCTCACCCGTTCTCCGTAGGGAGTTTCCTGTGACCGCCCGACGAAAAAGCCGTACCCGCCCTCCCGGCGGAACTGATGACGGCGGCCCCGTCTGGGACGCCGAGACGATCCACGCTCTCGGCGTCAGCACCGACCTCGCCACCGCCGCCCAGATCTTCAACCTCTCCCTGGCCACCGCCTACCGGCTGGTCAAACGCGACGCGTTCCCCGTACCGGTGATCCGCGCAGGCGCCCACTACCGGGTACCCGTCACCCCGATCCTCACCGCCCTCGGCCTCACGCCGACAGCACCCAAACGGGCAGACGGCCCGCCACCGTAATCCGGGAACCCGCGCCCGTCCGGCGGTGTCGACACCGGCCGCCGGGCTCAGCCCTCTCCGCCTCCGCCGCCCGCGCACCGCGCCGGGCGGCGGACCCGTTTCCGCCCGCCGAACGACAACGACGCCCCCGGCGGGATCCCCGTCCCAACCCCGCCGCGAACCGCGGCACACCTACCGGAGGTACAGGTCGTGAAGACCCCACACCACCCTCAGTTCAGCGTCCCGTCCGCGAGTCCGATACCGGCGGAACTTTTCCTCGCCGAAATCGGCCGCCTCTACACCCGTGACCGGTGGGCCGTCCAGATGCTCGTCGAACACCGGACCCTTACCACCGCCCAACTCACCGCTCTCGGCTTCGCCGAAACCCCGACGTCGGCTGCCCGGCGGCTCATGATCCTGGCCCGCCGCGGCTGGATCGACCGCCTCCCGACCAACATCAACCTCAACGCCCTCGACAGCTGGTGGTGTCTCGGCCCGCTCGGCGCCGAGATCACCCGACCGGACGGCGGCGCCCGCGTCACGCCAGCACGGGTGTACCGCGCCCGCGACCGACTGTGGGTCCACCAGAGCCTGGTGAGCCTGCTCCACACCAACCAGTTCTTCGTCGACCTCGCCGCGCAAGCCCGCACCCAGCCGGGCACCGACCTGCGTACCTGGTGGTCACCGCGTACCTGCGCCATGGTCACCGGGCCCGAGCGGCGTGCCACCTGGCACGGCGAGTACATCCACGACCGCGGCCGGCACGGCTTCTGGTTCGAACCCGACCCCGGCGGGATCGGCGCCGCCGCCCTCGCCGACCGGGTCCACTCCTACCCGCCGCTGGCGGAACGCACCGGCCTGGCGACCCTGCTGTTCCAGACCGCCGACCCACAACGCGAAGACGAACTGCGGCACCTCGACCGCCGCAACCTTCGCCAACTCACCATCGCCACCAGCAACCCCGAACAGGGCCACCCAGCTGCCCCGGTATGGCAACCAATCGGCGCACACCACCGGCTCGCCCTGACCGAACTGCCACACACCCAGCAACTATGGCCACCCGACGACCCGATCCGCGGCCACGTCGAGCCACTCGCCCCACACCCCATCCACGACCCCGACCGACCCGGCGACGAAGCCATCGCCGACGGCGACTACACCTACCAGCCGTACCTCTAGCCACCGCTGGGCTCCTCGGCCGCCCCGCCACGCCATCGGGGCGGCCGAGGGGACCTCGGGCCGGCGCTGCCCGCGGAGCGGTCCGACGTCCCCGCTTATTCCAGCAATAACGAACGGGTCCGCCCTTTACGACATGTCCGCAGCTCCCAGCACGTCGGCGGCCGTCCGCCAAGGCGCGGCGACACAGACCGCTGTCTAGCCAGCTGCGGCTTCGTCGGCCAATCGCCGACCACCACTAAGAACTCCTAACTCTTTGAGTGTTGGAGGCGGCGCCAGCAGATGATGGCGCAGGCGAGGGTGAGGAAGGCTTCGTGGATGTCGTCGCGGATTTCCCAGCGGATGCGTAGCCGGCGGAACCAGTG
>NZ_JADPUN010000121.1 GCF_015690345.1 Plantactinospora alkalitolerans | reverse complement strand
GTAGCGCGTCGCCGGACGCCGCGCGGGGCGCCACAGCCCCGGCCGGCGCGGCCGACGCGCTACCGGCCCAGGCCGCGCCGAGCGCGGTGACCGCGACGAGCGCGAAGAACAACCGGACCAGCCTGAGCCGGTGGATGTGGAGCGGCATCGGGTTCCTCCCGAGGTGGACGAGCGGCGCGGACGCGACCGCACCGGCAGCCTCACCGAACCCACTGGACACCGACTGGACCGCCGCTGAACGCCCACGGCGGCCCCGCGCGGCGAATGCGCCGAGGGTTCCGTCCACTATGCCGAAACACGGCCGCACCGCCCTCGCCGGATGGCAGCGGCATCCTGGCCGGGTCGAAGGCCCGGCCTCCCACGCCGCGTCCGAGGGTGCCCTGGCCGAAGGCTCATCGACAGACTTCCCGTCGATCGACTCGTACGTCGATAGGCTCGGCCCATGACCGTCGTCGAGGAGATCGGCCGCAGCAGGTACGTCAGCCTCACCACCTACCGCCGGGACGGCACCGGGGTTCCCACGCCGGTCTGGCACGTGCTCGACGGCGGTGAACTGTTCGTCGTGTCCGAGGCCGCGGCGTGGAAGGTCAAGCGGATCCGCAACAACAGCCATGTCGCGGTCACGGTCTGCAATATCCGTGGCACGATCGCGCCGGGTGCGCCGAGCGCTCAGGGCACCGCCCGCCTGCTCGACGAGGCGGAAACGGCCGTCGCGCGGCGGCTCCTGGCCCGGAAGTACCTGCTGTCCCGGGTCGGCAACTGGCTCGCCAGGAGTCTGCGGCTGCGGCGTCCCCCGGTGATCGGTATCGCCGTGCGGTTCTGAGCCGCCTCGGCGCCTCGAACCCGCCGCTCCACCCGCGCCGGACCGTGTCGTCGCGCCAGCACGCCATGCCCCCGGTATCGCCCGGATCTGCCGAGGTGTCGTGGTTGATCCTGGGCAACGGTCTTGGAATGCTCTCCGGATGTCCTCACTTCCGGCGACATTCGCCGAAAACGTCATCGGCCAGCCGGCCCGGGCCCAGTTCGAGGCGTTCCTCGACGAGCATCGCAATGCGCTCAACGGCTGCCTGGACGGGCTGACCGAGGAGCAGGCACGCCGATCGCTGGTGCCGTCCCGAACCACACTGCTGGGTCTGGTGAAACACGCGACCTTCGTCGAGAAGGTCTGGTTCGACGAGGCGATCACCTGCCGCCCACGGGCCGAGATCGGCATCCCCGCGACGCCGGACGACTCGTTCGTCCTCGACGACGACGACACCATCGGCACCGTCCGGGACGCGCACCGCGAAGCATGCGAGGCCGCACGCCGCGCGGCGGCGTCGCTGGGCCTGGACGACCTGGTCCACGGCAACCGGCGCGGCCCGCTCCCGCTGCGCTGGGTGTACCTGCACATGCTGCGCGAACTTGCCCAGCACTGCGGGCACGCGGACATCCTGCGTGAACAACTGCTGAGCGAATGACACCCCCTGCGGGGTACGGGGTGCCGCCGGTGGGGAGCGCGCCGGTGACCGGTGCGCCGATCGGCGGCTCACTCCCGGGCTCCCTGCCGGGTGAGGGACAGCAGGTACCTCTCCCGGTTGCGCGGGTCCACCGTCGTCCGCGGCCGGGTGGTGAACTCGCCCCGGACCGGCCGGTAACCGTCGAGGGTGGCCTCGAGAACACCCTCGCCCCCGGTCAGCCCCGGCAGTCGGCGTTGCAGGTCCGGCACCCGGGCCGCCGGCGCGACGACCTCGATGGTGGTCAGGTCGCCCCGTAGCGACTGGTGCCTCACCGCCGCGCCGAGCCGACCCAGGGCCGTGAGCACGGCGCTGATCGCCCACACCGGGATTTCGAGGCTCACCCGGAGCATCGGCTCGCAGACCACGGTTCCGGCCTGCTCGACGGCCCGCATCAGCACCAACGGCGTCAGGTCACGGAAGTCGGCAGGCGTGCTGAGCGGGCCGCGCCTCGACGGCGGACCGTCGGGCACACTGTAGCTACAGTCGATCATCGTCACGACGCAGTCGGTGACCTGCCACCCGAACCGGCCCTCGCACAGCGTCCGGCGTACGTACTGGGCCATGTGATCCGTGAAGGTGTCGGCGTTCCGGTAGACGTACATCGGCATCGACTGCGGGGCGACCCCCACCCGGAACTCGATCCCCGAGTCCTGCGGACCCGGCTCGACCCGGAGGCCGATCGTGGCCCGGAACGGATTGGACCCGGTGTTGAGAACCTCGACAGCCTCGCCTCGGCCGACCGGGCGCTCGACACAGATGATCGTCGTCTCGCGGAACGTGACGTCGATGCCGAACTCCGTCGCCAACGTCGCCCCGATGACCTCTTTCTGCACCTCACCGTAGAGCGAGACGGAGATCTCCCGGCCGGTGTCGTCGGCCCGGACGTTTATCAGCGGATCCTGCTCGGCCAGCCGGGCCAGCGCGCCACGCAGCGCGCCGTCGTTCTCCGGTCGCACGGGTGCGACCACGGTCTCCATCGTCGGCGGTGCGAAGTGCCACTGGCCGCCGGACGGCGGCGGCCGACCGATGGTGTCGCCGATCCGCACCCCGCTCAGGCCCCAGAGCCGGCCGATCTCACCCGCGACGAGGTGGGGGCGCCGGACCCACCCGCCGCGCTCCGGAACGCTGATGCCGGTGGCCTTCGCCTCGGCCTCGCCGCCCGTGGTGGTCTCGACGGGCAGCCGTTGCCGGATCTGCACCGTGCCGGCGAACATCCGGACGTAGGCGATCTTCTCGCCGGCCGGTCCACGATCGATCTTGAAAATTCGGCCCGAGACAGTGCCCTCCGGATCGCCGGCTTCGGCGGGCAACAGTTCGGCGAGGCCGGTCATCAGCGCGGCCACGCCCTCTCCGGTGATCGCCGAGCCGAGAAAGACGGGGTGCACCGACGAGCGGCGGGTCTGTGCCGCGAGTTCCCCGCGCAGCCGTCCGTCCGTGACCGCCGACTCGTTCTCGACGTACGCGGCCAGCAGCGAGTCGTTCCGCTCGGCGAGTGCTTCGGTCAGCCCTGTCCGGAAGGTCGGATCGTCGAACCCGTAGGGCCTGAACCGCGCGTCACGGGCGCCGGGTTCGTCGGCCGTACCCATGGGAATGATCGCGGCCGTCAGGCGTCCCCTGATCGCGTCGAGCACTCGCCCGGGATCGGCGCCACCGCGGTCGATCTTGTTGACGAACAGCAGCGTCGGCACCCGCAGCCGCCGTAACGCGCGCATCAGGACGCGGGTCTGCGGCTGGACTCCCTCAACGGCCGAGATCACCAGGACGGCGCCGTCGAGCAGGCTCAACACCCGCTCCACCTCGGCTATGAAGTCCGGATGCCCCGGTGTGTCGATCAGGTTTACCGTCGTACCGGCGATCTCGAACGACACGACGGCCGACTTGATGGTGATTCCACGCTGACGCTCCAGCGCCAGCGTGTCGGTCCGGGTCGTACCGGCATCGACGGTGCCGACCGTGTCGATGACCCCGGCCGCGTACAGCAGCCGTTCGGTCAGTGTCGTCTTACCGGCGTCGACATGCGCCAGGATCCCTAGGTTCAGCGTCTTCCGCGGCAACCGCCACACCCCTCGAAGAAATCGACGTTTCCTGTTCGATGGAGGGAAGTGCGGCTCGCATGTCGTCTCCTTGTTCGATCGACGGCTGAACTCTCTGGCCCGAGTCAACCACGACCGGGATGTCCGGACGACCGAGTTAATCCCGACGGACCGGAGGGTGGTGCCTGGTCGACGCGGCGACCACGACGATCGGGATCGGCGGAGAGGGGGGCGTCCCGGGCGGCTACGAGGCCCGGTACGCGGCGGCCAGCCGGGCGAAGCCCTCGTCCAGGGACACCGTCGGCGACCAGCGCAGCGCCTCCCGGGTCGTGCGCTGATCGAACCAGTGCGCCGTGGACAACTGCTCGGCCAGGAAGCGGGTCATCGGCGGTTCTTCCGTGCGCCCGAGCGAGGACCACAGACGCTCCACGACGCTGCCTCCGGCCTTCGCCACGGCCACCGGCACCCGGAGCCTCGGTGGCGTCACCCCGGCAGCCGCGCAGATCCGGTCGACCAGCTCGGCAACCATCCGTGGCTCGCCGTTGCTGACCACAAAGGCCCGCCCGTGTACGTCGATCTCGGCGGCCCGGTCGAGCGCGGCGACGATCGCCTCGGCGGCGTTGCCGACGTACGTGGTGTCGATCAGGGCGGTACCCCTGCCGACCAGTGCGAGCCGACCGGACCGGGCCCGCTCGACGATCCGGGCCACCAGCTGGGTGTCCCCCGGTCCCCAGACCAGATGGGGGCGGACCGCGACGGCGGCGAAGCCGGCCGAGTCGGCGGCCAACGCGAGCAGCTCGGCCGAGGCCTTGCTGCGGGCGTAGTTGCCCCGGGCCCGGTCCGGGTCGGCGGGGTCGGCACCGACGCCGACCAGGCCGGCGCCGTGGTGGGCGACCGACGGCGAGGAGACCTGGACGAAACGCGTCACGCCGGCGTCCCGGGCGGCGTCCAGCAGCGTGGCCGTGCCGCCGATGTTGATCCGCTGGAACTGCGACCACGGACCGGTCATCGACACCTTCGCGGCCAGGTGGACCACCGCGTCGACGCCGTCGACGGCCACGGACACGGCCGCCGGGTCGGTGATGTCGCCGCGCTGCTCCTCGACACCGGGCAGGGAGGCGGGCCGGCGCTGCAGCACCCGGACCCGGTCGCCCCGCAGCGTCAACGCGGTCGCGACGGCGCCGCCGAGCATACCGCTGGCGCCGGTGACGAGGATCTTCACAATCCTCCGGGCCTTCCGCCCCCGAGCACCCGTTCCGCCCATCGACCCAGCCGGCTACGGTCGATCTTCGAGTTGTGCCGGATATCGGTGGGCAGTGTCGGAACGACCAGCACGGCCGCGACCGGCAACCCGGTCACCGCGCGCACCGCGTCGGCCAGTTTCGGCTCTGCCGGCCCGGCCCGGCGTACCGGGGGCCGGGTCTCGGCGACGACCACGAGTTGCATCACACCGCGCGGGCCCACCCCGACTGCGGCGGCCCGGCCGATCTGCGGCAACGACTCCACATCCTGCTCGATCCCGACCGGGGTGAGCACCCCGTCCGGCGTGGTCAGTACGTGGGCCAGCCGACCCTGTACCCACAGCCGCCCGTCCGGATCCAGGTAACCGACGTCTCCGGTGCGGTGCCAGCCCGGATTGCGGGAGCTGGTCCGCTCGGTGAGCCAGAGGGCGTCGTAGCGGTCCTTGACGTGCCCGGCCCTGACCATGATCTCCCCGGTCACCCCGGTCACCCCGGCCGCGCTGCCCGGCTGCTCGGCCGGCGTACCCGTCGGGTCCAGCGCGGCGATCGCCACCTCCACCCCGGGCACTGGGCGGCCGACACACACCCCGTCACCCCGCCCGGCCTTCACGATCTCGTCGAGGGTGACGTCGGTGACCGGCAGTACCTCGGTCATCCCGTACGGGGTGTGTGGCTGCGCCCCGGGCATCAGCGCCTGGGCCTGGGCGAGCAGCACGGCGGGCACCGGTGCGCCGGCACTGAGCAGCAGCTCGACGTTTGCCAGCGCGGCGCGCTGCCGGTCGTCCAGGGCGTTGCCGGTCTCGACCACGTTGCGCAGTGCCGCCGGTGCGGCGAACACCGCCGACGCGTCCACCGCGACCGCCGCTTCGGCGAGGGCGGCGGCGGTCAACGTCCGTGGCGCCGTCAGCTTCATGTCCGGGATCGCCGACGTGGCGCCGAGCGCGGGCCCGAACAGGGCGAACGGCGCGAATGCCGCCACGATCCCCGCCTTCGGGTCGAGCCCGAGAGCGGAGAGCGCGTCCCGCATCGCGGCGAGCTGCCGGTGGGTGTAGACCGCGCCCTTCGCCGGGCCGGTGGAGCCGGAGGTGAACAGCACCGCCGCGTCGTCGTCCGGTCCGGGGGCGGGGGGCAGCTCCGGGCTGCCCGCGCCGATCCGGGCGAGCCGGCCCAGCGTCGTCACGCCGAGCATCGCCGCGCCGGCTCCGGCTCCGAATCGCCGCCCCGGCCATCGCAGCGCCCGGGCGACGGCGAGTCCCCGGCCGACAGCGAGCAGATGTGCGGGGTCGGCGGCGCGCAGTGCCCGGTTCATGCCGGCCAGTCCCAGCCCCGGGTCGGCCACGACGATGACCGCGCCGATACGCAGGCAGGCGTACACGGCGGCGGTCAGGTCGGCGCCGGGCGGTACGAGCAGCGCCACCCGATCGCCACGACGCACCCCGGAGGCGGACAGCCCCGCCGCGATCTCGCGGATCCGCCGCCACAGCAGCGCCCAGCTGACCTGCCGGCCGCCCTGGGCCAGCTCGACCAGCGCGACCGAGCGGTCCTCGGCACGTTCGGCCAGCGCCGCCCACAGTGGACGCCACGGCACGGCGGGCTCCGGCGACGGCGACCGGACCGGGTTCGGGGTCGGCCGGTCCAGGTCGGCCAGCCACCGTACTACCGCACCGGCGACGTCGGCGTCCTCGGCGAGCAGGTGACCCGCCCCCTCGAACCGGTGCAGCTTCGCCTGCGGCAACCGGCCGCGCAGGTCGCGCAGGTGCGCGGCGCCGAAGACCGGATCACGCGGTCCCCACAGCAGCAGGGCCGGAATCTCCGCCAGCCTGTCCAGGCCCTGTGCGACCTCGGTCAGCGCCGACCAGCTCGGATGCTCCGGGGTCAGCGGGATGTCCTCGACGAACCCGCCGATCGCCGCCCGCCGCCGCGGGGTCCGGTACGGGGCGAGATAGCCGTTGCGGACCGACTCCGGCAGCGGCGGATTCGCCAGTGCGAGGGTGGCCCGCAGGAACGCCTGCGTCGACACGGTCGCCGCCGGCAGGATGCCCGGCAGCCGGGCCAGCCTGATCAGCGTGGGTGCCGGCGATCCGGCCGGTTGGTGTACCGCCGTGTTGGTCAGCACCACGCCGCGTAGCTGGTCGGCGTGGCGCAGGGCCCAGCCCAGCGAGATGACGCCACCCCAGTCGTGCCCGACCGTGACCACGGGTCCGGTCAGGCCCAGCGCGTCGGTGACCGTGCCGAGGTCGGCGATCCGCTGCGCCAGCGGGCGTACCGTGCCGGTGCGCTCCGAGAAGCCCATGTCCAGGTGGTCCACGGCGACCACCCGCCAGGGCGGTGCGTCGGGCTGACTGAATCGGGCCAGCAGATGCCGCCACAGGTACGCCCAGGTGGGATTGCCGTGCACGCACAGCAGCGTGCCGGCGTATCCGCTCGGGCCAGCGGTGTCCGGGGCGCCGGTGTCCGTACCTGCCGTGTCCAGGACGTGCCAGGTGCGCTCCACGCCCTCGCTGTCCACCGCGGTAACCAGCCGGGACCAGGCGGGGTCCAGACCGGGCAGCTCGGCCGGAACCATGCTCCGGTCGCCGCTCACCACACGATCTCCAGGGCGCAGGTGTTCAGGCCGGAGCCGACCCCCATGCACAGCACCCGGTCGCCGGAGCTGAGTGAGCCCGAGTGGTGCGCCAGGGTCAGCGGCAACGACGCCGGGCCGACGTTGCCCAGCATCGGAAACGTCGCCGGGACCCGACGCGGGTCGAGGCCGAGCCGGTCGACGACGCCCCGGGTGTGGGCGACGGAGACCTGGTGCATCACGTACAGGTCCATGTCCTGCCAGTCCCAGGGTCCGACGTGTGCCCAGGTCGCCTCGGCCAGTTCCAGGCCCGCGTCGAGGAGGCCCTTGGCGTCGGTACGCATCCTCGTACTGTCTCCGACGCACAGCTCGTGGTGCTGGGTGGCGGCCCGGCTCACCCCGCCGACCAGTCGGTGGCCCTCGGTGTGCGTGTCCGCGGCGGCCAGCACCATGGCGGCCGCGCCGGAGCCGAGAGTCAACGTGGCGAACTGGTCCTTGACGTCCCTGCGGGTGGCGTCCGGACGGCGCAGCCGGTCGATCGTCGCCTGCTGCGCCTCCCGGGAACACTCGCCCGCCACGACCAGCGCATAGCGGATCTGTCCGGCATCGATCATGTTCGCGGCGACCTGGATCCCGTTGACGAACCCGAGGCAGGCGTTGGCGATGTCGAAGTTCAACGCCGACTGCGGCAGCTCCAGCGCGTGGTGGATGGCCACCGCCGTCGAGGGTTCCAGATGCGCCCGGGACACCGACGTGTTGATCAGCAGCCCCACCTCGCGCGCGTCGACACCGGCCTCCGACAACGCCTTCGCCCCGGCCATCGCGGCCGCGTCGGCGAAGCCGAAGCCCTCCGGCCACCAACGCCGCTCCTCGACCCCGGCGATCCGCTGGAGCATCCCCCGGCGCAACCGCAGGCGTTCGAGTGTGTCGCTCAGCTCCTCGTCGATCTGGTCAGAGGTCACGACGACCGGCGCCTCCAGAGCCGCCACCGACAGCACCACCGTGTTGGTGTAGCGATAGGCAGCATTGCCGTCCGTCATCCAGCCTCCGTCCTTCGCGCCGAGTCCCGGGGCTCGAAGTTATCCACTCCGGCCCCTCATCCACCAATGATCGAACGGCTCGGCGGTGAGCATCACGCCGTTGTCCCCGCGTACGCGACTCGCGCTCGACGTCGAGTAGCCGCACGACAACCATGGGTAGCCGCGGCGCACCGCCGACGAACTGTCCCGCAGCCCCTCAGGCGTCGCGGATGTGGATCTGCTCGCCCTGCGGGCTGAAGAGGCTGAGGATCTCGACCGGGTCGGGGCCGGCACTGGCCATGCCGTGCGGTGTTCGGGTGTCGAATTCGGCAGCCTCACCGGTGGCGAGAGTGGTGATGTGGGATCCCACCTTCAGATGGAGTGTGCCGCCGAGCACATATATCCACTCGTACCCGCCGTGCACGCCCTGCTCGATCGGGGCATCCGGCCTTCGACCGGGTAGCACCATCTTGAAGGCCTGAACGGGGGCGCCGTGGCCGGTCAGCGGGATGTAGACCATGCCGTGACGGCGGACGGGTCGGGGATGGATTCGCGGATCTCCGGAGGGTGGCGCGCCGACCAGGTCGTCGAGGGGAACCCGGTAGGTCCGTGCGAGTGGGATCAGCAGGTCGAGCGAGGGGCGTCGGAGCCCGGACTCCAGGCGCGAGAGGGTGCTGACGGAGATCCCCGTCTGCTCGGCGACCTCGGCCAGCTTCAGGTTCCGCCCGTTCCGCGCCTCGCGTAGGCGGGGACCGACCGCCTCGAGCAGCGGTTCCAGTTCCTGATCCGGCACTGCCCACACTCCCCGACCTCATGCGTTTGCGGTTTCCGCAAGCGTACTTGCTCCGACCGTTCCGGGTACGGACAGTGGAGCGGGTGAACACAGGAGAACCGATGAGCGGAACCACAGCCACCGCGAGCGCGGAGTTCTGGGAGAAGCACTACCGCGATGCCGACCCCGACTGGGGCATCCGGCCGAACGCCGTGCTCACCGATGTCGTCGACGGCCTGTCACCGGCGGCCGGTAGCGCCCTGGACCTGGGATGTGGCCACGGAGGAGACGCCTTGTGGCTCGCCGCACAGGGCTGGCGGGTCACCGCCGTGGACGTGTCGGCGACAGCGCTGCGGCGGGTGGTGTCCGGCGCCGAGACTGCGGGCGTCGCCGACCGGGTGGTCGCCGCCCGACACGACTTGTCCCGTTCGTTTCCCGACGGCGCGTACGACCTGGTGTCCGCCTGCTACTTCCACTCCCCAGTCGACATCGACCGGACAGAGGTGTTGCGCCGGGCCGCCCAGACGGTGACTCCCGGCGGTCTGCTGCTCGTCGTCGATCACGCCTCCATCGCCCCGTGGTCCTGGAACGCCCACGGACACACCCGGTTCCCCACGCCGCAGGAGACCCTGGACGGCCTGCGCCTCGACGAGGGCTGGCACATCGAGCGCCTGGTGGCGGCTCCGCGTCGGGCGACCGGACCCGACGGCCAGACCGCCATGGTGACCGACAACGTCATCGCGCTCCGGAGCGTCCGCGACTGACGGCCGCCCATCCGCCGGCCCGCGTACCGCCGTGCCGAGAGTGACCCTGCCGGCACGCGGCTCACGGATGGGTACGCCCAGTTCACCGGTCCCGTCGTCATCAACACAGGCTCCGGTTGTCTGAGCGGCCGGGACGTCGCCGTGTCATCGGAGCGAGGTGATACGCATCACGTCGTGTCAGCTTTCGGTGTCTCGCGGTGTCTTTGGGGCATGACTGAGCACAACACACGCCGCAAGGTCGTTGTCGTCGGCGGTGGTTATGCCGGAACGCTCGCGGCCAACCATCTGCGGATGCGCGCCGGCGTCGACATCACTCTGGTCAATCCCCGGCCGGACTTCGTCGAACGGGTGCGGCTGCACCAGTTCGTGGCCGGCACCGGCGAGGTCACGATCGACTACGGCAACCTGCTCGGCGAGGGAATCCGGTTGGTCGTCGACAGCGCCACGCGCATCGACACCGCCGCCCGCGCGGTGCGGCTGGCGTCGGGCCGTGCGCTGGACTACGACCACGTCATCTACGCGGTGGGCAGCATCGCGGCGATACCGTCATCGGTGCCTGGCGCGGCCGAATTTGCCTTTCCCGTCGCCGAGTTCGAGTCGGCGCGGCGGCTTCGCGCCAGGCTGGTGGAGCTGCCCGCCGATGCTCCGGTCACTGTGGTCGGTGGCGGGTTGACCGGCGTCGAGACGGCTGCCGAGCTGGCCGAGCAGGGACGTGCGGTCACCCTGGTGTGTGGTGGAAGGCTGGTGTCGTCGTGGAGTGCACGGGGTCGCCGATACGCCGCCAGGTGGCTGATCCGGCACGGTGTCACCGTGCTCGAAGCCGACGTGGTAGCCAAGGTTCGCCCGGATGCGATCGTCCTTGACGTCGGTACGGTGCGTCCGAGCGCACTGACCATCTGGGCGACCGGTTTCGGCGTGCCGGGGCTGGCGGCCGCGAGCGGGCTGCGCACCGACACGCTCGGCCGGCTGCTCACCGACGAGACGTTGACCAGTGTCGACGACGACCGGGTGGTCGCCGCCGGCGACGCCGTGGCACCGTCCGGCCGGCCACTGCGGATGAGCTGCCAGGCCGCCGGGCCGCTGGGGGCCCAGGCCGCCAACACCGTGCTGAGCCACATCGCGGGGGTCGAACCGGCCGTGATCAACCAGGCCCTCACGGGGTCGTGTGTCAGCCTCGGCCGGCACGCCGCCATGCGGCAGCTCGCTCGCAGGGACGACACCGCGGTGAACCTCTACGTCGGCGGTCGCCTGGGCGCCGCGTTCAAGGAGCTGACCTGCAAGGTCGCGGTGTCGCGGATCCGTCGCGAGGCCAACCGGCCGGGTTCCACGGTCTGGGTCAAGGGCGGTCGACGGCCCGAGCAGCCGGCTCCCGCCGCGCGGGTGGTCACGTCCCGGTGACCACCGACGAGCATGCCGAGCGGTTCACCCTGTTGCGGCCGCTGCTGTTCACGATCGTCTACGAGATGCTCGGATCGGCCACCGAGTCCGACGACGTGCTACAGGACAGCTATCTGCGGTGGGCCGAGGTGGATCTCGCGACGGTGCGGGACACCAGGTCCTACCTGGCGCGGCTGGTGACCCGTCAGACGCTGAACACATTGCGGGCGAACGCGCGCCGCCGCGAGGACTACGTCGGCCCGTGGCTACCCGAGCCGCTGCTGCTGGACGAACACGACCCGTCGGCCGATGTGGTGCTCGCCGAGTCGGTGTCGATGGCGATGCTCGTACTGCTCGAAACACTCACGCCCGACGAGCGTGCGGTGTTCGTGCTGCGCGAGGTGTTCGGCTTCGACTACGACGAGATCGCCGCGGCGGTGGGCAAGTCCGTGCCGACGGTGCACCAGGTGGCGCACCGGGCCCGCGAGCATGTGCAGGCGCGACGCAGGCGATTTCAGCCCGTCGACGCCGCGAAGACCGCGCAGGTCACCGAGCAGTTCATGACCGCCGCGGCCACCGGTGACCTGGCAGGGCTGCTCTGCGTACTCACGCCGAACGTCACCTGGACCGCCGACAGCGGCGGCAAGGCCACCGCGGCCCGCCGGCCGGTGGTGGGTGCGCACAAGGTGGCCGCCGTCCTCATGGATCTCTTCCGCACACGCCGGCAGCTGCCGGGCATGCGGATCCGGATGGCCAACTGCAACAACGCGCCCGCGATGGTCGCCCACATCGGCGACCACCCCGAAGGTGTCCTCCTGATCGAGATCGTCGACGGGATGATCACCAACTTCTACGCCATCCGTAACCCGGACAAGCTCGTCGCGATGACGGTCCCGCGTCAGATCAGCCGGTAAGGAGCCGGCAGGCCACAGCGAATCGGGTCACCACCGCGAATCTCCTGGGGAGGCTGAGGGACGCGGAACTCGGCGGCGGTCCGGCTGGGTTGCCTGATGCCCGCACGCCTGCGGGTCCGGGCCCCGGAGGAGACCCTCGCGGGGGGTGACGGCAGAGGCATCGACCAACACTAAGGAATCCCCATGTTGCGGAAACTGATCACCTTGCCAAGTGGCAGGGTAGCGAAATGGGCCATCCTGGCCATCTGGCTCGCCCTGCTGATTCCGGCCTTCGTCCTGGCCGGCAAGCTCGGCGACGTTGAGAAGAATGACAATTCGGCCTGGCTGCCCGGCAACGCGGAGGCGACCAAGGTTCTCGAACAGGCCAAGAGGTTCCAGCCCGCCGAGACCCTGCCGGCGATCGTGATCTACGACCGGCCCGAGGGCGTCACCCCTGCCGACCTGGCCAAGGCCCAAGCCGACGTCGAAGCCTTCAAGGGCATCGAGAAGGTCGTGGGGCAACCACAGGGCCCGTTGAAGGCCCAGGACGGCAGGGCCATCCAGGTCGTGGTCCAGGTCGACGACGGTAACGAGGGGTGGGACGGAGCCCACGAGGTCGTCGACGCGATGACCAGGATCGGCGAGCGGAACGCCAACGGTCTCGGGTTCCACGTCACCGGACCTGCCGGTTACGCATCCGACTCGATAACGGCATTCAGCGGCGGAGGCGCCCTGGAGATGATCACCGCGTTGGTGGTGGTCGTCATCCTGCTGTTCACCTACCGCAGCCCGCTGCTGCCACTGCTGCCACTGCTGACGGCGGGCGGCGCCCTGGTCATGGCGGAGGCGGTGATCTACCTTCTGGCCCGGAACGCCGGGCTCACCGTCAACACCCAGACCAGCCTCATCCTGACCGTACTGGTGTTCGGCGCCGCCACCGACTACGCGCTGCTGCTCATCTCGCGGTACCGGGAGGAGTTGCGACGGCACGAGGACCGGCACGAGGCGATGGCGGAGGCCCTGTACCGCTCCAGTCCCGCGATCATCGCCAGTGCCGCGACCGTCGCCGTCAGCCTGCTGGTGCTGCTGCTGGCCACCCTCACCTCGAGCAAGGGGCTCGGCCCGGCCTGTGCCGTCGGTGTCCTCGTCGGGCTGCTCGCCATGGTCACCCTGATGCCGGCACTGCTGGTCGTCTGCGGCCGCTGGATCTTCTGGCCGGTCAAGCCGTCGTACGGCTCGGTCGGGTCCACCAGGGAGACCATCTGGACGCGGGTCGGCACCGCCATCTCCCGCCGGCCCCGGCTGGTATGGGTCGGCACCGTGCTCGTCCTCGGCGTCATGGCGGTCGGGGTGACAGGGCTCAAGGCCGATGGGATCCCGAGCAACGGCCAGTTCACCGACAAGACGCAGGCGGTCGTCGGCGAGGAGATCCAGTCCAGACACTTCCCGGCCGGATCGGGTGACCCTGTCTACGTCGTGGCCAAGGCCGCGTCGGCGGAGCAGGTCAGGAGCGTGTTGTCCGGCGTACCGGGAATCGCCGACGTCGCGGCGCCGGTGATCAAGGACGAGAAGGCCTTCGTCCTCGGGACGCTCAAGGACGCTCCCGGCAGCAAGGCCGCGATGCGTACCGTCGAGCGGGCCAGAACCGCGATCCACGGGATCGAGGGTGCGGACGCCCGGCTCGGCGGCAGCACGGCGATCGCGCTCGACACACAACGGTCGGCCGCCCGCGACGCCAAGGTGATCATCCCCGTCGTACTGATCGTGGTTTTCCTCATCCTCGCGCTGTTGCTGCGGGCGATCGTCGCACCGCTGCTGCTCATGGCGACGGTGGTGCTGTCGTTCGGAGCGGCCCTCGGCGTGAGCGCGCTGATGTTCAACCACGTGTTCGGCTTCGCCGGAGCGGACGCGAACTTCACGCTCCTGGTGTTCGTGTTCCTGGTCGCCCTGGGCATCGACTACAACATCTTCCTGGTCACCCGGGTACGGGAAGAGGCACTGCTGCACGGCACCCGGCGCGGAGCACGGATCGGACTGTCCGCCACCGGCGGGGTGATCACCTCGGCGGGTCTGGTTCTGGCCGGTACCTTCGCGGCGCTGGGATCGCTGCCGTTGGTGTTCGCGGCGCAGTTGGGGTTCACCGTGGCGTTCGGCGTACTGCTGGACACCATGATCGTCCGCTCGGTACTGGTCACCGCGCTGGCCCTGGACGTGGGTCGATGGATGTGGTGGCCCGGCAGGCTGTTCAGGCGTCACGACGACGCCGAGCCGCCGACGGCCGGGTCCGACCCCGAACCCGCTCTCGCGGGCGCGGGCAGGTGACGACTTCCGTCACGAGCCTCCTGGGACCGGCCGGGCGGCCCCGGATCTGGATCTGGTACCGCCTGGCATGGCCGGCCGCATGACGCACGAGCGGTAGGAGGCGGGAGCGGGCGGTCGGATGGCCGCCCGCTCCCGGGCGGTGGTGTTCGGCGGCGGGGTCGTCCACGGGAGCGGACGGCGCACGTCCCGGGGAGGGCGGTCGGTGGTCCGATCAGCCGCGCCGCTCCCGGATGCTCGCCACGTCGGCCAGGACGATGCCGAGCAGGACGACCAGGACGGTCCCGGAGACGGCGAGCGCGGGCAGGAAGACCATCGCCGGTGCCATGACGATCAGCACGCCGAGCCCGATCAGCCAGGGCCGGGCCACGTGGATGAAGACCTCGTGGCCCAGCAGCGCACGGCCGGCGAGGAAGAGACCCGGACCACCGATGATCGCCGCGACCCAGCCCCCGGACGTGTCGTGGAGCGGATGCCGGATGATCAGCTCGTCGCCGACCGTGCTGAGGACGACGCCCGCCACCATGATCAGATGGGCGTAGCCGGCCCACTTGGTCTCCCGGGCCGGGTCGGCGGAGCCGACGATGGCGCTGCCGAGCTTCTCCCTGGTCCGGTAGAAGTAGATCCACCAGAGCAGCACCGTGGTGGCGAACGAGATGGCGAACGCCAAGCTGGGATACATGCTGTAGTCGCTGCCCCGGAACGTCCGTCCGGTGATCACCACGGTCTCACCGAGCGCGATGATCATGAACTGCCGATACCGCTCGGCCAGGTGCTCACCCGCCGTGTTCCACTCCCAGGCCGGCGAGCGTCCGATCCTCGGGGTCGGCCACCGCAGCACCGGCCCCAGGTAGTCCAGGCCCAGCGCCGCCGTCCAGATCACCACCCGGGCCCCGGCCGGGGCGAACGCGCCCGCGAACCAGATCGCGCCAGAGATGCTGAACCAGAAGATTCCGCGCAGCGGCCGGTTGCGGAGCCGATGGTCGCGCAGGATCACCGCGAGCACGGTGCTGCGGAGGAGATGGATGCCGACGTAGGCGGCGGCGAAGAGCGGTGCGCGCCCGCCGAACGCGTCGGGGATCGCGGTCGACATCACCAGACTGCCGAACATGAACGCGATTACCAGCAGTTGCACGGCGGGCCGGCGCGAATTCAGGGTGTCGGTGGCGAGATTGGTGTACGACCAGACCCACCAGATCGCCAACAGCAGAAGCAGCGTCTCGTAGGCACCGAGCGGGTGCAGATCCATCACCAACGCCTCGGCCAGGCGGGCCAGCGTGAAGACGAAGACGAGATCGTAGAAGAGCTCCACGTACGTGGCCTGCTGCGGCTGATCCGGGTCACGGATCAGCGTCGAGTACCTGCCCGTCGTCATTGCCGCCCGCTCTCGCGCCCCCACAACCGGGCTTGCGACCCGCGCCCCGACCACCTACCGCCGTCGAAGCAAGTCGTACCACGGCAGATCGGCCCCGGGCCCGAGTTCCGGCGATGTGCCCACCGGAGCATCGGAGCGCGAATCAGTGGGTTTGTTCCGGGCCACGGCGGGAACCCGCCCGCGAGCAGCGAGGGCGGGAAGCGCCCACTTTTCGCGGGGGAGCCTGGCATGACTCGTCAGCACGCACGGGGGTCGTTCGGCGAGGCGGGTCACGTCGGCCACCGTCGCGGGGCGAGCGCGTACGACCTGACGTAGGAACGGGCCGACGCCGCATGCGCTGGTTACGACCGACCCGCAGGAACTCGACCGGCAGGGCTGCGACCGGATCCAGCAGACTCGCCGGCGCGGAACGTGATCCCGCCCGGCTCGTCACCTTCAGCGACGGCGTCTTCGCCATCGCCGCCACCCTGCTCATCCTGCAGATCCGTCCACCGCGGGACACCCGGGACCTGCTCCACGCCCTCGTCTCCCTCTGGCCCTCGTACCTGGCCTATGCCGTCACCTTCCTGCTCATCGGACAGATGTGGGTGAACCACCACGTTCTGTTCGACCACATCCGTGCCGTCGACCGCCCGGTGCTGTTCCTCAACACCGTGCTGCTGATGTTCATCGCGTTCCTGCCCTTCGCCTCCTCCGTCCTCGCCACCGCCTTCGAGTCCGGTGACGGGCGGCGGAGCGCCGTCGTGTTCTACGGGATCGCCTTCGAGGCCGTGGCCGCACTCTTCAACGTGATCTGGGAGTACGTCCGGCGCGGTCAGCATCTTCTCCGGCAGACCGCCGACCCGGACGGCACGAGTGCCATCGGTGGGCGCTACCGTCTCGCGCTCGTCTGGATCGCCGTCGGAACCGCACTCGGCGTCCTGCATCCCGTCGCCGGCGTGGTGGTGATCGCCGGCTTCATCCCTGCCTACTGGCTACCGAGCCGCAGCGAGGTCGCCAGCGCCGAACGCCCGCGCGATCGCGGCCCCACTCCGCCCTGAGAGCGGGGTGCGCAACGCCGCACTGCGGGCGGCCGGGGGCGGGGTCGCCTCGAGGACGGATCAGCGGCCCTTCTCGACCACTCCTGGTTCGGCACCAGACGTGATCTCGAAGGGCCGCTGATCCTTCAGGGCAGGCGGAGCGCTACCTGATCTCGTAGGCGCGGATCACCGTCTGTCGTACCGTGTTGCCGGACCGGTCCGTCGCGGTGGCCCGGAGTGAGACGAAGCCGCTCTTCTTCGGATGCTTGACGTGCACGGTGCCGACGCCGTTGACTGCGACGACGGTGGCCTTCTGCCAGGTGGCGCCGTCGTCGTAGGAGACGTCGACGCCGACGGAGCGGACGCCGCCGCCGGTCGTTCCCGGCTGCGGTCGCACCGACACCGGGATGAGGAACGACTGACCGGCCGGCGCCGTGTTGAGCTGGTCCAGCGCCGGGCTGAACCGGATTCCGGACAGCGGCAACCGCACCAAGTTCTCCCCCGCCACGTGCCCCGACCGGAAGGTCCAGGCCGCCTCCACCCGGGTGGAGAGGGCGACGGGATGTCCACGGGTTCCGGTGACCTCCAGCCGGTAGTCCGCCGCTGCCGCGGGAACCTCGAAGGTCTTCCAGAGTCCGTCCGACTCCCCGACCTTGACACCGTCCCGGTACAGGACCATCTTCTCGACCGCGTCGAACGAGGAGACCTGTCGACCGGCGCCGTCGGCGAAGAGCGGAATGTTCACGAAGATCTCGTCGCCGACCCGGGAGACGTAGTCCTCCGGATAGACCGGAGCCTCCAGGCTCGCGCCGAACACCGCCTGGTTCCACTGGTCACGGGTGACCGTGCCGGCCCGGTACGTCAGGGGAATGAAGCCCAAAACTGTCGACAGCCGGCCCGATGCGTCCTGCTCGAACAGAAGGCGCGCCCACCGCACGTCGGGGTCGGCGTTGAAGTACTCGGTCCCTTCGAACGGCGAGTCGAACGTGAGCGGAATGACAAACGCCCCGCTGTTACCTGGGAAGATGGCCGGGTTGTTGACCTCGAAGCTGCCGGGCACGTTACGGGCGTACCGGGCGTGAACGGTGGCCAGGTCCCGGTCACGAGTCTGCCGGGTGAAGCCGTCGAGTTGGTCGGCCGGCACCGACCAGGCCAGGTTGTAGACGAACGGGCTGTTGTGGACGCCGATTTCCGGATCCACCCTCGCCCAGGTGCCGGTCACGCCCGCGGAGAACCCCTCCACCGGACCACCGTCGTCGACCCGCCCCAGGTGCATTCCGGCAAAATCGTCGCCTAATACACCGTAACCGTAGGAACTTACCCCGACCTGTAGATTCACCGCAAGATCAGCAAAGACCTGGGTCGCGTCCGCCCGGGGCACGGTGACCGACACCGGCTTCGCCTTACGCGCGTCCACGGTCACCGTGGTCGGCCTGTTCACCTCCACGACCGGCTGGGTCAGCAGGCTGCTCACACCCTCGCCTGACTCCTCCTTGATCCTGGTGAAAAGCGCATACCGGCCCGCAGGTAGCCGGACCGTGCCGCACACGGGGCGTATGACGTCGTCGGAAGTCAGCCCCGATCCACCGAGGCGGACCAGTTCGGAGCAGTTCTCGATCGCCGCACCGGCCCGGTTCACGTACGAGATCGTGAGGTCGTAGACTTCCGCCTCCCGGTCCACTGTGATCGGCGTACGCAGCACCAGGTCTCCCGAGATGGCGACGACCCGACCCGTGTAGGCGCCCTCGGCCACACCGACCCGGGTGTCCGCGGTGACGGTCACCTCGGCGGTCCCGCCGGCCGGCACCGTCACCGTCGACGCGCTCACCGTGAAGAGTCCGGCCGGTGCCGCCGTACCGTCCGGTCCCGACGCCTGCACCGAGACGGCCAGGGTCACCGGGGCCGTACCGCTGTTGCGGTACGTCACCGGCTTCGACACCGGTACGTCGTCGTGGTGCGGCCACTCCCGCCGGCCGAACCCAACGCTCGGCGGATCGGTGGCGAGCGTCTGCCCGATCGCCCGGGCCACGTCCACCCGGCCGGCACCCTGGGCGAACATGTCCAGGTCCGGATGGGGTACGGCGGCAGCCATCAGGGTCGACTTGAGCGCGGCGGCCTTCCACCCCGGATGCTGTTGCGCCAGGATCGCCGCGGCGCCGGCCACGTGCGGCGTCGCCATCGAGGTACCCGACGCCGTCAGGTACGGCTCCTCCGGCAGCGGGCCGTCCGAACTGCTCGCCGCCACGATCTCCACCCCTGGCGCGGTGATGTCCGGCTTCGGCCCCGAGTCACCCGCACGCGGCCCGCGACTGGAGAAGTCGGCCAGCTCGTCGGACCGGTCCACAGCACCGACCGCGAGCGCGGAATCGGCGCTCGCCGGAGACCCGATGGTGCCCGCCCTACCGGAATTCCCCGCCGCGACGACGAAAAGCGTGCCG
Source organism: Plantactinospora alkalitolerans (assembly GCF_015690345.1). GTDB lineage: Bacteria > Actinomycetota > Actinomycetes > Mycobacteriales > Micromonosporaceae > Plantactinospora > Plantactinospora alkalitolerans. The sequence continues at coordinate 12,436 of NZ_JADPUN010000121.1, read as the reverse complement.
TGCTGCTCGGTGAGGGTCTGTACGGCCTGCTCTATCGGATCCACCTCCGGAGTGTCCCCGCTGCCGAGGCTCAGGTTGACGACCGCGGCACCCCGCTCGGCCGCCCACTGCATTCCGGCCAGGATCGACGAGTCAGGACACCCGCGCGCGCCGCAGACCTTGCCGGACAGCAGCCGCGCCCCAGGTGCCACCCCCTTGTTCCGACCGTCCGAGGCGGCACCGGTACCCGCGATGGTCGACGCCACGTGCGTACCGTGCCCCACCACGTCCCGTGCGTCCTCGTCGGTGAAGTTGGCCGTCCCGGTCACCTGCCCGGCCAGGTCCGGATGATCGGCGTCCACCCCGGTGTCCAGCACCGCCACCGTGACGCCCGCGCCGTCCAGCCCCGCCTGCCAGGCCGCCGGCGCCCCGATCTGCGGCACGCTCCGCTCGAGCGTCGGCTTGCGCAGCCCGTCGAGCCAGACCTTCGAGACGCCGCCGCGCAGGCCCTTGGCGGTGGCACCACCGGCTATGCCCTGCCAGAAGTCGGTCAGCGTCGACTTGGCCGCCCGCACCGCCATGCCACCCACCGACGGTAGATCCCGGACCACCTTGGCACCCCGCGCGGTCACCGTGCCCCGGGCCGCCGACCGGTTGCCGGCGGTCGTGACGATCAACGGCAGATCACCACGGCGGTCGTCGTAGCCGAACTCGATAAGCGTGGTCACGTCGAAGAGCCGGGCGTCGAGCCGTCCCTGCTCGACCAGCGGAAGCGCGTCCACCGGCGTGACGCGCAGTCGACCGTCGAGTCGTCGGGTCACCGCCGGAATGCCGTCCCGGCCCGCGCCCGGCTCGAACGACGCCACCCCGTCAGCACGTACCGTGACCCGATCGCCCGTGATCAACGTGACGGACCGGGCGGGCTCTCCCGGGCGCTGCGGCGTGCGGACCACCTCCGGGCCCGCGTTCGGCGCGGTGGCCCAGGCGGACGACGCCGCCGGCCCCACGGACGACACGACAAGAGCGACGACGGCGGCACCGCCGCCCCACCGGGCGAGTGTCCTCAGCATTTGTCCTCCCACAGGATCCTCATACCGCTACCAAGCACTCACGTACGTCGAACGGTTCCATCCGCTTCATCTGCGCCGGAAACCGGTCGTCGGTCGAGGAAGGACGGTAGATCTGGTTGAAGTGTCTACGTCGATGGTCTGGTGTGGGCCGGGGCGGCCGGAGCCAGTGCGTCGGCGAGCGGGCGGCGTAGCGCGGTGAAGGCCCGGTGTGCCCGGCTCTTCACCGTGCCGACGCGGCAGCCCAGGACCGTCGACACCTCCTGCTCGGTGAGTCCGGCCCAGAACCTGAGGAGCAGTACCGCCCGTTGTTGCGCCGGCAGCGCGCGCAGCGTGGCGCGGACCAGCCGGGCGAGGTCGCGTGGCTCGTACGGGTCGTCGGCCCGCCCGTCCGGTAGCACATCGGTCGGGATCTCCCGACGCCATCGCTGGCGTCCGGTGCGCCAGGCGGCCCGCGTCATCACCTTCTTGGTGTACGCCTCGGCGTCACCGTCGGGATGCAACCGCAGCCAGGCACGGTAGGTCTTGACCAGTGCCTCCTGGGCGAGATCCTCGCCGTGTCCGTGGTCGCCGGTGAGCCGCTCGCCGTGGCGTACCAGCCGCGGTAGCAGGCTCGTACGAACTCGGCGAACTCCGTATGCGCATCGGATCCGGTCAACAGGATTGCCTCCCGTCCGGCCGGACGCGCAGATCCGTCACCAACTCCTCCGGAGAACGCCCCGGCCCTCGGACCGGGAGGAAATCCGGACTCCGTCCCGAGCCGCCCGACGGAGCCGGGACGGCCCGAGGATGGACCCCACTGACCTGCGGCGTGCCACCATACTCAACGTCCCTCCTGGTATACATCGAACACGCGTACGGCATACCACCAGCGTCGCTGGCAGGGAGGAAATCACCAGCTTCTCCAATGCCGTCTGACATGCCTCCCATCAAGTCGACCATTGGCGGGCTGCGATGGTTACATCAGCGTCTGCCGGGTCGTCGAGTTGGCGGTCCTCGTACCGCCCACAGTGGCCCTGCCGTCCGATGTGCGCCGGAAGGAGCGGGACATCTCGGCGGCGACGGCGGAGAGCCGGGCGTCGACATCAGCGGGCGGATTGTTCCGACCGGTCGACGCGGGAATCGACCACGCCCGCCCCAGTCGGGAGCGCGGAGGTCACGATTAGAACAGGCCCGCCTCCGACGGTGATCGGTATCCAGTGCGAATCAATCCTGTACCCGTTGGTCAACGCTGAGTCACCGATCAACCTTGCTCCGTACGGGGCGTCCACTTGGCATGGCGGGCATCCGACGCGCTACTGTGTTTTTGTTACAGGAACGACCACTCGAAGGGAACGCCACAGTGGCCAAACAAGTCATTCACAAGCTGGTCGACGACCTGGACGGCGGAGACGCCGACGAAACCGTCAAGTTCTCGCTCGACGGAGTGCAGTACGAGATCGACCTCTCCAAGAAAAACGCTGGAAAGCTGCGGGACCTATTTGCCCCGTACGCCGCCTCGGGCCAGAAGATCGGCAGGGGTGCGGTGGTCGTCGGTGGCCGTGCCGCACGTGGCAGGGGTAGCGCGACCGCCGATCGCGAGCAGAACAAGGCGATCCGGGCCTGGGCCAAGAAGGAGGGCCGGGAGATTTCGGATCGGGGCCGCATCCCGCAGGAGATCGTCGACGAATACCACGCGAAGGCCGGTCGCTGAGCTTCTCGGGGTGCCGTCACGTGCAGGTCGGACACGGCGTGGAACTCGACGCGGCGAAGTACGGGTAGAAATCGGGATCGGCGCGACGTCCGGGCCGGCGCGCAGCCGTCGACCCGGACGAGTGGCGCGGATGGTCGCGGATGGTCCAGCCCTGGTTATGGGCTGACCGGATCGGATCAACTGCCGTCATGGCTTTCTCCGATACATCCGTGAAGTCGTGGCACGGTCACGCGACCGCTGGGATTCACCGAATAGGCGCCGGACGACACGTACCGGTCGGAGTCAGCTCGCGGTACAGGTGGGTGTCGTGCCCGCTCCGCTTCCGGTGCCCTGGAATCCGAACTCGGTCGACTGTCCGGAGGCGATCCGGCCGTTGTAGCTCACATTCGTGAACTGGACCGCGCCGCTGTTGCCGCTGCGTTGGCTGTTCCAGACATTCGTGATCGTGGCGCCGGACGGCAGTGTCATGCCGACCGTCCAGCCGTTGGTGCCGGAGGAGCCGGCCGTGACGCGCACCGTGGCCACGAAGCCACCGTTCCAGGAGTTGAGGGAGGCCGAGGCGGAGCAGCCGACGCCAGCCGGTGGAGTGGTCGGCGGAGTCGTGGGGCCACCCGTCGGCGGTGACGTCGGGGGCGCGGTCGTGGGGGGCGCGGTCGTGGGAGCCGTGGCCGTGGGGGTCGGCGTACTGCCCTCGGTCAGGCTGCCCGGCACGGCCCGAAGGGCGTTGTACCAGGTGGTGGCCATCTTGCTGTATCCGGTCGCGTTCGGATGTACACCGTCGGCCAGGTCGGCGGTGGTGAGCGCGTTGTACATGTCGACCAGGTACACCGGACGGCCGGCATTCGCCCGGGTCTGGACGATCTGCGGTATGGCCGCGTTGAAGCTCCGCACCTGGGCGTTGGTGTTCGCGGATCCGGCCGGAACGATCGTGGCCACGAAGACCTTGGTGTCCGGCGCCGTGGTGATGATCCGGTCGATCAGCGCGGCGAGCCGGTTCGGGGCATTCGGCAGGTCGCGGTTCTGGTTGATGTCGTTGGTGCCGATGTGCAGCAGGATCGTGCGAGGCGTGTAGGTACGAAGCCAGCCGACGATGTTGGCGTCGAGCTGGTCGATCCGCCAGCCGGAGTGTCCCTCGTGGTTCCGGTCACCGAGGCTGGCCGGCCCGTTCGCCAGGGAGCCGACGAAGTCGACCGTGTAGCCCCCGGCGACCACCTTCTGCCAGAGGTCGATCCGGTAGCCGCCGGGTACGTTGAAACCGTCCGTGATCGAGTCGCCGAGCGGCATCACCCGCACTCCGGCGGCCGCCTCCACCCGCGTGCTCGTGTGGGTCAGGATGGCCACTGTCACCAGCAGCGCCGTCAACAGCACCCCGGCACACTGCCGAATACGTGAGGTCATGGGTCACTCCCAGCCGCTCTTAGATTCACCTATGTCGATTGGATACCCCGATCGCGCACTCCGACGGCGAGGTGTCGAACTCCAGCGGCGAGCGCACATCGACATGCGCCGAACGGGGCCGGCGCGGCGGCGGAAGCGGACCGGAACAGCCTCGGACCCACCCCCGGGCGGCCGTCGACGCGCTGCCGACCTCGGCTACGGCAGGCGTACGCCGAGCGGCACGATGCCACGGCGCGGATCGTGCACGGTGATCGGCAGGGTGTCCAGCAGCGCCCAGTCCCGACTGATGTCGGCGGCGGTACGGAGCAGCCGGGGCAGATGTTCCTCGGTCAACTGCTCCACGCTGGTCTCCGCCGCGTGCACAGTCACGTTGACCGCGGCGACGACCTTGCCGTCCCCGTTGCGTACCCCGGTCGCGATCGACCGGATGCCGGGCGCGAGGTCCTGGTCGGCCAGGGCCCATCCCCGGGCCCGGACCTCGCGCAGCGTCCGGTCGAGCTCGTCGCGTTCCGGCTGCCACCACGGGGTGATACCAGATCGGGTCGGCTCGGCCAGCGCGGCGGTGAGCTCGGGCTGGTCGAGCGCGGCCAGCAGGATCTTGCCCATCGACGTGGCGGGTGCCGGGAACCGCGTGCCGACGGTGACGGCCAGCGTGACGATCTTCGGTACGGCGACCCGGGCGACGTAGACGATGTCGTTGCCGTCGAGCTGGGCCATCGAGGTCGACTCGTTGGTCGCCTCGACGAGGCGGCGCATGTGCGGCTCGGCGACCTCCCACATGTTCAGCGAGTTGATGTAGCTCATGCCCAGTTCCAGCACCCGGGGCGTGAGCGCGAAGCCCCGATCGGCGGAGCGGACGTAACCGAGTTCGTCGAGGGTGAGCAGAATCCGCCGGACGGTCGGGCGGGCCAGGCCGGTCGCGGCGGCGATCTCACTGAGCGTGAGCACCGGTCGACCGGCCCGGAAGCAGCGCAGTACGTCCAGTCCACGGGCCAGGGCCTCGATGAAGTCAGGTCCCGCCTCGCGCGTCATCCCGTCCACTCCCCCTGCCGACGATGCGGCCCGCTCCGACCTGGGCCGTCGCGGGCACACCCGCGTCGGCTCAATGCTTCCACTGGGCCGAGCCGGCATCCCACTCGGTGTACGTGTACGGATTGTCCATCAGGTTCGTCTCTGGGATGTCCGGGTTCATGCCCCGGGCCCAGGCCTCGTCGCCCATCGCACCGATCAGGTACTCGATGGTCCGTTCGACCTCGCGCCGGGCCTTGCCGAGGTCGATGCCGACCAGCCGGTGCGCGTGCTTGACCAGCCGGCCGTTGACCACCACGGAGTGCACGTCGCCGCGCTGCGCCTGGAAGGCCACCTGGCCGTACGGGTGGAGGATCGGGAACATCACCGGGGAGTCGTCGTTCTTGATCAGTACGACGTCCGCCTTCTTTCCCACCGTCAGGCTGCCGACCGTGTCGTCCAGTCCGAGCGCGCGGCTGCCGCCCCGGGTGGCCCACTCGACCACCTGCTCGGCCCGCAGGTGGCAGTGGGTGACCGTGTCCTGCCGGCCGTGCGCCTCCAGGTGCTCCCGGGAACGGTCCGCACCGAGGGTGGACCGCATGGCGCTGAACAGGTCTCCGCTCCACCAGACGCTGGTGTCCATGGAGAGCGAGACCGGGATGTCGTGGTGCCGGAGCTGCCAGGTGGGCGGGTAGCCCTGCCCTGCGCTCTGCTCGCTCTCGGTGGAGACCGAGACCGATCCGCCGGTGGCGGCGATCCGGTGGTACGAGTCGCGGGTGAGGGTGGCCGCGTGCACGTAGACGGTTTCCGGCGTCATGAAGCCGTTCTCGTGCATCAGTCGGATGCCGTCGTCGTTTGTGGCGCCCCAGACACCGGCGTGGGTGGTGACGGGCACGCCCAGTTCGCGGGCCACCTCGAACGCCGCCCGCTCCGGGAAGGCGGGATCACCGGTGACGTCGAAGGCCATCTGGAAGCCGAGCATGTCGCCGCGGCCGTGCAGTCGCCGCTGGACGAAGTCGCGAAACTCTGGGCTGGTCGCCCACTGCCAGGGGCCCTGCTGGATGTTGCCGTACGCGAGGACGAACCGGCCCGGGACCGCCTCCAGGGCGTCGACGGCGGCGTCCGCGTGCTGCGGCGTCTGGAGCCCGTGCGACCAGTCGACGGTGGTGGTGACGCCCGCGTCGATCGCCTCGATCGCGCCGAGCAGGTTACCGGCGTAGATGTCCTCGGGCCGGAAGAGCTTGCCGGATTCGAGGTAGTACCAGACGAAGTACTGGGTCAGGGTCCAGTCGGCGCCGTAGCCGCGCATCGCGGTCTGCCACAGGTGCCGGTGCGTGTCGATCATCCCTGGCATCAGGATGCCGTCGGTGGCGTCGATCTCCAGGGCGTCCGGTGGCGCGGTCAATCCGACGCCCACCTCGGCGATGCGCTCGCCGATCACGAGCACGTCGGCGCCGGGCAGCACCGTCCGGACGTCGTCCATGGTCAGGACCAGGCCGTTGCGGAAGATCATCGGCTGGCCCGACGTGACGGCCGGACCGTTGTCGACAGTGCTCATGCCGTCTCCTCGCCTCGCTCGTCGGTGGCCTGGGCCCGGAAACCGAGCTGGCCGGTCCGCCCGCCGCACCCGCTTCTGGGTCAGCTTCCCGCCGGATGCCGGGGCCATCGACGGACACTTGTCCGCGTAGTGGTCAAAGTTCGAGTGGCGAAATTGTGAGCCGGACCATCCGGCTTGTCAACAGTTCAACTGCGTGCGCCGGACCAGCTCCGGTCCGACCGCGCGCCGCCCTATCCAGCGCCTCGGATGGACCCGGTACGGGGAACACTCGACCTTGACAGCGGTCGAAGCCACGTCCGAAACTGGCGCTGGCGGACGCCTGTCCGTTATACGGACGAGAGGTTGCGGATGACGACGGAACGGCGGGATGGCGACGGTGCGCCGGACCGGTCACCGGGACCGCTGCGCGGCGTACTGGTGGCCGACTTCTCCCGCATCCTGGCCGGGCCGTACGCCACGATGCTGCTTGCCGACCTCGGCGCCGACGTGATCAAAGTGGAGGGTCCGGCCGGCGACGACACCCGGACCTGGATGCCGCCGGTCCGCGACGACGTCTCCACCTACTACCTCGGAATCAACCGCAACAAGCGCTCCATCGCGCTCGACCTGCGCGAGGCCGCGGACCTGAGGGTCGCCCGCGAACTGGCCGCCCGCGCCGACGTGCTGATCGAGAATTTCAAGCCGGGCGGACTGCACCGGTTCGGGCTCGACTACGGGTCGGTGTCGGCGGGCAACCCGGGCGTCGTCTACACCTCGATCAGCGGCTTCGGTACCGGCGCCGGAGCCTCGATGCCCGGCTACGACCTGATGGTGCAGGCCATCTCCGGCCTGATGAGCCTGACCGGAGACCCGGACGGCTCGCCGTACCGGGCCGGGATATCGGTCTTCGACGTGATGGCCGGGATGCACGCGAACATCGGCATCCTCGCCGCACTGCACCACCGCGCCACGAGCGGTCAGGGACAGCACGTGGAGGTCAACCTGCTCTCCTCGGCACTGTCCGGACTCGTCAACCACAGCAGTGGGTACGTGGCCGGCGGCGTGGTGCCGTACCGGATGGGCAATGCGCATCCGAGCCTGTTCCCGTACGAGCCGCTGCCGACCGCCGACGGCGAACTGATCGTGATCGCCGGCAACGACGGGCAGTTCCGCAAGCTGTGCCAGGTGCTCGGGCTGCCGGAACTCCCGGGCGATCCCCGGTTCGGGCGCAACCAGGACCGCACCGCCAACCGCGAGGAGCTCCGACCGCTGCTGGTCGACCGGCTGCGTACCAGGACCAGGGACGAGTGGTTCCGGGACCTGCTGGCCGCCGGCGTCCCGTGCGCCCCGATCAACACCATCGACGGCGGCGTGGCGCTGGCCGAGGAACTGGGACTGGACCCGGTGGTGACGGTCGGAGAGGGTGCCTCGGCCGTGCCGGGCGTGCGCAATCCGATCACCTTCTCGGCGACCCCGGCCCGCTACGAGTTGCCACCGCCGGGACTGGACGAACACGGCGAGGAGATCCGCAAGTGGCTGACCGGGAACTGAGCTTTCCGACCGCGATCGGCACGTCCGATCCGGACCAGATCCGACTGCTCGGTCAGGATCTCGCCGCCGACCTGATGGGCCGGGTGGGCTTCGGCGAACTGGCGTACTGGCTGGTCGCCGGGCGCCGACCGACGCCGGGCGAGGTACGGGTCTTCGAGACCGTGCTCGTCGCCCTGGCCGACCACGGCTTCACCCCGACGGCGATCGCCGCCCGGCTGACCTACCTGAGCGCCCCCGAGTCGCTCCAGGGTGCGCTCGCCGCCGGGCTGCTCGGTGGCGGCTCCCGCTTCCTGGGCGTCACCGAGGACTGCGGCCGGTTCCTCGCCGACGCCATCGCGGAACTGACCGGACAGCCCACCGACGACGCGGGCTGGGACGAGGTCGCCTCGGCGCTGGTCACGACGGCCCGCGCCGACCGGCGGCTGATCCCCGGCCTCGGGCACCCCGTGCACAAGGTCGGGGACCCGCGTACCCCGGTGCTGATCCGGATCGCCGACGAGGAGGGGCTGCGCGGCCCGCACCTGCGGCTGTTCGAGGCGATCGGCCGGGTCCATCCGGCGATCCTGGGCCGTACCCTGCCACTCAACGGGGCCGGGGTGTGCGGGGCCGCACTGGCCGACCTCGGGCTTCCGGTGGAACTGCTGCGCGGGTTCGCGCTGCTGGCCCGGGCCGCGGGGCTGCTGGGGCACCTGGCCGAGGAACGCCGCAACCCGATCGGGATGGACGTGTACCTGACCGTCGACCGCAACGCGCGCTACGTACCGCCGGATGGTGCTTGATCTTCCGACCCCGCCGAGAAAGGAGCCGCCGTGGCCACCGTCGTCGCGGTCATCGCCTCCACCCACCACCCCTTCTACTACCGGGCGAGCACCGCGACCGGCGAGGACCGCCCGCCGTTCGCGGACGAGTGGGTACGCAAGATCCTGACCTTCCGGGAGACACTCACCCGGGCCGACCCGGACGTGCTGGTGATGGTCGGATCCGACCACTTCCACCAACTGTGGCTGGACAACATGCCGCAGTTCCTGATCGGGAAAGCCCCGTTCTACGACGCGAACTGGTACAACGAGGAACGCGAGTTCGGCCTGCCGAGGATGCTGCTGCGCGGCCAGGAGGACCTGTCCGGGCACCTGCTGCGCGAGGGCCTCGACGCCGGGTTCGATCTCGCGTTCAGCAACGAACTGCGGATCGACCACAGCATCACCTGCCCGATCATCACCCTGCGCCCCGAGGCCGACCTGCCGATCGTGCCGATCTACACCAACATCTTCGCGCCGCCGCTGCCGCAGCCGAAACGCTTCGTACAGCTCGGCCGGACGATCCGGGAACTGGTCGAGTCCTGGCCGAGTGACCTGCGGGTGGCCATCGTCGGCACCGGACACCTGTCGCTGGAGCTGGGCGGGCCCCGCCAGTTCGGCCCGCACGGCCCGGATCCCGAGTTCGACCGGCGGGCGGTGGAATGGATCGCCAACGGCGACCTCGACGGCTGCCTGGCCGAGGTGACGCTGGACAGCCTGCACGCCCCCGGCAACGCCACCCACGGCTTCATGGACTTCATGTTGATGATGGGCGTCGCCGGCGCCGGCGCCAGGGCCGACCACGTGGACACCCTCGACCTGTTCCACACCATGGAGGCCTACTTCACCTGGTACCCGAACGGAGCCCCGACAGCATGAGCAGGTATCTGCTGAACAAGTTCCTCTACACCGTCGACCGCGACGCCGAACTGGTCGAACGCTACCGGGACGATCCGCGCGGCACCGTCGCCTGGTGGGAGGCGGAACGCGCCAACGCGGTGCTCAACTGCCACACCGGCGAGGCGAGCACCTGGCTGCGCTTCACCGACGCCGAGCGGGAGGCGCTGGCCAACCATGACCACGTCGCGCTCTTCTCGCTCGGCGCGCATCCGTTCCTCACCCTGACCCTCTTCATCGCGATGTTCGAGCGGGACCACGCCGAACCGCTCGGCTTCCAGAAGCAGTACGCGGTGCGGCTCGCCCACTTCGACCTGCCGTACCCGGACATCGCCACCTGATGCGAGCCGCTGTCAGCACCGAATGTGCCGGCCAGCTGCGGGTAGCCGTGCGGAGCTACCGTGCGGAGACGTCGTCCATCGCCGCCAGGACCGTGGCGAGGGGTACGGAGGCGAATCGGACCCGGGTGTCGTTGACTCCGTACGGCAGCCACAGGGTGCCGGCGTGCAACAGCCCGCCGCACGAGTACACGACGTTGGGCACGTACCCGTCCTGTTCGGTGTCGTCGGGAGCAAGCAGCACGCCGGGCAGTTCGGCGATGACGCGGTCGGGCCGGTGCAGGTCGAGGAGCAGGGCGCCGATGGCGTAGCGACGCATCGGACCGACCCCGTGGGTGAGCACGAGCCAACCGGCTCCGGTCTCGATGGGCGATCCGCAGTTGCCGACCTGGATCAGTTCCCAGCCCCGGTGCGGGGCGTGCAGCGGTACCGGGGGTTGCCACCGGTTGTCGTGATCCCGGATGGTCAGGCCGATGGTCTCGCCGTCGGAACGGCACAGCGCGAGGTGCTGGCCACCCACCGGACGCGGAAAGAGCGCGAGCCCCTTGTTCCGGACGGCCGGGCCGCGCATCGGGGACACCTGGAAGTGGCGGAGGTCGTCGCTGCTGAGCATCCGGGCGGCGATCCGCCGACCGTCGTAGGCGGTGTAGGTCGCCAGGTAGGCCGAGTCGCCGCCGTCGCCGGTGAGTCTGACGAAGCGGGCGTCCTCCATGCCGTTGCTCTCGGCAGCGGTGGCCGGCCACAGGACCCTCTGCTGGAGTGGGATGTCGGCCGGGAAGGTCACGGCGTAGCTGGCGGCGGTCGTACGGCGCAGTTGTTCCAGGGTGCGCCCGGTGGTGGTACGGGTGAGGAGGTCGGCGGGGAGGCCGCCCAGGGCCCGCTCGAAGGTGTCGTCGTCGAAACGCTCGGGCAGGGATCCCAGCACGGTGGCGGAGACCTCGTTGTCCCAGCCCTCCTCGGCGAGTCCCGCGGCGAGCAGGTCTCGACGGTGCCAGGCGCTCACCCGATGGCCGGTGTTCAACGGTCCGGACCGGTCACGAACGGTGAGGTGGTTGTCGGGTCCGAGTTCTGCGGCGGCGAAGCCGATCGAGGACAGGTGTCCCTCCCCGATCTGGCGCAGGCTGACCGCTACCCGTAGCTGGCCGGAGCCCAGGTCGGACTGATCGGGGTGCGGCACCATGGACGGGTTGCACAGGGCGGCGGCCTCCACGGCGTACTCGTGGCTGAAGTAGGCGCCGACGAGCAGGCGGACCGTGGGTGACAGTTCGTCGGTCTGGGTGACCCGGTGTTGGACCAGGGCGTAGTGGTGCCGAAAGGTTGCTTCGAGGTCGTGATGGCGACCGCCGAACCGGTCCAGGGTCTGCCGGAGCAGCTCGCCGGCCTCGTCGGCGTCGAGATTCGCGATGCGTTCGATGATCGCGGAGGCGCGGGTGCGTACCAGGGCGGCGTCCTCGCCCGGGACGAAGAGTTTCACGATGACCCGCTGGGGATCGGGCGTCAGAGCGAGGTCCAGCCGGGTGGCCAGGTCCGGTCCGATCATGACCATTGCCGGGCCTGCTGGAGCGTGGAGATCAGGGCGAGGGTCGACTCGGCACCCTGGTTGAGATTGGCGCCGGAGGGGGTCAGGCCGTCGTAGCCGCCGCCGGTCGCGGGATCCCACATCGTCGTGCCGCTGTCGTTGTCGCCGAGGAACCAGCCGGCAGCCTGACGTACCCCGATACCCCAGGCGGGATCGCCCGTGACGGCGGCGGCGGTGGCGCACGCGTCGGCGAGAGCGGCAACCTCGATCGGTTGCTGGTCGTGACGGGTTCGCGGGGCATGGCGCTGCCAGCCGCCGGCCGGGATGACCGACAGCACGCCGTCGACGAGCTGGATGTCGCGCAGCCAGGACAGCATCCGCAGCCCGTCGGCAAGCAGTCGGCCGTCGTCGCGCAGGTGGCCGGCGGCGATGACGACCTCGGCGAGAGCGGCGTTGGCGTAGGTCAGCCGCTGGTGCGGCCACGGCCAGTCCGGACCGTCTGCCGGGGCCCCGACGGCGATGGCGGCGTCGACCAGCAGGTCGGCCGCGGCGGCGTTGTCCGGCTGTCGGCGCAGCACCTCGGCCGCGCCGAGACCGGCGAAGGCCATCGCGCGCGGCGCGGCCGATCGCCGCGCGGCGCCGAGGGTGAAGG
>NZ_JADPUN010000264.1 GCF_015690345.1 Plantactinospora alkalitolerans | reverse complement strand
GAGTTACGGCGGTTATGGCGGAGGGGAAACGCCCGGTAACATTCCGAACCCGGAAGCTAAGCCCTCCAGCGCTGATGGTACTGCACTCGGGAGGGTGTGGGAGAGTAAGACGCCGCCGGACATCTTCATAATGTGGGGCCACCCTTCGGGGTGGCCCCACATTGTTTATACCGCCCTGCAAACTCCCACTGCCCTACGAAAACTCTTACTGCCTACGGTCGCTGTTTCTACTACCGATCGTGGCTCAACCCGTGTCCTTCCGGATGGATGGTCGGTTCCCACGGCCCCGACCACGACCCGGTCGGGTTCAGCCACCCAGACTCGCGGCGGCCGAGCTGATCGCCGACGAGAAGTAGCTGACCTGGGTGTAGACGCCAGGGTAGTTGGCCCGGGCGCAACCGTTGCCCCAACTGACGATGCCGACCTGGACGAGGCCGCTGCCGCCCTGCCGGAACATCGGGCCGCCCGAGTCGCCCTGGCAGGTGTCGGTGCCCCCGGACAGCGGGCCGGCGCAGATCTCCTCCGCGGGAATGACGTCACCGTCGTACGAGGACGGTCCGTTGCACACCGAGTCGCTGACGAACGGCACGCTCGCCTTCAGCATGTAGCGCTGTTGGGCGCCACCCTCCCGGTTCGCGCCCCAGCCGGCGATGGTGAAGGTGCCGCTGTCGTACGCGGTGCTGGTCGCGATCGGCAGGGTGCTGAGCCCGGTGGCCGCGCTCGCCAGCCGGATCAGTGCCCAGTCGTCGCCGTAGCCGTTGTACCCCGGTGCCCGGTAGACGTAGTTGGACCGGATCTGGATCCGGCTCGACGACTGCAGATCCACCACGCCGAGCGTGGCGGTGATGCTGGTGTTGGTACCGGTACGCCCGACGCAGTGCGCGGCGGTGAGGACCAGGCGGGGGCTGTAGAGCGCGCCGCCGCAGCCCATCGACAGTCGCACCATGAACGGGAACTCGCCCTGGGCGACAGGGGTGCCGCCGACGACGAACGGTGTGACGTCGCTGTTCTCCGGTGCGGCGCTGGCCGGTGCGGCCAGGGTGACGCCGCCGACCGTCGCCGCGGTGAACGCGACGGCGGCCAGGCGGGTGAGGATGCGCCAACGAGCCATGTGGGTCCTCTCCGAGCATCGACGGCACGCCTTGTGGGCGCGCTCAGATCACGATGTCGGCAGCGTAGAGACCCGGATCGCCATATCGCAATGTGTCGATGGCATCCCGGATGTGTCATACCACGGAAGGTGCGCCGGTCAGCCGCAGCTGTAGCGGGGTTCGGCGAGGTACTTCCAGGTGAACTTCTCCCGCTTGAGCACCTTGCCGTCCTTGCGGAACACCCGGAACGCGTCCTGGGTGAAACCGTCGATCCCGTTGGTGGGGATGCAGGACGGCCCGGGCGCGAGCTTGATCACCTTCGGTTTGGTGATGTTCCGCCGGGGGCTGTACTCGGTGCTCACCTTGTCGTACACCTTCGTGCTCCAGATCGACACGGTGATCGAACTCGACGTGTGCGAGGTGTCGATCAGTACGCCGTGCGGGGTGTCGTTGCGGAACTTGAAGTCCAGGCTCGGCCAGAAGATGGTCGACTCGATCACCGCCGGGTAGCGGCTGAACCAGTAGGAGTGCGGCTTGTGCTCCACGTCCTCCAGCCCGGCGTAGTACGTCGCGTTGAACAGCGTCGTGGTGAACTGCGACGTCCCGCCACCGACTCCCGGCACGAGCTTGCCGTCCAGGATGACCGGTGCGTCGCGGTAGCCCTGAGCGTAGCCGCGCTCGCCGGTGTGGCCGTTGAGCGAGAAGGTCTCGCCCGGCTTCACCAGCGTGCCGTCCACGTCCCTCGCGATCGTCACGATGTTCTGGCTGCGGGAGGAGCTGAGTCCGCCGGTGAAGTTGGTGGTGAAGGTGGAGACCCGCTCCTTGATGCCCATCTTGGTCAGGTCCTCGGTGCTGACCTTCGGCTGCACCGCCTTGAGCTTCGCCGTGACCTGGCGGCCGTCGGTCTTCGACAGCACCGGCAGCAGGTCGCGGGCCAGCGTGGCGACGTCCACCTGCTGCCCACCGGCGCCGGCGACCATCTTGGGCTTGTTGCCCTGGATCGACATGCTGGCGTCCTTCGCCTTCACCTCGACCTTGCCGAGCTGGCTGGTCAACGCGGCGCGCAGCTTCTTCTCGTCCACCCGGGGCTCGATCTTGCCGGTCTTGTCGGCGCTGAGGACGAGACTCTTCGCGATCGCGGCCGGCGGAATCGTGAAGGCGCCCCGGTCGGTGTTCACCGACACCGGGGTGGCGACCGCAGGCCTGGCCAGCTCGGTGATCAGCCGATCGACCTCCTCGGTGGTGGTCACCGGATGGGTCTCGACCAGTGGCACCACCACCGGCTGCCCCCGCAGCCAGCCGTCCCGGACCGCCTTGGCCGAATCGTCGGGCCGGATGCCCTTGCTCGGCTTCGGGTACACCGGCTTCGGGGTGGTGCCGGTGAAGGTGATCGCCGGCAGCGTCATCTGCGGACCGGTCCTGCCGATGATCCTGCGTAGTTCGGTGTCGAGTTTCTCGACGTCGACGGCGACGACCGGGGTGGCGGCCCGGGAGCCGAACAGCAGGCTCACCGGCCCGGGTCGGTGCGCGGCGGCCGCCTCCACGGTCGCCTCCACGTCGACCGCCAGCCCGACGGCGGCAGGGGAGATCTCACCGGTCCGGTCACCGATCCGTACCGGCACCGGTGTGGTGAACGTGCTCGCCCGGCGGTCCAGGTCGGCACGGAGGGTCGAAACGGCCTCGGACCGACTCTTGCCGCCCAGGTCGACGCCGAGCACGCTGGTGCCCCGGGGCACCTCGCCGGCGTACGCGTAGCCACCGGCCGCGGTGCCTCCGACGACGAGTACGGCGGCGGCGGTGCCGACCGCGAGCAGTGTCCGGCGCAGCCCTCGACGCGCCGCTGGCGGCGGTGCGCTGGACTCTCCCGCGTCGGTGCCCGGGTTTCCCCACCCGCCGGCAGCCGGCGGACCAGGCCGGGTGTGGCCGGACCGCTGCTCGGCCGGCAGGGTCACGGCGGCGATCTGGATGGTCGGCCGTTCCTCGGCGGATACCGAGACGGCGGCCATCTGGACCGTCGGCTGCTCGTCGGCGGGCAATCTGTTCTCGCCGTACTGACTCACGGACACCTCGATCAGGGCGATACGGCGGGCGTGGATGTGGCCCGCCCGGCAAGACCTGGACGACTACGGTAGCCAAAACTCGGCCCGAACGGGCCGCGGCCCTCCCGGAAATGGCCGGTTGCCGAATCATCCTCGCCTCAGGTCCGACCTGGTCACCTGGCGACAGCTCGGTACGGTGCCGCCGACCACGCGCCGGCAACCGGTCGATAACACCGAATAGTCCGAACTTCGGCGTGTTACAGCCGAACATCCATGGTGTTCCGTACACCTGGCAGCTCTCGATTGGCCACTGCCCCCGCATATGCTCCGAGCGTCTACCCCCTATCGGAGGCAACTTGATGCGCCGGAACAGACACGGACGCTCGCTCAAGGCGCTGGGCGTACTTCTCACCAGTGGTGCGCTCGGTGTGACCAGTGGGGTCGCGGCGTTCGCCGCAGAACCCGCGGCGACGCGCTTCATCAGCGAAATTCACTACGACAACGTCGGCACCGACACCGGCGAGGCCATCGAGGTCGAGGCTCCGGCCGGAACCGACCTCTCCGGGTGGCAGCTCGTCCTCTACAACGGAAACAACGGTGCGGCGTACGGCACGAGGACGCTGACCGGTGCCGTGCCGGCGGCAGGTGTGGTCGTCGCGACGTATCCGACGGACGGCATCCAGAACGGCTCGCCCGACGCGGTCGCGCTCGTCGCCCCCGACGGCGCCGTCGCCGAGTTCCTCAGCTACGAGGGCGGCATGACCGGGGCCGGCGGACCGGCGGGCGGACTGGCCGCCACCGACATCGCGGTCGCGGAAGGCAGCAGTACCCCGGTAGGACAGTCGCTCCAGCGCGTCGACGGTGACTGGCGGGCACCGGCAGCACACAGCTTCGGCACCCGTAACACCGGCGGAGACCCGGACCCCGACCCGGAACCGGTCGGCTGCGACACCCCGGTCAGCCACACCATCGCCCAGGTCCAGGGGACCGGCGACGCGACCCCGCTGGCCGGCACCCGGGTCACGATCGAGGGCGTCGTCACCGCGGACCACCGGACCGGCGGGTACAACGGCATCTACCTGCAGACCGCCGGCAGCGGCGGGCGGTCGCCGGTCGCCGGCACCGCCTCGGACGGCGTCTTCGTCTACCTGACCACCAACACCGCCAACCACCCGGGTGTCGCCGTCGGCGACCGGATCCGGGTCAGCGGCACCGCGAGCGAGTTCAACGGACTGACCCAGGTCAGCATCGGCACCCGGACCGACGTACAGGTCTGCGCGGAGGGGGTCGCGCTGCCGGCACCGGTCGCGCTCGGCCTGCCGCTGGACCCGGCCGCCCGGGAATCGGTCGAGTCGATGCTGGTCGCACCGGTCGGCCAGTACACCGTCTCCGAGGTGTACAACACCAACCGGTACGGCGAGGTGGTGCTCGCCGCCGGAGACCGCGCCGCGGTCATCCCGACCGACATCGCCCGGCCCGGCTCCGACGCCGCCCGCCAGGCAGCGGCCGGCAACAAACTGGGCCGGCTCCTGATCGACGACGGCCGGACCACCAACCTGGCGGACGCCGGGCTGCTGCCGCCGTACCTGTCGAAGACGAACCCGCTCCGGGTCGGCGACAGCGTCGAGGCGTTCGGCCCGACCGTGCTGTCGTACGGCTTCAACGAGTGGCGGCTCCAGCCGACCACCCCGGTCAGCGCGGACACCCCGCCGGCCGGTCGGACCACGTTCAAGGTGACCAACCCGCGTACGGCCGCTCCGGAGAACGTCGGTGGCGACCTGCGGCTGGCCAGCTTCAACGTGCTGAACTACTTTGTCCACTTCGGCGGCGACGCCCGGGGCGCGCCGGACGAGGCCGGGCTCGCCAAGCAGGAGGCGAAGATCGTTTCGGCGATCAGCGCGCTCGACGCCGACGTGGTCGCCCTGGAGGAGATCGAGAATTCGGTCCGGTTCAACGCCGCCGATCCGCAGCAGGCGCTTCAGCGACTCGTCGCCGCGCTGAACACGGCCGACGGCGCGGGCACCTGGGACTACGTCCGCACCCCGGCCGACCTGCCGGCCGCGACGCAGCAGGACTTCATCACCACGGCGATCATCTTCAAGCCGGCCAGGGTGCAGCCGAAGGGCCCGTCCCGGACGATCAACGACGAGACGGTGTGGTCCAACGCCCGGGAGCCGATCGCGCAGAGCTTCACCGCCGGCCCGGTCACCTTCACCGTGGTGGCCAACCATCTCAAGTCGAAGAGCACCTCCGACGCCGCGACCGGCGACAACGCCGACAGCGGTGACGGACAGGGCGCGTTCAACGGCGACCGGGTACGCCAGGCACGCTCGCTGGTCACCTTCGTCGAGCAGTTGAAGACGGACAGCGGCAGCGACGACGTGCTACTGCTCGGCGACTTCAACGCGTACACCCAGGAGGACCCGATGCGGGTCCTCTACGACTCCGCGTACGTCGACCTCAACGACACCGGCAAGCACAGCTACGTCTTCGGGGGCGAGTCCGGGTCGCTGGACCACGCGGTCGCCTCGCCGTCGCTGGCGGCCCGGGTCACCGGCGTCGACGTCTGGCAGATCAACTCGCACGAGTCGTACGCCTTCCAGTACGACGGGCACCCGGAGTTCTACGCCGCCGACCCGTACCGGGCCAGCGACCACAACCCGATCGTCGTCGGGTTGAACACCGCCCCGACCGGCCCGGTCGAGCTGCAACTGCTCAGCGTCAACGACTTCCACGGCCGCATCGAATCGCCCGGCAACGCGCCGGACGGCCGGCCGATCGGCGGGGCTGCCCAGGTCGCCGGCCTGGTCAACCAGTTGCGGGCGGAGAACCCGAACACGGCCTTCGTCTCCGGTGGCGACAACATCGGCGCCTCCACGTTCATCTCGGCGATCGACGACGACAACCCGACGATCGACGCGCTGAACCAGATCGGGGTGGCCGCGTCGGCGGTCGGCAACCACGAGTTCGACAAGGGCATCGCGGACCTGACCGGCCGGGTGACCGACCGGGCCGACTTCCCGCTGCTCGGCGCGAACGTGTACCGGGGCGACGAGCGGGCACTGCCGGCGTACTCGGTCAGCACCATCGGCGGGATCCGGGTCGGCTTCGTCGGCGTGGTGACGGAGCAGACCGGGTCACTGGTCAGCCCGGACGGCATCGCCGGGATCACCTTCCGGGACCCGGTGGCCGAGGCCAACGCGGTCGCCGGGGCGCTCAAGGACGGCGATCCGGCCAACGGCGAGGCAGACGTGGTCGTGCTGCTCGCCCACGAGGGGGCCGCGACCGAGAACATCGACTCGGCCGAGGAACTGGCGAACGATCCGGTCTTCGGAAAGTTCACCCGGGCCGACGCGACGATCGACGCCATCTTCAGCGGGCACACCCACCAGCCGTACGCCTTCGAGGTGCCGGTGCCCGGCACCGACAGGCTGCGCCCGGTGGTCCAGGCCGAGGACTACGGCAAGCGGCTGGGCCGGGTCAAGCTGACCGTCGACCCGGCATCCGGCGAGGTGACCTCGGCCGGCGTCGCGTTGGTCGACGTGGTCGGCGCACCGCAGGACCCGGCGGTCGCCGCGATCGTCGTGGCGGCCAAGGTACGGGCCCAGGAGTTGGGCCAGCGGGAACTCGGGTCGATCACCGCGGACATCAAGCGGGCGTACAACGAGGCGGGTAACGAGGACCGGGGCAAGGAGTCGGTGCTCGGCAACTTCATCGCCGACGTGCAACTCGCCGGAACCTCCGCCGCCGGCCGGGGCGGGGCGCAGATCGCGTTCATGAACCCGGGTGGCCTGCGGGCCGACCTGTTGTACGGCGCCGACGGGGTGATCACCTACTCGGAGGCGTTCTCGGTGCAGCCGTTCGCCAACGACGTGGTGACGAAGAGCTACACCGGTGCCCAGCTCAAGCAGGTACTGGAGGAGCAGTGGCAGCCGGCGGGCGCGTCCCGGCCGGTGCTCTGGCTGGGTGTCTCGAAGGGGTTCAGCTACACCTACGACCCGGAGGCCGCACAGGGCTCCCGGATCACGTCGATGTCCCTGAACGGCACGCCGATCAGCCCGACCGGCAGCTACCGGTTGACGGTCAACTCGTTCCTCGCGTCCGGCGGGGACAACTTCGCCACCCTGGCCGGTGGCACCGACCGGGTCACCACCGGGGACAACGACCTGACCATGCTGACCGACTACCTCGCCGACAAGTCGCCGGTGACCGCCGATCCGGCGCCACGGTCGACGATCGGGCGGCCCGGCCCGGAGTGCACCACGACGATCACCGGGCGGCACAACCGGCCGCTGACCGTCTTCTCCGGGCTGACCTGCCTGGACAATGCGACGATCTCCGGCCCGGTGACCGTCCTGCCCGGCGCGTCGCTGGTGGCCACCGGCGGCAGCATCGCCGGCCCGCTGACCGCGACCCGTTCGGTGCTGCTCACCCTGGACGGGACCACGGTCTCCGGCCCGGTGTCGGTGGTCGGCGGGACCGGTCAGGTGCACGTCGAGAAGGGCAGGGTGAGCGGCCCGGTCTCGATCGTGCTGAGCACCGGCGGCGTACGGGTGGACACCGTCACCGTCGCCGGCCCGGTGTCCCTGGTCGGTAACACCGGCGGCCAGCCGGTGCTGGTGGCCGGGAACACGATCAGCGGTCCGCTCTCCTGCCTGGGCAACAACCCCGGGCCGGGCAACGACGGCCGGGCCAACACGGTACGGGGTCCGGCGACGGGACAGTGCGCCCGGCTGTGAGGGAGCGACCTGTTTCGCGCCACCACTGAGTGTGGAGAAAGCCGCTGCTGCGGGTTCGGGACCGGCCACGGTCCCGGGCCCGCAGTTCGGTTTCGGAACGCCGACTCCGATGGCGATCAGAACTGATAGTGATCCCGTCGGTACGGTAAACGGGATTAGCGCGCCCGGACCGTACCAGAGTGTGGGTTTTCAATTCCGAACCGCCGAATCGGTCGCCTTCCACTGACCTAACGGACCATATTGTCCCGTGGAGCCGAAACGGGGCTGCGCGCTGAATAAAGGAACCCTTAAAGTTCTCGACGGCGCCGCCCCACGGGGGTCAACCGCCCCAAGTGGGCAGTGCGGCGCGCAATCTGTCGCGAGGAGTACCCTTGCCTCCACGTTTCATTCACCGGCCGTTGGCGCTCGCCTCGGTGGTCGCGCTCGGCGCGACCACCGCCATCGCTGGCACGACGGCGGTACAGGCGAGCCCCGCTGGCACCGGCAACACGCTGACCTCCAGCAACGGCAGCACGAGCATCACGTTCTCCAACGGTTCCAAGCTCACGCTCGACAGCCCTGACGACCCGACCATCACCACCATGACCGGGGCGGCCTGGTCGCCCGACGGCAGCCGGGCGATCTTCGCCACCGAGAACGGCCGGATCGCGACGGTCCGGCACAACGAGGGCTGGAACTACTGGTGGATGTCCGGCCAGGACAGCGTCCAGCGTCGCGACCCGAGCTACCGGGGCGACGGCATCGGCGTGCTCTGGGCCGCCAAGCAGGCTGGCCTGCCGTGGCGGCTCGAGGTGCAGCCCAGCTCGGGCGGCTACACCGCGGTCCCCATCTCGCCCGAGGACGGACGGCACTACCTGGCTCCGGACTCCGGTCCGGGTAGCCTCTTCGTCTACCAGACCCAGGCGGACAGCGGGGGCGTGCCGACCGGGACGCCGGACGTCGGTGTCTTCGACCCGAACTCCGACAGCGGATTCCAGACGATCCTGTCGAACGCCAGCAACCCCGCCATGGCACCAAACGGCAAGAAGGTCGCGTTCATCCGCTCGGACGGCACCCGCAACCAGGTCTGGGTCGCCAACATCGACGGCAGCAACGTCGTCCAGGTGACCTCGAACGCGGCCGCCCACGACAACCCGGTCTGGTCGCCCGACGGCACGACCATCGCCTTCACCCAGGGCAGTGGCGTGGCGACGGCACCGGCGAACGGCAGCGGGGCGGCGACCCCGACCACGGTGCCCAACCTCTCCGGGGTTCCCTCGTACCAGCCGCGCCGGACGGACAAGGTCGTCCGGCTCTCCGGACAGAACCGGTACACCACCGCGGCCGCGGTTTCCCAGTCGCACTGGGCCACCGCGTCGAACGCCTCCGACCCGCGTCCGACGGCCGAAGGCGTCGTGCTGTCCCGGTCCGACCTGTTCGCCGACGCGCTCGGCGGCGCGGCGCTGGCGGCCGCGAAGCAGGGGCCGCTGCTGATGACCCATCCGAACGGGCTGGACGTCACCACCCGGACCGAGATCCAGCGGATCCTCGCCCCGGGCAAGACCGTCTACCTGCTGGGCAGCCCCGGCGCGATCTCGACCACTGTGGAGAACCAGGTCGAGGCGCTGGGCTACGTGGTGAAGCGGCTCGCCGGGCAGAACCGGTACACCACCTCGCTCGAGATCGCGAAGGAGATCAACCCGGAGCCGACCTGGGTGTTCGCCGCCACCGGCGCCAACTTCCCGGACGCGCTGGCGGCCGGTGCGGCGGCCGGTTCGTTCAACACTCCGGGTAGTGACCAGGCCGCGGTCGTCATCCTCACCAAGGACTACGTCCTGGACCCGGCGACCGAGACCTATCTCAACGGGCTGAACGAGCGGTCGGTGGTCGTGGGAGTCGGCCTCCAGGGCAAGACCGCCACGGCGGCCTACAACCCGATCGAGATCTACGGAACCAACCGGTACGAGACGGCGCTGTTCACCGCCTGGGGCTTCTTCGGCGGCACCGCGTACGCCGGAATCGCGACCGGTGCGGACTGGCCGGACGCACTCGCCGGTGGTGCCCTGATGGCGACGATCAACGGCCCGGTGCTGCTCACCCGGGGCGGCGCGTCGACGCTGTCGTTCGAGCCCGAGCTCTTCCTCGACGAGCACAGCGGTTCCCTGCACACCGGGCTCATCTTCGGCTCGGCCGGCGTTGTCGCCACCGGACAGCAGACGGGGGTCGGTACCTGGATCAGCGGTCCGGGTGGGTACACCCAGCTGCAGAACCGGACCGACATCGGGATCAACGGCACCGGTGCTGCCAGCATCGCGGCCCGCAACCAGGGGGCCCGTACGGCGGCGGCGCAGCCGACCGAGCGTCGTACGCCGGAGCAGATCCGGGCGGCCCTGGCGGACCTGCGGGAGCGTCTGGACGACCGGTAAGACGGCAGCATAGAACGGGTACGCGCGGGGGCCGGTCGATTCGACCGGCCCCCGTTCGCGTGCTCGGATCTTTTCAGCCGGCTGTCGAGGTGACCTGGCCGGCCAGGGTGTTGTGGATCCGGTTGAGGGTGTCGTCGGCGCTCCGGGCGTGACGGTGCTGCGTCAGCAGGCCACCTGGTCGACGTGGCGGAGCGCGCCCTCCAGCGTGGTCTCCCGGAGTGTGCGCAGATACCGCCCCCACGTGTCTCGGTCGCGCAGCCACGCCGCGACGTACGCAACGCAGAGCGCTGGCGTGATGAGCGCCTGCATCTCCCGCGCGCGGGACAGGGCCGCGTAGACGGCCTCCTTCAGCGCGCCGTCCATCGTCGATGCCGCTTGGTCCCGCACCTCCGCCAGGCGGCGGTCCCGCTTGTTGAGGAAAACCCGCCAGTATTCGGCGTCCGCGTCCCGCGGCGCGTACCCGTGGCTGGCGATGTAGTGCAGGCCGCCCACCACCGTCTCGCCGAACTCCTCGACGCCAGCGCGACCCGGGTCGCGGAACGGATCGTAAGGCTCCTGTAGGGCGCGCCCGGTGACCGCGGACGGACGCATGCCGCCCTCGTGCAGCAGGTAGCAGAGGTCCTCGTTGTAGATGGTCGGGAAGAAGGAGGGCGGGTCCGCGACGGTGACGGCGAGAGCGCCACCGGCCACCGAACGGCCCGCCGAGGCACCCAGCGCAAACGTGGCGTGGCTGGCTACAGCACCGTCCGGGAACCCGTCGATGACCAGGCCCGCTGCGGCGTACCTGTCGAGCAGCCCGACCGCACGGCGCACATCGTGCACGTCGGGGACGGTGACGTCGTCGTCCAGGAAGAAGACACGGGACCAACCAGCCTGTCGGGCCAGCCGGAATGCGAGATTGCGCTTGAGGCTGAGGTCGGTCCGGACGTGGAACGGTGTCCTCCGAAGCAATGCGTCCGTCTCGAACGCCGGCAGTCCATGTGTCGCGCCCGGCGCGATGTCCAGCACGAACACCGGCACCCCGACGCCCGCGACAAGAGGCTCGCTTCGGGGCGGTTGCCGGCTGCGCAGCGCAACCAGCGGGCAACCGAGGGCCTCGGCGAGACCTGTCGCGTGGCGTAGCCGCTTGCCCGGCCGCACGGTCGGCACCACGATCACGTCCGGCGGGCGTGGGCGGACGTGCGACGGTCGATTCGTCATTAGGGGCGTCCAATCTTGGATGGTCACGAACTCACGGACGGAGAATTGCCCAACCGGCCAATAGTGGCGTCCGGTCGACAACGCGCCGACATAGGGCCAGCGCTGCGTGCTCGGCACCCATCTGGTCGCCGGCCTGGACGAACAATGTAACTTCGATTTGGCCGGCGA
The DNA here is from genome assembly GCF_015690345.1 of Plantactinospora alkalitolerans. Lineage (GTDB taxonomy): Bacteria > Actinomycetota > Actinomycetes > Mycobacteriales > Micromonosporaceae > Plantactinospora > Plantactinospora alkalitolerans. The sequence goes on along the minus strand of NZ_JADPUN010000264.1, from coordinate 20,738 downwards.
CCGTGCTGACATGAACGTGTTCCAAGTTGTCGCAGGCCATTGCCAGCGACCAGAAGACGTCGGTCAACGTCGCAGCGTCGGCACCCGCCCGCGCACCATCGCGAGCCTGGCGCAGCGTGAACGCGACCGCGTACATGTCATCCCCAGGAGAATCCGTCGGTGTTCACCTGCTCCTCGATCAGGTCGCCCGAGTCGAAGTAGTCCGTGCCGGCGACCAACTGCGCAAAGCGCAGGGGCACAGCGACGTCGCTGCTGGCGATCCGCTCCGCGGCGGTCAACGCGCTGTCAGAGACATTGTTGAGGACGTCGGCGGCCTGAGCCGTCGGGCCGGCTACACCGGCAACGGCGGTCGCACCGAGAATTGCGGCAGCGGTCAGCCCGATACGACTCCACACCTTCTTGTGCATCGCGTTTTCCCTTCGAAATCGTGGTCCTTGATGAACTCGATTCTGGTCGAAGGAATTGTGCACCGTCACCGTTTCAGGGCTGGCCGCAAGTCGCCTGGCAGCAGACTGTCACCCTGGCGCCGACGGTATGACCTCGGTGGCCAGCGGCGACGTCACGGTGGCCGGCGATGACCTGGCAGCATGCTGCCGAGGGATCACACCCAGCCGCGCCGGGCCGCCCGTACCCCCGCTTCGAACCGACTCCGCGCGTCCAGGCGTGACATCAGCGTGGCGGTCAACCGGCGTGCCGTACGCAGCGACAAACCGAGTTTGCGACTGACGGACTCGTCGGTGTCTCCGTTCGCCAGCAGCCGCAGCAACTCGCGCTCCTGCGCGGAGAGACCCTCGCCGTCCCGGACGGGCGTGGGATCCAGCGCGACGCCGACCGACCAGAACTGCTCGAAGAGGGCCACCATCGCGGCCACCGCGCCGTGGCTGTGCATGACCAGAGCGCCCTGCCGAGGGTCTGACGGTTCGATGGGCACGAGCGCCACCTGCCGGTCGACGATGACCAACATGATGGGCAGCGCCGCCACCGTGCGGACTTCCGCGCCCAGTGACGCCAGCCATTCGAGATGGCGCATCGTCAGGGCGTCATTTCGCACGCTGTCCTGGTAAAGGCTGCGCATCCGCACGCCACGTGCCAGCGCTGACTCGTCGAGCGCACGGCTGGCCTCGATCGCGTCCGGCGTCTGCGCCCCACCGGGGCTGAGCGACATGCACTCCTCTTGAGCATTCGCGGACAGCCCCACCAGCCGGTCGCGCACGGCGGCCACACCGTCGAGGCGTTCGAGGATCTCGGCGCCCATGCCGGCGACCGCACCATAGGTCTGCGCCAGGTCGGCGATCGCCGAACGGCTCGCCTCGATCTGCCGCTGGCGGTGGGCCAGCTCCGCCTCGCTGCGAGCCAGCAGCGCGAAGAGACCCACCTGCGGGCTGACCACTCGGTTCGGCACATCGACGCCCTGATGCAGCAGCTTGAGCTCGGCGAGCCGATCAAGCGCGTCGCGCACGTCGTCGTCACGCCACCCCAGGTACGCGGCGATCTCCCGCACGCCCCAGCCCGGCTCCGCCAACATGAGCCGATAGACGGCCTCGACCGTCGGCTCAAGGCCTAGCGGCTCAAGCACCCCTGCGCCCTCTCCGTCCAGAATGGTCGGATAGCTGTACGCCGATTTCCTCGATCAAGGTATTCGGAGCACCAGCGCGGGGCAACCCCGCCGGACCCCCCACCTCGAAGTGAGCACCGCAGTGCCGGGCGCCGCCACCGCGCGGCCAACCCAACGGGGCAGCGTGCGTCATTCCGGACGCCTATGGTGCAGGAGGCGCCGTCCCACGGGGGGTCGACCGGCCCAGCTGGGCAGTGCGGCGCGAGCTGTCACGAGGAGCCCTGTCTTGACTCCACGTCTTCCCCACCGACCGTTGGCGCTCGCCTCGGTCCTCGCCCTCGGTGCGGCCACCGTGCTCGGTGGCACGACCGCCGCCACCGCCAGTCCCGGCGGTGACGGCGAGGTGCTGAGCGCCAGCAACGGCACCAACACCCTGAGGTTCGCCAGCGGCGAGACGCTCACCGTGGCGCAGGTGATCGACGGCGCCTCGTGGTCGCCCGACGGCAGCCGTCTGATCTACAGCAACGTCGGTCACCAGATTGTCACCATCCGGTTCGACGACGCCAGCAACCACTTCATCGTGTCCCCCTACATCATGGCTCCTCCCGAGGACACGCTGGTCGACCGCCGTGATCCCAGCTACCGGGGCAACGGCGTCGAGGCGGTCTGGGCCGGGAAGGAGGCCGGCAAGCCGTGGCGGCTGGAAGTCCAGCGCGCGGTGAGCGGCAACGCCCCGACCACCTTCTCGCCCCAGGACGGGCGGCACTACCTGCGGCCGGACGCCGGTCCCGGTGACCTGGTCGTCTACCAGACGCAGGCCGGCAGCGCGGACGCCCCGAGCGGGCGGTCGGACGTCGGGATCTACGACCCGAGTTTCGGTTTCCGGACCATCGTGGAGAACGCCAGCAACCCCGCCATCTCCCCGGACGGGACGAGGGTGGCCTTCGTCCGCGCGGACGACAGCGGGCGCAACCAGGTCTGGGCCGCCGACGTCGATGGCGACAACGTCGTCCCGGTGACGTCGAACGCGGCCAACCACGACAACCCGGCCTGGTCGCCGATCGGCAGGACCATCGCGTTCAGCCAGGACACCGGCGTGGCGACGGCGCCCGCCGACGGCAGCGGAGCCGGAAACCCGACGGTGGTGGCCGGGCTGTCCGGCGTGCCTGCGTACCAGCCGCGCCGGCTGGACACGGTGGCGCGGCTCACCGGCCAGAACCGGCACACCACGGCGGTCGCCGTTTCGCGGTCCCACTGGGCGAACGTGGCCGACGGCGCCGACGTCCGCCAGGCGGCCGGAGCGGTCGTACTGTCCCGGTCGGACCTGTACGCCGACGCGCTCGGTGGCGGGGCGCTGGCCGCCGCGAAGCAGGGGCCACTGTTGCTGACCCCGCCGGACGCGCTGGACGACGCCACCCGGACCGAGATCCAGCGGATCCTCGCCCCCGGCCGGACGGTTTACCTGCTCGGCAGCCCCGGTGCGCTCTCGACGACCGTCCAGACCCAGGTCGAGGCGCTGGGCTACCAGGTGGAGCGGCTCGCCGGGCAGGACCGCTACACGACCTCGATCGCCATCGCCAACGAGATCGACCCGACCCCGGACCTGATCCTCACCGCGACCGGCGCCGACTTTCCGGACGCGCTCGCGGCCGGTGCGGCGGCCGGCTCGTACAACACCCCGGGCAGTGCGCGCTCGGCGGTGGTGGTGCTGACCAAGGACTACACGCTGATCCCGGCGACCAGGAGTTATCTGGACCCGCTGTCGGAGCGTTCCCTCATCTTCGGGATCGGCCTACAGGCGTCCATCGCCACCAAGCCGTACGTGCCGATCGAGATCATCGGGCGGAACCGCTACGAGACGGCGTGGTACACGGGCTGGTTCTTCTTCGGCGCCACGCCGTACGTCGGGGTCGCCACCGGTCTGGACTGGCCGGACGCGCTCGCCGGTGGTGCGTTGATGGGCACCATCAGGTCCCCGCTGCTGCTCACCCGGGGTACCGATCCGAACCTCTCGACCGAGGTCGAGTGGTATCTCGACGAGAACAGCGGGACGGTGCACACCGGGCTCGTCTTCGGCGGTCCCAGTGTCGTCCCCGCCGACCAGCAGACCCGGATCGGCAGCCGGATCAGCGGTCCGGGCGGTTTCACGCAGCGGGAGAACGTGACCGACGTCGGGATCTCCGGTGCCGTCGTTCCGGCCGACGGGGCCCGTGGCGCGGCGCGGCAGCCGACGACGGGCGTCCCGGGGCCCCGTACGCCGGAGGAACTGAAGGCGCTCGTGGCGGAACTCAACGAGCGGACGAGCCGGTAACGGTACGCCCGGTGCGGGTGCGGGGGGCTCGGTCGGTGGACCGGCCCCCCGCGTTCGGCGCGGCCGGGAGCGGGACCGCGCCCGGTCACCCGGACTCGGCGCTGTCCTGGATCGCCTGCCGGAAGACCCGGGACCGGTGCGCGTAGTTGTCGAACCGGCCGTAGCTGGGCGCGGCCGGAGAGAGCAGCACCACCCCACCGGCGGGGGTACGCTCCCGGCCGAGCCGAACGGCCTCGACCAGGTCGTCGGCGGTCAGGGTGGTGACGGTGGCGACGTCCTTGACCACGTCCAGGATCCGGGGCCCGCTGTCCGGGATGCCGATCATCGTCAGGGTGACTCCCTGTTCGGCGAGGAAGTCGCGCAGCGGTGCGTAGTCCACCCCCCGGTCCTCGCCGCCGACGATGACCGTCAACGGGCGGGTCGCGTACGCCTCGATGGCGTGGATCGCCGACTGCGGGATGGTCGACAACGAGTCGTCGACGAAGGTGATGCCGGACGGGTCCTCGATCGGGGTGAGCCGGTGCTCCAACGCCGGGAGGGTGGCCAGCGCGGCGGCGAGGCGCTCCCGCTCGGCCACGCAGTCGACGCCGACCGCCCGCAGCGCGGCGAGCGCGACACAGAGATTCCACTCGTTGTGCCGCCCCACCAACGCCAGGGCGGTACGCGGAAAGAGCGGCTGGTCGTCGACGTACAGCCAGCGGGCGCCGTCCGGGCCGGTGGCCGCGTGGATTCCGCCCTCGGGACCGGCGCCCGATCCGGCGGGCACCAGCGGCAGCCCGGCCCGAGCCGTCAGTTCGGCGCGGAGCCGCTCGTCGTGCGCGTTGAACACCACCTGCCGTGGCCCGTGCTCGACGATGTTGAGCTTGTGGCGGTAGTACTCCGCCTCTCCGCCGGCCCAGTCGAGGTGTTCCGGCACCAGCGAGGTGAGCACCGCCACCTCGGGTGAGTCGGTCAGGTCGGCGCACTGGTACATGGAGAGTTCCAGCACGTACCGGTCGGCGGGGGGCAGGTCGAGCACGGGTACGCCGATGTTGCCGCCGATCGCGTTGGGTCGGCCGACTCCGGCGAGTAGGTGGCTGATCAGGTTGGTGGTGGTGCTCTTGCCCTTGCTGCCGGTGACTCCGATCGTCGCGGCGGCGTGTTCGGCCATCCACAGCGCGGTGCCGCTGGTGATCGGCACGCCCTGCTGGCGTAGGCGTACGACCCAGGGGTGGGTCTCGCCGATCACCGGGGACCGGACCACCACATCCGCCCGGAGCAGGGCCTCCAGGGCGGCGGGTCCGGTGTGCAGGGGAGCCGCCTCGGCGAGCCGTCCGGTCCAGGGGTTGGCGGCGTAGGTCTCCCGGTCCATCACCGCGACGAGGTCGGCCGGTCCGACCGGAGCGATCGCGTTGACCGCCGCGACGCCCTCCCGGCCGGTGCCCCAGACCGCGACACGCCGACCACGCAATTCCGTCAACTGCACCCGAGAAACTCCTTCACCCGCGGATCGCCCGCGGTCCGCAGTGGCGATCATGCGCGTTCTGGTACGCGCCCAAACTCTAGTCGGGGCGGCCCGACGTCGGGTGGGGGATGCGCACCGCCGTCCGGGGCGGGCGGAAGATCCAGAAGATCGGCCCGGTGGGCGACGGCCTCGTTCGGGCTGTTGCCGGGGTCACGTTTCCGACTGGACGACAGGCCGAAAATCAGTGGTGAGTGAGTGACTCACTCAGTTACAGTTCCTCCCCGTGACAGCACAGCGCAACAGCGGCGCGGCGGATCCCCCGGAGGGCGGGCCGGCACAGTGCCCCGCCAAGCGGGCCCGGCCACTGCCGCCGGACGAACGCCGGGCGGCGCTGATCGCCGCCACGCTGCCACTGGTGAGCGAGTACGGGATGAAGGTCAGCACCCGGCAGATCGCCGAGGCGGCCGGGGTCGCCGAGGGCACCATCTTCCGCGTCTTCCCGGACAAGGACTCGTTGATCCAGGCGGCCGTTCGGACCGCGCTCGATCCCGTCGAGCCGCTGGCCGAGTTGGCGGCCGTGGACCGGTCGCAGCCGCTGCGCGAGCGCCTCATCGAGGCGGTCGGTGTCATGCAACGACGCCTGATCGGTGTGATCAACCTGCTGATCGCGATCGGTGTGCACTCGCCGCCGGTGCCGAAGGACCACGAGGAGTACCGCGCCAAGCTTCGGGCGCCGAGGGAGCAGATCCTGGAACTGACCGCCGACCTGCTGCGGCCGGACCAGGACCAGTTCCGCCACCCGGTAGAGGAGGTGGCCCGGCTGCTGCAGCTCATCCTCTTCTCGGGTTCCCATCCACTGATAACCGAGGGGCAACCGCTGGCTCCGGAGAAGATCGTTGCCCTGCTGCTCGACGGCGTGCGTCGACACCACCCGGAGCAGCCATGATCGTCAACCGCGCATTCGATACGGGGGACCACCGATGCTGATGCGACTACTACGCGGCTATCTGCGGCCGTACGCCCGACCGCTCACCGCCGTGGTACTGCTGCAACTCGTCGGCACCATGGCCTCGCTCTACCTGCCGAGCCTCAACGCCGACATCATCGACAACGGCATCGCCCGAGGCGACACCGGCTACATCGTCAGCACCGGCGGCTGGATGCTGTTGATCAGCGGGGTGCAGATCGTCTGCTCGATCGCCGCCGTCTTCTTCGGCGCGCGGACCGCGATGAGCTTCGGCCGCGACCTACGGGCCGCGATCTTCCACCGGGTGATGGGGTTCTCCGCCCGTGAGGTCGGCCAGTTCGGTGCGCCCTCGCTGATCACCCGCAACACCAACGACGTCCAGCAGGTGCAGATGCTCGTCGTGGTGACCTGCACGATGCTCGTCGCGGCCCCGATCACCCTGCTCGGCGGCGTGATCATGGCGCTCCGGGAGGACGTCGGTCTCTCCTGGCTGATGCTGGTCTGCGTACCGGTGCTGGTGCTGGCCATCGGCCTGGTGATCCGCCGGATGGTGCCGCAGTTCCGGCTGATGCAGACCCGCATCGACACCGTGAACCGGGTACTGCGGGAGCAGATCACCGGCATCCGGGTGGTCCGGGCGTTCGTCCGGGAACCGTACGAGACCCGGCGGTTCGACGCGGCGAACGGCGACCTGACCGCCACCGCGCTCCAGGTCGGCCGGCTGATGGCGTTGGTCTTCCCGATCGTGATGCTGGTGCTCAACGCGTCCAGCGTCGCGGTGCTCTGGTTCGGTGCCTCCCGGATCGACTCCGGACAGATCCAGATCGGTGCGCTGACCGCCTTCCTGACCTACCTGATGTTCATCCTGATGTCCGTCATGATGGCGACCTTCATGCTGATCATGGTGCCGAGGGCGGCGGTCTGCGCCGAGCGGATCACCGAGGTGCTCGACACCAGTTCCTCCGTCGTGCCGGCCCCGCGACCGGTGACCGAGGTACAGGCCCACGGTGACCTGGAACTGCGGGACGTCCGGTTCCAGTACCCGGGCGCGGCGGCGCCGGTGCTCCGGGACATCTCGTTCCGGGCCCGGGCCGGGGAGACGACCGCGATCATCGGCAGCACCGGCGCGGGCAAGACCACCCTGTTGGGGCTGGTGCCCAGGCTCTTCGACGTCACCGGCGGTGCGGTGCTGGTCGACGGCGTCGACGTCCGGGAACTCGACGCGGACCTGCTCTGGGAGCGGATCGGCCTGGTACCGCAGCGGCCGTACCTCTTCACCGGAACAGTGGCCAGCAACCTTCGGTACGGAAAGCCGGACGCGACCGACGAGGAACTCTGGACCAGCCTGGAGATCGCCCAGGCCCGGGACTTCGTCGAGGCGCTGCCGGAAGGGCTGGACGCTCCGGTGGCACAGGGCGGAACGAACCTGTCCGGTGGACAGCGGCAGCGGCTCGCGATCGCCCGTGCCCTGGTACGCAAACCGGAGATCTACCTCTTCGACGACTCGTTCTCGGCGCTCGACCTCGGCACCGACGCCCGGCTGCGGGCGGCGCTGCGCCCGGTCACGGCCGACGCCGCAGTGGTGATCGTGGCTCAGCGGGTCTCCACGATCATCGACGCCGACCAGATCATCGTGCTGGAGAACGGGTCGATCGTCGGTGCCGGACGGCACGAGGAACTTCTGGAGAGTTGTACGACGTACGCCGAGATCGTCGAGTCCCAGTTGACCGTGGCGGTGCGGTCATGAGCGAGCGGAACACCGGGATGGACGGACAGAGGACCGGCATGAACGGACGGAACACCGGCGCCGACGACCAGCCGGCGGACGAGCAGACCCGGAGTGCGGAGATGAACCAGAAGACGGCCCGGACAACTCCGGCACGGCTGCCGTCCGGCGGCCCCCGGGGCGGCCCGCCCTGGGGGAACGTCGGGATGCCGACCGAGAAGTCGATGAACTTCGGCCCGTCGGCCCGGCGGTTGATGGGCCGGCTCCGGCCGCAGCGCGTACACCTGGTCGCGGTCATCCTGCTGGCGATCGTCAGCGTGGCATTCTCCGTCATCGGGCCGAAGATCCTCGGGCACGCCACCGACCTGATCTTCTCCGGGTTGATCGGCAAACAGTTGCCGGCCGGGGTGACCGCCCAGCAGGCCGCCGACAACGCCCGCGCGGCCGGCAACGGCAGTTTCGCCGACATGCTGGAGAAGATGGACGTCCTGCCGGGCGTCGGCATCGACTTCGGCCGGCTCGGCCAGGTCCTGCTGCTGGCGATGTGCCTGTTCCTCGCCGCCAGCCTGCTCGGCTGGTTGCAGGGGTACATCCTGAACGGTGCCGTGCAGAACACCGTCCGGCAGTTGCGGGCCGACGTCGAGGACAAGCTCAACCGGCTGCCGCTGCCGTACTTCGACGGCCAGCCCAGGGGCGAACTGCTCAGCCGGGTCACCAACGACATCGACAACATCTCGCAGAGCCTGCAACAGACGTTGAGTCAGCTCCTCACCTCGCTGCTCACCGTCGTCGGCGTGGTCGTGATGATGTTCGTGATCTCGCCGCTGCTCGCCCTCGTCGCCCTGGTCGCCGTGCCACTGTCGGTGCTGGTGACGAAGCAGATCGCGACGCGGTCACAGAAGCAGTTCATCGCGCAGTGGCAGCACACCGGAGCGTTGAACGGCCAGATCGAGGAGGCGTTCACCGGGCACGAGCTGGTCAAGGTCTTCGGCCGGCACCGCGAGGTCGAGGCGGCCTTCGGCACCAAGAACGACGAGCTGTTCAAGGCGAGCTTCGGGGCGCAGTTCGTCTCGGGCATCATCATGCCGTCGATGATGTTCATCGGGAACCTGAGCTATGTGGTGATCGCGGTGATCGGCGGCCTGCGGGTCGCCTCCGGGGCGATGACGCTCGGCGACGTCCAGGCGTTCATCCAGTACTCCCGGCAGTTCACCCAGCCGCTCACCCAGGTCGCGTCGATGGCGAACCTGCTGCAGTCCGGGGTCGCCTCGGCGGAACGGGTCTTCGACGTACTGGACGCGCGGGAGCAGAGCTCGGACCCGGCCGCGCCGGCCCGGCTCACCGACCGGCACGGCCGGGTCGAGTTCGAGCACGTCTCCTTCCGGTACGAGCCGGAAAAGCCGCTGATCGACGACCTGTCCCTGGTGGCCGAGCCCGGACACACGGTGGCGATCGTCGGGCCGACCGGCGCCGGCAAGACCACCCTGGTCAACCTGATCATGCGGTTCTACGAGCTCGACGCCGGACGCATCACCCTGGACGGTGTCGACCTCACCCAGTTGCGCCGGGACACCCTGCGCGGCGAGATCGGCATGGTGCTCCAGGACACCTGGCTGTTCGGCGGCACGATCCGGGACAACATCGCGTACGGCAACCCGGAGGCGAGCGAGGAGCAGATCGTCGCGGCGGCGAAGGCGACCTTCGTCGACCGGTTCGTCCAGAGCCTGCCGGACGGCTACGACACCGTCATCGACGAGGAGGGCAACAACGTCAGCGCGGGCGAGAAGCAGCTCATCACCATCGCCCGGGCGTTCCTGTCCGACCCGTCGCTGCTGATCCTGGACGAGGCGACGAGTTCGGTGGACACCCGTACCGAGGTGCTGTTGCAGCGGGCGATGGCCGCACTTCGGGAGGACCGGACCAGCTTCGTGATCGCGCACCGGCTGTCGACCATCCGGGACGCCGACCTGATCCTGGTGATGGAGAGCGGCCGGATCGTCGAGCAGGGCACCCACGACGAGCTGCTGGCCGCCGAGGGGGCGTACCACCGGCTCTACCACGCGCAGTTCTCGCAGCCGGCGGTCGACGTGGAACCGGCCGTGGTGGCCGGGCCGGGCGGCGTACCCGCCGGAGCGCCCCGACAGCGGGGGTGACGGACGACGGACGAGCCGAAGCCGGCCGGGGCGCTGTCCCGGCCGGCTTCGGTACGTTGCGGGCATGAGCTCCGAGGCTGTCGGCAGGCACATGCCCCCGGTCGTGACGCTCGATGACCCGACCGCGATGATGGCCGCCGACGAGCACCACCGGTACGAGATCAGCCCCGAGGGAGTTCTCTCGGTTATGCCGCCGCCGGGGTACGCACATGCGATCATCGCGACGCGGCTGATGGTCTGGCTCGCCGCCGCCGCCGGTGGTCCGGCCGACCGGATCGCACAGGCGGTCGGACTGCGCACCCCGGGTCGGAACGGTTGGTCCGGGGCGGGCCGCGGGAACCGGTGCTCGGCCTCGGGAGTGGATCACTCTGCCAGGGCGTGGATCTCCCGTACCACCGTTGGCCAGACGGCTCGGGGCAGGTCGTGGCCGGTGCCGGGCAGTTCCACGTACCGGGCGCCAGGCACCGCCTTGGTGATCTGTCGGCCGGCGGACCGGCGGAGCAGCGGATCGTGCTCGCCGTGCAGGACGAGGGTTGGTACCCGGAGTTCCCGCAGCCGTGGGCCGTGCCAGGAGGCGCCGGTCTGCCGGGCCTGTGCCCGGGTGTCCCGGACTCCGCTGGGCAGTCCGGCGTCGAGTTCGCGTTCCACCCGGATCCGGGTGTCCTGCTCGTCGAAGGGGTACCCGGGAGCGGCGATCGCCTGCGCCAGGGCCAGCCCGGCCGCCACGTCGCCCTCCCGGCCGGCGGGGAACCGGAAGCGCGCCAGGCGGGCCAGGAAGGGCAGTCGGACGTACCGCAGCACGGCCGCGCCTCCGGCGTCGCTCGGTACGGCGGCGAAGGAGGTCAGGGTGCGTACCCGCTCCGGATGGCGCAGCGCGGTGCGTTGGGCCACCAGGCCGCCCTGCGAGATGCCGAAGAGGTGGGCGCGCTGCCAACCGAGGGCGTCGAGCACCGCGACGGTGTCGTCGGCCATGTCCTCGGCGGTGTAGGCCGGCGACCGTCGCCGCAGCAGCGAGATGAGCGGGTTGTCGGCCGGTACGTCGTCGAAGCGCGTGGAGCCTCCGGCGTCCCGGCCGTCGAAGGCCGCCACGTGGAACCCGGCGTCGACCAGGGCCTCCACCAGGCCGTCGGGCCACCAGTACCGCGAGACTCCGAGGCCCATGACCAGCAGCAGCGGCTTCCCGCCAGCGCCGCCGAGTTCGTCGACCGCGAGGGTCACGTCGCCGTTGCGTGCGTTCCGGGGCGTCCTGGCCATTCCAACCTCCGTACGGCAGCGACTTCGAGAACGGTGTTCGCAAATAACGATAGCAGCGTTGGTACGGTGAGCCGACCAACGGGAGGGAATGGATGGACGCAGCGGAACCGGTGCTCCCGGTATGGCTCCGGGAACGTCGAGCCGGTGTGGGCCGGCCGGCGGAGCGTTCCCGGGCCGAGGTGACCGCCGCGGCGGTCGCACTGGCCGACGGGGAAGGTCTGGCGGCCGTCACCATGCGCCGCGTCGCCGCGCGGTTGGGCACCGGAGCGGCGTCGCTCTACCGGTACGTCACCGGTCGGGACGACCTGCTCGACCTGATGGCCGACGAGGCCGCGGCCGGCTACGACCTGCCGGCGCCGGACGGCCCGTGGGTGACCGGCCTGCTGGAGGTGGCCCGGCAGGGGCGGGCGATCATGCTTCGGCACCCCTGGCTGCCCGAACTGGTGCTCACCCGCCCCACCCTCGGCCCGCACGGCGTGGACCTGCTCGAACACGTCCTGACGCTGCTCGCGGGGCACCCGGCGGCCGCGGCGCGCAAGATGGAGGCGTTCGCCGTACTGAACACCGTCACCGCCGCATTCGCCCTCAACGAACTCGGCGCCACCGCGGGCACCCGGCAGCGGCAGGGCGCCTACCTCGCCCACGCGGTCGCGGCGGGCGGACATCCGCAGGTGGCGGCGGTGCTGGGCGGCGCCTTCCCGGCGACGGCCGCACCGGCGGAGCGCTTCGAGGAGACCCTGTCCCGGATCCTCGCCGGCCTGCTGGCACCCGACGACTGACAGTTTCAGGCGCTGTTGACGAGGGCTGGCCTCACAGAGGTCGAGCGTCAGCACCTGACGCCGTGATGGCTGCGAGAGCCGCGTCGATGGCATCATCGAGCCGTCGCGGGTCGCGCTCCACCCGGGCAATGACGTGCAGTCCCTGCAGGAGCGCGAGCAGCAGCCGGGCGTACGCGCCGCAGTCCACGTCGGCGCGGACCTCGCCGGCCCGCCGTGCGTTGATCAGTGCCTCCTCGAGGGCGGCCTCCAGTTCACCGAATGCCCGCCGGATGATCCGGCCAGCCTCCTCATCCTCGGGTAGCACTTCGGCGGCGGTGTTACCGAGCATGCAGCCGCGCCCTGGCGCGGACCTCGCCGCGTCGAGCGCCTCGGTGAGGAACTGGCGCACGCGCGACAGCGCCGGCCCGTCCACCCGGAGCGCCGTGGCGGCCTCGCGCGCATCCTCGGCGTACCGCTCGAGCGCCCGGAGGAAGAACGTGTGCTTGTCGCCGAAGGCTCCATGAAGACTGCCGGGCAGGACGCCGAGCTCGTTCTTGAGCTCACGCATCGACGTGCGGGTATATCCGCGCTGCCAGAAGACCTCCTTGGCGGCCTCGATGACCTGCCTGTCGTCGAAGGAGCGGGGTCGGCCGGTGCGTGCCATGACGCGATGCTACGTCATTTCTTGACCACTCGTCCAAGAAGAGATAGCTTGTGGGCACGTTTTTGGTCGTCTGACCAAAAATGGGCCCGAGCCACTGGAGGCACCCGTGGGACGACTCTTTCTGCACATCAACGTGTCGTTGGACGGCTACGTCAACGACGCCGACGGCGAGATCGACTGGCACTTCTCGGACGAGGAGTTCCAGCGGTACCTCGATGACCTGCTGGGCGACATCGACGGCATGATGTTCGGGCGGGTGGCCTTCGAGGAGTTGGCGGGTTACTGGCCGAACGCCGGGCCGGAAGCCTCACCTGTCCAGGTGCGCCGGATGCACGAACTGCCCAAGTACGTGCTGTCCCGCACCCTCGAACACAGCGACTGGCACAACTCCCACGTCCTCGACCGCGACCCCGCCGCCGCGATCACCGAACTGAAGCGGCAGAGCAGCCGGGACATCGCGCTCTTCGCGGGCGGCCGGGCCGCGAGCGCCGCCGCCGGGCTCGGCGTGATCGACGAGTACCGCCTCGTCGTCAACCCGGTGCTGCTCGGCGGCGGCACGCGCCTGTTCGACGGTCGGTACCCGCGCACCAACCTGCGGCTGACCGGCACCCGGCAGTTCACGTCGGGTGCGCTTCTGCTGACGTACGAGCCGGCGGCCGCTGCCGCCTGACCCGCCGCGTACCTGATGATCTAGATGCGGGCCAGCGCTGACCGCAGCGGATCCAGGCCGATCGAGCCCAGGTCGAGCGCTGCGCGGTGGAACTCCTTGAGGTCGAAGTCGGCTCCCTTGCGGGCCTTGGCGTCCGCCCGGGCCTGCAACCAGATCCGCTCGCCCACCTTGTACGACGGTGCCTGCCCCGGCCAGCCCAGGTAGCGGTTCAGCTCGAAGCGCAGGTTCTCGTCCGGCACCCGGCAGTGCGCCCGCATGAACTCCCAACCCAGCTCCGGGGTCCACCGCTCGCCCGGGTGGAATCCGAACTGGTTGTTCTGCGGGATCTCCAACTCCAGGTGCATGCCGATGTCGACGATCACCCGGGCGGCCCGGAACGCCTGCCCGTCGAGCATGCCGAGCTTGTCGCCCGGATCGGCGAGGTAACCCAGCTCGTCCATCAGGCGTTCCGAGTACAGCGCCCAGCCCTCGCCGTGTCCCGACGACCAGGAGAGCAGCCGCTGCCAGCGGTTGAGCAGGTCGGCGCGGACCTGGGTCTGGGCCACCTGGAGGTGATGACCGGGTACGCCCTCGTGGAAGACCGTGGTCACCTCGCGCCAGGTGGAGAACTCGGTGATGCCCTGCGGCACCGCCCACCACATCCGGCCGGGTCGGGAGAAGTCCTCGCTCGGGCCGGTGTAGTAGATCCCGCCGTCGCTGGTCGGCGCCAGGCAGCACTCGATCCGGCGTACCTGTTCCGGGATGTCGAAGTGGGTGCCGTGCAGTTCGGCTATCGCCTTGTCGGCGAGCGCCTGCATCCAGTCCCGGAACGCCTCCTTGCCCTGGATTTGGCGCGCCGGGTCGGCGTCCAGCGCCCGCACCGCGTCGTCGACGCTGGCGCCCGGCCCGGCGATCTCCGCCGCGACCGCGCGCATCTCGGCCTCCAGCCGGGCCAGTTCCTCGAACCCCCAGGCGTACGTCTCCGCGAGGTCGATCTTCGCGCCGAGGAAGTACTGCGAGGCGAGTTCGTACCGCTCAAGGCCGGCGGCCTGCTTGGTCCGGCCGAGGGGAGCGAGTTCCTCCCGCAGGAAGCGCCCGAACTGTGCGGTCGAGGCGGTGGCGGCGGCCGCTCCCCGACGCAGTTCGGCGGCGAGGGCACCATCGGCGGGCAGCCGCTCGACCAGAGCGTGGAAGAAGTTGTCGCCGTCCGGGTCGGTCCAGACGTCACACTGCTTGGCGACCTCGACGATCTGGGCCTGGGAACTGACGTGGCCCGCCTCGGCGGCGGTACGCAGCGTCGTCTTGTACGCCTCCACCGCCCCGGCGAACAGGCCGAGCCGGGCGGCGATGTTACCGACCGCCTCCGCGCCCTCGGTCGGCATCAGGTCGAAGACCTGCCGGAGTTCGTGCAGCCCGCTGGCGATGACGTTGAGTTCGCTGGTCGACTCGCCGGCGTCGTACCTGGCGAGTTCCAGGTTCAGTCGCTCCTGCATCGCCTCCTTGGCGGTCCGTTCCGCCTCGGAGTCCGGCTCGGTGGCGTCGAGCGCGGTGAGCGTACGCCGGGTCAGGTCGGCCTGGGCGGCGAAACCGTCGGGTGAGAGATCCCCGAGTTGGTCGTCGTGTCCGCCGATGCCGACGAAGGTGGCGCCGGTCGGATTGAGTCGCGCCCAGTCGTCGACGTAGCGGTCGGCCAGCTCGTTGATTCTTCCCACGGCACGACCCTACGTGATCCGTGCCGTCCCGTTCATCCGTGTTACCGGCAGGTATTACGGTCCACCCCACGGATAGTGCCGCGCCGGGACTGGATCAGGGCAGCAGTTCGCGCGGATCGAAGTCGATCTCGAACGGGTGGTCGGCCCGGAGTCGCTGCCCGGCGACCGCCTCGGCGGTGCGCTGGTACTCGCCGTCGACCAGGGTGAAGACCTCGACGGAGGCGTGCCGGAGCCGTCGGACGATCTCCACCCGCATGAAGTACGGAACACCGCCCTCGGCACATCGTCGCGGCTTGTCGACGAAGTTCTGCTTCCGGCTGCCGGCGGAGACGAACTCGATCGCCAGGGTGCAGAGCCGGACCGGCACCCACTTGTCCTCCTCGTCGGTCTGCGGAAGCGCGTGCAGGATCGTGACGTCCGGCTGGATCCACTGCTTCAGCTCGAACGTGAGGTTGACCGGCCCCTAGACGTAGAACCCAGCGGCCTGGGCCGTGGGTCGGAGCAGGTGGGCGAGGGCCATCTCTCCGTAGCTGTTGGCGCCGACTTCTGCCGGGGCCATCACTAACCTTCCGTTGATGCACTCGTAACGTGCGGTAGGCAGTTCCGGCAGCGGAAGATAGCGGTCGGCGAGCTGGGTTGTCCACATGCCGTCGAAATCGACAAGCGGATCGAGCTGGGCCGGCATCGCCATGGGTCACCTCCTCGACGCACTCGACGGTACCAACCCCGTCCTGCGGCGTGTGTCGTCCGACACGAGGACCGGAAAGTCGCGGGACATTGTCGGACCCCTGTTGCAGAGTGTCAGGAGTGACTGCCCTTGCCACTCCTGACAAAGTTGCCTTCCGGGCCTGGTTGCCGGGCTTCTTCGCGCTC
The DNA here is from genome assembly GCF_015690345.1 of Plantactinospora alkalitolerans. Taxonomy (GTDB): domain Bacteria; phylum Actinomycetota; class Actinomycetes; order Mycobacteriales; family Micromonosporaceae; genus Plantactinospora; species Plantactinospora alkalitolerans. The sequence goes on along the minus strand of NZ_JADPUN010000264.1, from coordinate 4,672 downwards.
GCCGCCATCTGGGGATCGAGCTTCCTCTTCATCAAGGTCGGTATCCGGGAGATGCACCCGGTCTACGTCACCCTGGGCCGGGTCGGCGCGGGCGCGATCACCCTGCTGGTGGTGCTGGCGATCCTCCGCGAGCGGCTGCCCCGGGACCCGAAGTTGTGGCTGCACAGCACGGCGTACGCGGCGATCGGAATCGCACTGCCGTTCACCCTCTTCGGGTACGGCGAACAGCGGGTGTCGTCGATGCTCGCCGGGATCTGGAACGCGACCACCCCACTGGTGGTACTGCCGCTGGCGGTGCTGGTGTTCCGGACCGAGCGGATGACCGCCCGCCGGGGCGTCGGCCTGGGGCTGGGCTTCGTCGGGGTGCTGGTGGTGCTCGGCGTGTGGCAGGGCATCGGCGGTGCCCACTTCACCGGGCAACTGCTCTGCCTCGCGGCGGCGGCGTGTTACGGCGTGGCGATTCCGTACCAGAAGCGGTTCTTCGCCGGCCGACCCGAATCCGGCCTCGCGCTCTCCGCCGGGCAGCTGCTGATGGCGACGGCGCAGCTCGCGATCGTCGCGCCGCTGATCGCCGGCGCCCCGCCGGTCCCGACCCGGCTCTCCGGCGAGGTGATCGCCAGTGTCCTGGCGCTGGGTGCGCTCGGCACCGGCCTGGCCTTCGTGATCAACATGCGCAACATCCGGCTGGCCGGGGCGAGCACCGCCTCGACGGTCACCTACGTCATCCCGATCTTCGCGGTGCTGATCGGAGTCGTCGCGCTGAACGAGCACCTCGCCTGGTACCAGCCGGCGGGCGCGGCGATCGTGCTGCTCGGCGTGGCGGTATCGCAGGGCATGATCGGCACTCGGCGGCGCCGCCGGGAGATCCCGACTCCGATGGCGCCGCTGAGCGAATCAGTCCGGGTGTGAGGCGGTCCAGTCCAGCAGTTGCTCGGCCGGCCAGGTGTTGACGACCCGGTCGGCCGGTACGCCGCACCGGGCGGCCCGTTCGCATCCGAACCCCTGCCAGTCGAGCTGACCCGGCGCGTGTGCGTCGGTGTCGATCGCGAACAGGCAGTCGGCCTCCACCGCCAGCCGGATCAGCCGCTTCGGCGGGTCCTGCCGCTCCGGACGGGAGTTGATCTCCACGGCCTTGCCGTACTCCGCACAGGCGGCGAAGACCGCGTCGGCGTCGAACTCGCTCGGCGGTCGGGTACGGGCGCGGTGGCCCCGGTCCCCGGCGCCGGTCACCCCCGGCGGCCGGGCCAGGACCATCCGGCCCGTGCAGTGGCCGAGGATGTCCAGGTGCGGGTTGGCGATCGCGGCCAGCATCCGCCGGGTCATCCGGGCCTGCGGATCCCGCAGGTTGCTGTGCACCGAGCCGACCACCACGTCCAGCCGGGCGAGCAACTCCTCCTCCTGGTCGAGGGAACCGTCGTCGAGGATGTCGACCTCGATGCCGGTGAGGATCCGGAAACCCTCCGGCAGCGCGGCGTTGATCGCGGCGACGTGGTCGAGTTGCCGGCGTAGTCGGTCCGGGGTCAGCCCGCGTGCCACCTTCAGACGCGGGGAGTGGTCGGTCAGCACCAGATACTCGTGCCCCAGGTCGACCGCTGCCAGCGCCATCTCCTCGATCGGCGAACCGCCGTCCGACCAGTCGGAGTGGGTGTGGCAGTCGCCGCGGAGCGCGGCCCGCAGCGTTGCGGCGGCACCCTCCAGGTCGACTCCCTCGGTCGCCGTCAACCGGCGCAGGTAGACGGGTTCCTCGCCCCGCAGCGATTCGGTGACGGTGCGGGCGGTCACGTCACCGACACCGGACAGCTCGGTCAGGGTGCCCGCCCCGGCCCGCGCGGCCAGTTCCTCGGCGGGCAGTTCGGCGAGGGTCCTGGCGGCGGACCGGAACGCCCGGACCCGGTAGCTGGCCTCGTTCGCACGCTCCAGCAGAAAGGCGATCCGGCGCAGATCAGCGAGGGGGTCGCGGTCGGTCACACCGCCACACTAGTTTCCCTCCGCCGTCGATGCCGGGCATCACCGCCGTTGCGGCGCCGGTACCTGTGGGCGCGGGACCGCCGTCGGGCCGCGCCGAGTTTCTCGGAACGGCCCCGACCTGGTCGGTCGGCCGGGCGAGGTCCGCCGCTAAGGGGTTGTCGGACGCAGATCGACGTCGTACTGTCCGTGCGCCGCTTTCTCCGTCGAGTGCTACGGCCGACGGGCGGTTGCCGCATTCATGGGGAGGAAGAATCGTGGTCGCCACTTTCCGTGCGCTGGCGTCGGTGGTGATGCTCGCCGGGTTCTACGTCGTCGCGCTCGTCCAGCTCGGCGGCGCGGTGGCCCTGGTGATCTGGCTCAGCACGGTGCTGAGCAGCCTGATCGCGCTGAAGATCGCATTTCCGCTGTTCGTCGCGACGGTCGGCGCCGTCTCCGTCGCACTGTGGAAAGCCATCCGGGCCAAGCCGGAACCCGCGCCGGGGCTCACCGTCGGCCCGGACCAGGCGCCGGAACTCTGGCGTACGGTGCACGAGCTGGCCACCGTGGTGGGCACCCGGGTACCGAACGAGATCCGGCTGGTTCCCGAGGTCAACGCGGCGGTGAGCGAGGACACCAAACTGCTCGGCCTGATCAGCGGTCGGCGCATCCTCTACATCGGAATGCCGTTGCTCCAGGCGATGCGGGTGGACCAGATCCGGTCCGTACTCGCGCACGAGCTGGGCCACTACTCGGGCCGGCACACCCGGCTCGGTGCCGTCGCGTACCGGGGCCGGCTGGCGATGGGCGGCACGATCAGCCGGATCGGCCCGCGTAACCCGGTGGGCTGGGTGTTCCGGGGATACTCCCGGCTGTACCTGCTCGTCGACAACGCCGCGTCCCGTCGCCAGGAACTGGAGGCGGACCGTTCCTCCGTACAGGTCGCCGGTCGGGCCGCCGCCGCGTCCGCCCTGCGCGAGCTGCCCGTCCTCGACGCGGCCTGGGACTTCTACTTCCAGCGGTACGTCCACCCGGGCTGGCAGGCCGGGTTCGTTCCGGACGACCTCTTCGGCGGATTCAACGAGCTGATCGTCGCCCGCCAGGCGGAGCTGGACGAGATGCGGGGCGCCGAGCCCGAGGGCGGCGGCTCCCGTTGGGACACCCATCCGCCGATCGCCGAACGGATCGGCATCATCGCGACCGCACCGGACACCGCCGGTGCCTCGGACGACCGACCGGCCCGGGTACTGTTGCCGGACATCGCCGCGCTCGGCCGGCGCCTCCAGCAGGTGGTGGTCGACGCCGGGGACCGGACCATGCTGCCCTGGCCGGAGTTCACCGCCGCGATGGTCGCCGCCGGAGTGCAGCGGCAGGCCGACGCCGTCTTCCGGGCCCTCGGCCGGTTCACCGGTACGCCCGATCCCGGGCTGCCGGCCGTACTCGAACTGGTGCAGAGCGGTCGGCTGGGAGAGTTCGCCGAGCAGTTCTTTCCGAACGCGACCCGCCGGGAGGCGGCCGGGAAGTTCGCGGAGCCGATGGAGTCGCTGCTGCAGAGCGCTGCCGTCGCCTCCGGTGCGGCCCGCTGGCAGCACTCCTGGTCGGAGCCGGCCCGGTTCGTCGGCCGGAACGGTCAGCCGATGCCGCTGGCCGAGATCGCCGAGCTGGCCGTCGCGCCGCAGACCCTGCCGGAAGCCGTCGCGCGGCTCACCGCGATCGGCATCGACCCGGCGGCCGGAAAGGTGGTGCAGCGCCGGGCGGACGCGAGCGGCGCCCGGTTGCTCGCCGCGCTCGCCAACATCAAGGTGGACGGCGTCGACCACGACCTGCTGATGCTCAACCGTGGCCTGGTCTTCGTGGGCAACCCGGGCAAGGCGGACAAGGGTACGAAGCGGCTCCGGGAGCTGGTCGAGTCGGCCCCGATCGCCGAGCTGGCCAGCCGGCACCAGTTCATGCCGTTCGAGGAACTCGCCACGGCGACGGTGCACAAGCAGGTGCCGCTCAAGGCGGAACTCGTGCTGCACGACGGCCGCCGGCTGACCTTGCAGGAGGCTTGGAGCAGCGAGCTGCTGGAGAAGAACAGCCGCGACACCCTGCTGGAGGCGCTGAAGTCGTTCGGCTCGGCGGACTGAACCGACCCGGCTCGGCGGGCCGGGTGCGCTCGGCTCGCCGGACCTGGTCAGGGAGTCGTACCCTGGCGATCATGCGTACGATCGACTGGGTTGACGGTGCCGTCGAGATCATCGATCAGACCGCGTTGCCGGGCCGGCTCACGGTGCTGCGGCTCACCACCGTCGAGCAGCTGGTGGCGGCGATCCAGCGGCTCGCGGTGCGCGGCGCGCCCGCACTCGGTGTGGCCGGTGCCCTCGGGGTGGCGATGGCCGCGCGCCGGTCGCCCGACCCGGCGGCGGCGGTACGCCTGCTGGAGACCGCCCGGCCGACCGCGGTCAACCTGGCCCGGGGCGCCCGGCGGGCGGCGGCCCGGCTGCCGGAGGGTGCCGACGCGGTACTCGCCGAGGCCCTGGCGATCCGGGACGAGGAGATCGAGGCGTCCGCCGCGATGGCCACCCGGGGTGCCGACCTGTTGGTCGAGCTGTGCGGCGCCCGTCCGCGTCTGCTCACCCACTGCAACACGGGCGCGCTGGCGACGGTGGTCGGCGGTACGGCGCTGGGTGCCGTGCTGGAGCTGCACCGTCGGGACACCCTGGGCACGGTGGTGGCCAGCGAAACC
>NZ_JADPUN010000272.1 GCF_015690345.1 Plantactinospora alkalitolerans | reverse complement strand
TGAGGGCGCTCAAGGTGCCGAGGGTGCGGTGGGTGCTCAAGGTGCCCAGGGGTTCCAGGGTGTTGTGGGCGCTGAGGGCGCTCAAGGTGCTCAGGGCGACGTGGGCGTTCAAGGTGCTCAAGGTGTCCAGGGTGCGGTGGGGGTCCAAGGTGCCCAGGGGTTCCAGGGCGCTCAGGGCGCTGTGGGCGGCGAGGGTCTTCAAGGTGCTCAAGGTTTCCAAGGTCCTCAAGGTCTCCAAGGCGTCCAGGGCGACGTGGGAAGTCAAGGTGCTCAAGGTGACCTAGGCGCCCAGGGAACTCAGGGTGCTCAAGGTTTCCAGGGTGCCCAGGGCGACGCGGGCGCTCAAGGTGCCCAGGGCGCTCAAGGTGCGCTGGGCGCTCAAGGTGCGCTGGGTTTGCAGGGCGTACAAGGACCGCAGGGCGACGCGGGCGCGCAGGGCGCGCAGGGCGTGGCGGGCAACGGAATCCAGTCCGCCTACATTCAGGGCCCGCTGACCGTGATCGCGGACACCCCCGTCAATTTCGGGTGCGTGCCCGGAGACATTGCTGTCGGAACTGGATACCAACTCTCGGGTGCGGGCGTCAACCCTGTGCTGATCCAGCCGCTCTCGATCAGTGGCTACCAGTTCACCTTTACCGGCGGAGGCGCCGACATCTGGGTGTCCTGTATCTCGCCCGCCACACCGGTGGCGTTAAGGGCTCCGGCCAACACGTCGGGCCGGGAGAAGGCCAACAATAGCAAGCCCAGCCTGCCGAAGAGCAAGTCCGACCGCCCCGTTACCGTCAAGGAGGAGAAATGAGCACGCGTCAGATATTCGGGTTACTCGCCTGTGGTGCGGTCCTGCTAGCCGGAGTCGCAGCATGCAGCGAGAAGCCTGCCGAAAGGCCACAGACGAGCAATTCCGGCAACAGCGACAAGGCAAATGGCGGCGCCAACACCGGGACCGCGCCGGCGGATCTGCTGAAGCTTGGTGTCGAGCAGGGCCAGGCTGGCAACTTGGACGCGGCGAAGGCCACCTTCGAGAAGCTGCTGGCCGCCGAGGTCAACAACAAGTTCGCCTGGTTCAACCTGGGCTTCATCGCCCAGTCGCGCAACAAGGCCGACGAGGCGATCAGCAACTACGACAAGGCATTGGCGGCTGACGCCAACTACAAGCCGGCCCTTTACAACAAGGCCATTGCACTGGAAGGTACGGCCCCGACGACGTCGATGGACATCTACCGCAAGGTCGTGTCGATCGACAACAAGTCGTCAACCGCCTACCTCCGGCTGGGCATGCTGCTGTCCCAATCCGGTGACAACGCGGCAGCGCGGGACGCCTTCAGGGCGGCGATCCGGCTGGACAAGGGGCTCACCTCGGCCGTTCCGGCGAAGTACCGCCCGACTACTCGGTCCTCGGCTCCGGCGGGTAGGTGATTGACTCAATGCATACACCGCGCGTAACGGTCTTCACAGGGAGCAACCGCACCCGTTTCATCGACGAATGTTTCCGATCACTGGTCGCGCAGACTTTCACCGACTGGGAATGGGTGGTCGTTCTCAACCAGGGGTCTCGTTGGCGGCCCGAGAGGCACGACGATCGGATCCGGCTCATTGTCCAGGACAACCTGAACGGCGTTGGCGCCGTGAAGGGGTACGCCTGTGCCGAGGCTGCCGGGGACATCCTGGTCGAGCTTGACGACGACGATCTGCTCAGCAGCGACTGTCTGCAAGAAATCGTCGACGCCTTCGACTCCAATCCGGAGGTGGGGTTCGTCTACAGCGACACCGCGCAGATCCAGGAGGACGGCAGCCGCTGCGAAGACCGTTTCGCGAGTTCATTCGGCTGGCGTCACTACGATGAGAAGGTGGACGGCCGCGAGGTGCTTGTCTGCCGGGCATTGCCGCCCACGCCGCACAATGTGAGCTACATCTGGTACGCACCGAACCATGTGCGGGCCTTCCGCCGGGATATCTACGAGAAGGTCGGCGGATACGACGAGTCGTTCGACGTCGCGGACGACGCCGATCTCATGGCTCGGATCTACCAGGTGAGCGAGTTCCATCACATTCAGAAGTGCCTGTACCTGCAGCGCATGCATGCCAAGAACACGCAGCGCATTCCGGATCTCAACGCCCGTATCCAACAGCGTACGGTGGAGATCTACGATCGGAACATTCAACAGAATGTGCTGACCTGGTCACGGCGGCAGGGACTCCTGGCGCTCGATCTGGGCGCGGCCCACAACAAGCCGGAAGGATATCTCGGTCTGGACTACCGCGACGGGCCGGGCGTCGACATGGTATGCGACATAACGAAGGGCGTCGATCTGCCGGACGGCAGCGTCGGAGTCATTCGAGCTGTGGATTTCCTGGAACACATTCCGGACAAAGTCGCACTGTTCAGCGAGTTGTACCGACTGCTTGCGCCGAACGGGATGCTGTTGTCGCTGACGCCTAGCACCGACGGTCGGGGTGCGTACCAGGATCCGACGCATGTGGCGTTCTACAACGAAAACTCGTTCTGGTATTTCACGGACGCCAACTATTCTCGATTTGTGCCTGGAATCAATTGCCGATTCCAGGCGTCCCGGTTGGTCACGTACTTTCCGAGCGAATGGCACCAGACGCACAACATCCCGTACGTCTCCGCGAATCTTATCGCGATCAAGGACGACGCCCTACGCAACGGCGGCCTGTTGAACATATGACTATCGGACACGGTGCAGCCAGCGTCCCGGTTCTATGAGACACCCGGCCGCGCCTGATCGATCTGGTAGCGGCGGAGCTGACAGCACGGTGAACCTGATCAACGGTGCCCAGTCGTGCAATGTCTTCTGCCCGGCGCCCGTCCCGACCGTACCGTCTCCGCCGACCTGGGCCGGTAACGGTGCGCGATCTGCGGTCTCGAAGATGTGGGTCTCCCGGGACGCGCAGACCATCGACGTGGCACGCACCGCCTACGCCCGCACCGACGGTCGTGGCACGAACTCCTCCACCTGGGATCCAGTCGTTGCCGTTCAACTGCCTCTGGCCGCCGTCGCCGGTGAGTACACCGGAACAGTGGCCTTCTCCGTCGTATGACACGCCTCCCGTCGAGGCGTGAACGGCCGGCGCGACCTCAGCGACCGGCGGCCAAGGGGGCTCAGCCCGCCCGGGACCGCCTCATCCCACTCACCTTGGGTGAGTTCGCCGTCTCCTGGTGCACCTGATCAGCCGTCGCGGCGGGTGGTCCAGCGGAAGGTGGTCAGGCAGAGGACGAGGCCGAGGACGCACCAGATGGACAGGACGAGGGCGACCCGGCCCAGTTCGAAGGAGCCGGCGGGTTCCTGTGCGGCGAAGGAGGCGGGTAGGAAGACGCTGCGGAGGCCCTGGCACATCCACTTGAGGGGGAAGAGGGCCGCCACCTGCTGCATCCAGGACGGAAGTTCGGTGAAGACGATGAAGACGCCGGAGATGAACTGGAGGATCAGGGCGACCGGGGTGGCGGTCGCCGAGGCGCCTCGACCGGTCTGGGCGAGGGACGAGAAGGCGATGCCGAGGAGCGTGCAGGCGGTGATGCCGAGCAGCGAGACCCAGCCGAAGGTGAACCACCTGGCCGCGGTCGCCGGCAGCTGGAGATCGAAGAAGAGGGTCGCGGTGCCGAGCAGGAGGGCGGTCTCTACCAGGGCGATCACCCCGACCATGATCACCTTGCCGGCGAAGTAGACCCACTGCGGCATCGGGGTACCACGCAGCCGCTTGAGGATGCCCCGGTCCCGCTCGCCCGGAATCTGGATCGCCAGGTTCTGGAAGCCCACCGCCACCAGCCCGGAGGCGATCATCCCGGTCACGAAATACTGGGTGAACCGTACCCCGCCGCCGATCTCGTCCCCGAAGACCGAGGCGAAGATCAGGAGTAGGACGACCGGGAAGGCCATGGTGAAGACCACCGACTCGCGGCTGCGGAGGAACTGCCGGAGTTCGAGGCGGCCCTGGCGGAGGCCGAGGGCGACCGGGCCGAGGCGCCGACCGGGGACCGTCGTCGCCGGGGTGGCGGAAGTGCGTGATGTGGTGGTCATCGGTGCCCGATCATCCGCAGGTAGATGTCTTCCAGGCTGGGCCGGGTCACGGTCAGTCCCGGCACCTCGCCGCCGAACCGCGCGGCCAGCTCGCCGACCAGGGCCGTCGGCGTCGCGCTCTCCGCGCGTTCCACCTCGCCGGTCGGGGTACGCCAGGAGACCGTGGTCAGCGCGTTCTCCCGGTTGCCGAGTCGGGCCGGGGCGGCCACCTCGACCAGCCGGCCGCCGGTGATCACACCGACCCGGTCGGCGAGCGCCTCGGCCTCGTCCAGGTAGTGCGTGGTCAGCACGATGGTGGTACCAGCGGCGGCCAGGTCGCGGATGAGTTCCCAGAACTCGCGACGGGCCTCCGGGTCGAAGCCGGTGGTCGGCTCGTCCAGGAACAGCAGCTCGGGGCGGCCGATGATGCCCAACGCGACGTCCAGCCGCCGCTTCTGTCCCCCGGAGAGGGCATGGGTCCGGGACTTCGCCTTGTCGACCAGGCCGACCCGGTCGATGACCTTGTCCGGATCGTCCGGTGCCGGATAGAAGCCGGCGAAGTGGTGCACCACCTCGGCGACGGTGAGATCGTCGAACTCACCGGTGCCCTGGAGCACGATGCCGACCCGGGTCCGCCACTGGTCGTCCGCGTGGTCCGGATCGATGCCGAGCACGCTGACCTCGCCCGCGTCCCGGCGGCGGTAGCCCTCCAGGATCTCCACCGTGGTGGTCTTGCCCGCTCCGTTCGGGCCCAGCAGGGCGAAAACCTCACCCCGGGACACCGTCAGGTCGACGCCGTCCACGGCTGTGGTGTCGCCGTACGCCTTGCGCAACCCCCGGACGGAGATCGCGAGCTGGTCATCCATGGGACCACTATGCGTGACGGTCCGGCGGCGGTGATCGCCGGGTCGGCTGCCGCGCGAGCGCGAAGGTCGTCACGACGGTCCGGAGGTCGCCGGGTCGACCGCGGGTCCCCCGGAATCCCGCCTGCGTCTGCACAGCGCCTCGTAGCTGACCAGGACGACGAGGAACGTGGCGAGCAGGCCGAGAGCGGCCAAACCAGGTAGGAACCGGCCGGCGGGAAGTAACAGCAGCACCACACCGGGAGCGAGGAGTTGTTCCGGTGGCACGGACCGGACACTGAGACCCAGGAACGCTGCCCTGCCCGTGAGGTACAGAGCGGTCCCGCCGAACAGTGCGGCGGCCGAGGGCCAGCCCAGGCGTAGTTCGGCGATGTCGTGGGAATGCCCGTGTGACAGGTCGGCGATCACCTGCTCGACCCCCAGCGCCGTGTATATGGTTCCGGCGATCAGCGGGAAATGGGCCCGGCCGTAGGCGTTGGTGGCCAGCCTGCCGCGTCGTACGCCGGACTCGGCCTTCAGCACCTCCCCGGCAATGGCCGCATTCTCGGAGTACAACCGGTACAGGCACACCGTGATGGTGAGGGTGAGGAGCGCGGCCAGCAGGACCGGTCGACGGATCATCTCCACGCCGACCCCGGTGCCGACCGAGACCAGGGACTCACCGAGCGCGATGATCACCACGAGGCTGTGCCGCTCCGTGAAGTGACCCGGGCTGCGTATCGACCAACCGCTTCGAACAGAGGCGATCACCCCGCCGGCCATGTCGATGACGAGCGCTGCGGTCCAGAGCAGGATCTGCGTCCTGCCGCCGAACACCGCACCGAGAACGAGTGGAATCCAGGACGGCACGGTAGCGAGGGCGTAGATGCGAATGGTCCTGCGCAGCCGCCGGTCGTCCGCCGCCGCCCAGCGGAAGAGGGCCAGATGGATCAGCCTCAGCACGATGTAGGCCAGCACCAGGATCAGCCGAGGTTCCAACGTTCCCGGACCGGATTTCCAGACATCGGGGATGACGAGCGCGGCGAGGAAGACGGCTGCCATGGCGGCGGTGGTACCGGCACGGCTCAGCCCGACATCGGCTCGGGCATAGTTTCCGAGCGAGGAGTAGACCAACCAGGAGAGCCACAACATCATGAGGATGAGGAGCCCCTGGGCCAGGGTCACCGGCGCGGGCCGCGCACTCATGAACTCGGTGACCCTGATCAGAGCGAAGACGAACACCAGATCGAAGAAGATCTCGAACCGGGTCGTTCGATGTGTCTCCGCCGTCACCACCGCCCGCGAGCGGAAGACCTGCCCCATCACCTCATCTTCATCGTTCGCCGCGTCGCACTCGCGGCGAATTCACGCAACCACGGAAGTCACCTGCCGCCGGCCAGTACCTCGGACAGCGGTGCCGGGGAGAGTCCGCGCTCACGCAGCCCGCGCAGGATGTGCGGCAGCGCCTCGTCGGTCATCGCCGCGTTCGCCTCGGTCACGTGCAGTACGACGACCGAGCCCGGCTTGACCTTCGACAGCACCGCGTTGACGATCGGCCGCCAGGCGGTGGCGAACGGGTCCCCGCTGACCACGTCGCCGTCGACCACTGTCACTCCGAGTGGCGCGAGGGCGGCAAGTGCGGCACCGTCGTGGCACAGTCCCGGGAAGCGGAAGTAGCGGGTCTGCCGGCCCCCGTACGGCTCGATCAGCCGGAAGGTCCGGGCCACGTCCTCGGTCATCCGACTGTTCGACACCCGGGGCAGGCCGTAGCAGTTCGGGGTGAACGCCAGGTGCCCGTACGTGTGGTTGGCCAGTTCGAAGCGCGAATTGCCGGCCAGGCGTCGGGTCAACTCCGGATAGCGCTCCACCCACTTGCCGGTCAGGAAGAACGTCGCCGGGATCCGCTCCCGTTCCAACAGTTCGATGATCCGCATGTTGGCGTACGACCGCACCCGCCCGCCGCGCAGGTTGGCGAGCATCGCGTCGGTCATGTCGGCGTCGAAAGTGAGTGCGACCAGGTTGCCGGAGCGGGGACCGTGCCCGACGACCGGTGGACGGGTGCCCGGCCGGGTCGCCCCGGGCCGCTCGGCGGCTGTCGGCTGGCGCGTCGAGGTCGGGGCGGTCGGGGTCGTCGCAGGTCGGGTCGGGTGTGGTGCGCTGGCCGTCGCCGTACCAGCCTGCGGGGTGCCATCCGCCGGTCCGGCCGGGCCGCCGGCCCACGACGGCTCGAATCCCGCCTTCGGCGTCGCCGAGGTGTCGCCGCCGCGCGCCACGGCCACCACCAGGACGAGGGCACCTACGAGCGCGGCGGCGGAGACGGAGATCAGGCCGATCCGAAATATCTTCGCGAACACCCGGCCGAGCATGCCAGTCCCGGTCCACTGCCGTGGTCCCGGAGGGGCCGGAACCCGTCCGGGCCAGTGGCTGACGCCGATGGGATGAGCCGGCACGGCCGGTCGCCGGATCCGGCGTCCCGGTTACCCGGCGTCCCGGTTACCCGGCGTCCCGGTTACCCGGCGTCCCGGTTACCCGGCGTCCCCGTTACCCGGCGTCCCGGTTACCCGGCGTCCCGGTTACCCGGCGTCCCGGAGCGGGGCGTCCGGCGTCCGGCGGTCAGTAGTGGTCCACCATGGTCTCGGTCCGGGCGAGCCGGGCGGCCCGCCGCTGCTGCCGGCGGCGCCGACGCCGACGGACGACCCACATCACCAGGAACGGCACCCCGAGCAGGAACACCAGTACCAGCACCGGAAGCAGGATCGCGGCCAGCGAGACGAACACGCTCGTCGCATCCTCGGCGGTGCTCGCCACCGGAGCGCCGAATCCGGCCGTGCCGGCGTTGATCACGGGCCGAGCGGCGGCCTTCACCCCGTGTACGCCGAGCGCGATGATCACCCCGATGGCGACCGGTACCCACTGGTGGGATCCGAAGAACTGCCCCGGGTCACTGACGGTGGCCGTCTCCGAGCCGGACCCCGCGCCGAACGCGAGTCCGCCCGCCGTCGGACGGACGACCGTCTGCACGACGTCGTTGACGTGGTCGACCACCGGCACCTTGTCGGCGACCACCTCGACGGCCAGCAGCACCGCCAGAATCGCGATCGTCCAACCGTTGGAGAGCCACTGCCAACCGCTCGGCAGGTTGACGAGTTCGGTGAACCGGGCGAGCAGGGCCATGGTGAGCAGGGGAATGTATGCGTTCAGTCCCGCCGATGCGGCGAGACCGGTTCCGGTGAGGGCTTCCAGCACAGCTTCCAGGATGGCACCAACTCGCCAGCATGGCCCGTCGGACGTGCTCCGCCCGCTCCGCTACCCTCGTCGGGTGCGGTTGGTGATAGCGCGGTGCTCCGTGGACTATGTCGGACGGCTTTCGGCACACCTGCCGCTGGCGACCCGGTTGCTGATGGTCAAGGCCGACGGATCGGTCTCGATCCATGCCGACGACCGGGCCTACAAGCCACTCAACTGGATGAGCCCGCCGTGCCGGCTGGAGGAGGCTCCCGGCGTGTGGCGGGTGGTCAACAAGGCCGGTGAGGAACTGCGGATCACCCTGGAGGAGATCTTCCAGGATTCGTCGTACGAGTTGGGTGTCGATCCCGGGTTGCGTAAGGACGGCGTGGAGGCGCACCTCCAGGAATTGCTGGCCGCGAACCCCACCGAGTTCGGCGCCGGCTTCACGCTGGTCCGCCGGGAGTACCCCACCGCTATCGGGCCGGTCGACCTGCTCTGCCGGGACGGTGCCGGGGCGGCGGTAGCGGTGGAGATCAAGCGGCGCGGCGAGATCGACGGGGTGGAACAGCTCACCCGCTACCTGGAGTTGCTCAACCGCGATCCGCTGCTCGCGCCGGTTCACGGCATCTTCGCGGCGCAGGAGATCAAGCCGCAGGCCCGGGTGCTCGCCGCCGACCGGGGAATCCGGTGCGTGGCGGTGAACTACGACCGGCTGCGTGGCATCGTCCGGGACGAGATGACCCTCTTCTAGCGGCATCGTCCGGCCGTCGGCGCATCGTCCTGGCCTGCCGTGGCATCGTCCTGGCATCCAGGGAGGGGCGTCCTGGCATTCAGGGGCATCGTCCGGTACGGCTGACGCTCCGCCGGGTGTGGATGGTTGTCGGGCGGGGCGACGTACCGGATTGCCGCCCTTTCGCGACCTGAGGGTGTCCGGATCGGCGCAAGATCGCGACGCGGTGGTGCCGGGATCGTGATGCCGGGTCGGAATCGTCGTCAACATGGACGACGACAGCCGCACCCGGAACACCCCACCGGTGATGCTCGCCTGGCTCGGTCATCCGGTGACCGTGCTGGCGATCGTCGCGCTCGTGGTCAACGACCATCTCCTCAAGGCGGCGTACCCGGGGCTGGTCACCGGGAAGCTCAGTGACGTCGCCGGCCTGCTCGTCGCGGCGCCGTTGCTCGCCACCGTGGTCGCCGGGCTCGTTCCGAGGCTGCCCGGAACCCCGCTGGCGCTCGCCAGCCTCGGCGTCACCGGACTCGCCTTCACCGTGGTCAAGGCGACCGACGGCGGGGCGGCCGCCGCCTCCGCGCTCTGGAGCGGGCTCACCGGGCCATCGGTGATCCTGGCCGACCGTACCGACCTCGCCGCCCTGCCGGTGCTCGGCGTCGCCAGCTGGGTCTGGGTCCGGGCCCGGCGACGTCCGGCGACGCGCCGGGCGGTACGTCGGTTCGGCGTACTCGTCCTGCTGCCCTGCGCCGTACTCGCGGTGGCGGCCACCAGTGCGCCGTACTATCCGGACGCGGTCGCGGTGACGGTCTGGCGGGACCAGGTCGTGGTGGGCCAGGCCAACGCCTACCACCCGGGTGACCGACAGCCGGAGACGTGGTGGCTCAGCGAACGCGACGGGCGGGGCTGGCGGAACCTGGATCCGGCGGAGGAGACGGCCTTCGAGGCCGAGCGGTCCGGGCTACCGGCCGGGGCCGAGCAGGGCTGCGTGCCGGGGGAACCGGCGCACTGCTACCGCGTGGTGCCGGGCAAACTGCGGGTCGAGGAAACCACCGATTCCGGTACCACCTGGCGAACGGGTTGGGCGGTGTCGGACGAGGCGCGCCGCTATCTGATCCGGTCGTACGACGATCTCGGCGACCCGGAGGTCTACCTCTCCTCCCTGGCGTTGGTCGTGCAACCGACGCGTGCCGGTCACGTCGTGGTGGTGGCCAACGGCCGGGACGGTGTCGCCGTCCGCGAGCCGGACGGGCGTTGGACCCGGGTCGAGTTCAACGGCTACGGCGGGTCGGCCAGACCGGCGGACGCGTCGGGCGTCGATCCCGGTGCACTCGCCCGGGAGATCGCGCTCGCGCTGCTGGTCGGGCTGGCGGCGTTGGGTCTGGGTGGCTGGCTTGCGGCCCGGCGGGGGAGGATCACTGTCGTCTGGTTCGTGGTTCCGCTGGTTCTGGGGTGTGCGGGTGGGCTCCTCGGCGTCCTGTCGATGGGCAGCGACGGGCCTCTCGCCATCCTCGGCCGACTCCTGGTCATGCTGGGGCCGCTGATGGCGCTGACCGGTGCGGTCGGACTCCTGGTCTTCGCCGGACGGGTACTGCCGGTCCGCTGGCTACTGCTGATCATCCTGATCGGACTGTCGAGCGGCGTCGGCTGGCTCGCGCCGTTCGTCGCCTGGGCGAACGGCGCGATCGGCTACCGGAACGCGGCACTCGTCGGCGCGACGTGTGCGCTCGCCGGAATCGCCGCCGCCGGTTGGCTCGGCCACCGCTTCAGCCGCCCGCCACGTCCCTGACCCCGGGAGACAGGAAGTGTTAGGAAGGGCCCCCGCTACAACAGAAAGCGATAAGAAGGGCCCCTTCCTTACATCGGTTAGGCGTGTGGGCCGACGGAGACTTCGCCGATGGTCAGTTCGGGGGTGCCTTCGAGGATCTCGCCGATTCGCTGCACCTGGTCGTCGAGGTCGCGGCGCTGCCCGGCGGTGAGCCCGTTCAGGGGCTCCACCGTGACGTGGATCCGTCGGCCGGAGCGGCGCTGGTGCCACACCCCGGCCACCACACCGTCGACGAGCAGTACCGGAAAGTTGCCGGCCTGTCCGCCTGCCAGTGCCCGTTCGGCGGCCCGGCCGGGGAAGAGGTGCTCGCGGGGAAAGCAGCCGACCGGGTACGCGTCGAAGTACGGCAACAGCCGTACCCCGTCCGGCAACCCGCTCGGGACGGCGGTGTCGCCGGCCACCACCCAGGCGGAGGTGCCGGCCACCGACACCTGCTCCAGTTCCGCCCCGAGCGAGTCGAACAGTTCCGCCGCCCAGCGCTTCGGTGCCGCCAGCCACTGCGCGAAGTGTGCCGGGGTGGCCGGGCCGTACGCGTACAGGTAGCGCCGGACCACCTCGGTGAGTGCCGGTCGGGCCTCGGCGGGCTGGAACCCCGGCAGCCAACGGGCCGGGTTCGTGTACGTCGTCTGGCGGCCCCGGTTCGGGCCGAAGCACATCGCACCACGCCGGCCGGACAGCGACATCGCCTCGATCCAGCGGGGCCACTTCCCCTGGAATGCGTCCATCACCCGGTCACCGGCCCACGGTCCGGTACGCGTCACGACCGCCTCGGTCAACTCGTCGGTGGTCAGCTCGGCGTCCCGGAGCGCGTCCGCGATCGCCTCGACGACCTGCCCGGCCTGCTTCTCGGTGAGCAGCTTGTGCGGCTGGACCGGCAGGGCCGACAGCGCGCCGGTCCACATCGGCAGGTCCTCGGTGGCCAGCAGGTGCACGGTGAAGCGGGGGCCGCGCGTCTTGACCAGGCTGCGCTCGGTCCACAGCGCCTTCCGTACGTCGGCCCGGGTGGTGTCGCGGGCGCGTAGCCCGATCGAGAGTTCGGCGGCGGACAGCACCTGGGCGTGCACCCCGCCGAGCCGGGCCGCGACCGCCGCGGCCCCGGGCAGTGGCGAGATCAGCCCCTGCCGGTCCAGCCGCCGGGCGCAGACCTGCGCGAACGACAGATGCCGCATCAGCGGACCTTGGCGAAGCAGGTACTGAGGTCCGGCTGGGGTACGTCGATGGGAGATGGCGTCATGCCGAAAACGTTAGAACCCAAATAGGCCAGATCCTGTCACACATGCGGGCGCCGCGATGCCGCGCCTGGTGCTCGACGAGACGTTGAAGTGGCTGGCGCCGAGGCTGGCCACCCTCGGTTGCGAGTTCGAGGTGCACGAGCCGCCGAAGCTGATCGACTACCTCCGCGCGTTGGGGGCCCGGGTCATCGGGGCCACCGATACCAGGTCATCGTGACCTCCGGGGTCCTCGGCGCCGAGCCAGACAGTTGAAGAAAACTTTCAGGGTCGTAATTGACTCCGTGGTTTTCTGTCGCAATAATTGTCGTCAATATTGATCAACGTCGTTTCCCTTAACCCCCGAAGGGAGGACCGATCATGGCAGCTGTGACCGGAGAGGTGTCCTGGTTCTGTTGCGGCAGCGCCTGGGGCCCCTGCGCGTCGACCGGCCGAGGCGCCTGCGGAACCTGCACCTCCGGCAACTTCCAGCACGCCTGGCCGAACGCCTCGGCAGCCTGTCTCGCCATCACCCGACCGGACACCTGCGGCACCAGCCTCAGCCGGCGGACCTGCGGATTCGTGCACTACACCACGAACCTGTGCAACGGCGCACGGGTCGGCACCTCGATCGCCGACTGTGGACCGCAGACCGACCTCTTCTGCGGCGAACGCGCCTGCTGCGGCTCGTCCTGCGGAACGAACCGGATCATCGACCTGACCCCGGCGGCGTACAGCGCGATCGCCAGCCTGTCCACGGGGCTGCGGCCCTGCTCGGTCAACACGGTGTAGGGAGGGCTCCACGATGGCGAACACCATGGACCGGCGCCGACTGCTCAGCACCGCCGTACTCGGTGGGGCCGGCATCGCCGGCGCGACCGCACTCGGCTCACTCGCCCCGGAGGCCGCCTTCGCCGCCGAACCGGTCAAGGTCGTCCCCGGCCAACCCGACCCGAACTTCGCCGAGGGCCGGGTCACCACGATCAACGGCAGCGTGGTGCTGCTCGCCGGCTCCGACGGCGCGCTGTACCGCATCCAGGTCACCAACGGTACGAGCATCTGGAAGTTCCAGCCGACCACCTTCGACCGGCTCGAAAAGGGCGACGGCATGTACGTCCGGGGCGTACGGCTCCCCGACGGCACCCTCGCCGCCGACTCGCTCTGGGCCAACATCGTCAACCTGACCGCGCACATCGCATCGGTCGGCCGCAACGTGCTGCACCTCGACCACCACGGCAGGCGCCTGATCGGACACGTCGTACCCGGCACCACCGCCGCCGTCTACAACGGCACCCCGGCCATCTCCGACATCTCTCTCCTCCGGGTCGGCGGGCACGTACAGATCATCGGTGCCTGGCATCCCGACACCAACGAGATCAGCATCGCCACGGTCTACGCCGCCAACTGAGGTGTAAGGAAGGGCCCCTTCTTATCGTTTTCTGTTGTAGCGGGGGCCCTTCCTAACACCTCTTCCGTAGAGAGAGGAGGGCACAATGCTCCAGTCGATGGCGGCACTCCAGTCCCTGCTGATCGGCGTCGTGCTGATCTGGTCCGCCCGGATCAAGCTGCTCGACCGGCGGGCGGCCGACCAGGTCGGCACGTCCGCGCTCGGCACACTGCTCGGCAGCGGGCGGGCGGTGCCGGCGTACCGGCTTCTCGGCGGTGTGGAACTGGTGCTCGGGATCCTGCTGGTGGTCCCGCCGGCTCCGGTCGCCGAGCCGGTCGCGGCCAGCACGCTCGCCGCCGGCTTCGTCGGCTACCTCTGGTACGCCCGCCGCGCCGCGCCCGGCTCCTCGTGCGGCTGCCTGAGCGCCAAGGCCACCCCCGTCACCGGGCGGAGCATCGCTCGTGCCGGAGGGCTGGCGCTTGCCGGTCTGCTCGGTGCCGTCGCCGCCGGTGGCGGGTACTGGCTGTCGGCCGTGGTCGACCAGCCGGCCGCCTCGGTCGCGCTGTTGCTCGCCGAGGTGGCGGCGCTGGTCGCCCTGTCGCCCGAGTTCGACGCCGCCTGGCTGCTGCCGCTGCGCCGGCTCCGGGCCCGGCTCACCCATCCGCTGCGGGGCGGGTCCGGCATCCCGTTGCTGGCCAGCGTCCAACAGCTCCAGCTCAGTGGGGCGTACCGGCAGGTTGCCGCGCTGCTCACCTCGGACGTCCGGGAACACTGGCTGGAACAGCCGTGGCGGATGGTCTGCTACTCGGCCCGCTACCAGGGCCGACCGGCGACCGCGATCTTCGCCGTGCCGGCGGCCGACGCGGCCCCGGAGCGGGTCCGGGTCGCCCTGGTGGACGACTCGACCGGCGCCACCCTGCTGAGCCTGACAGATCCGGCGTACGCCAGCTGACCGCCCCCGAACCTGAGGTGTTAGGAAGGGTCCCCGCTACAACAGAAAACGATAAGAAGGGGCCCTTCCTTCAGGTACGGCCCGTCTGGACCGCGATCAGGGACTTGATCAGTCCGGCCAGCCGCTCGGCCCGGATCTGCGAGTGCGGGAAGTAGTGCCGCATCTGGGACCGGTCCACGAGTTCGGTCCAGAGGACCTGCTGCATCGCCGTCTCGCGGGAGTCGGGGCGGGTGTGCGCCAGCGGCCATCGGCGGGCCAGCGCCACCCGCAGCCGGATCGGGGTGAACTGCATCCCGGGGGCGATCCAGTGTGGCTCGATCGGAAAGTAGCGGTACGGCGTCTGCACCCAGTGCGCGTCGGCGAGCGCGTGCACCGTCTCGGCGAACCGTAGCCGGCGCTCGTGCCCGCCCACGTGTTCCAGCACGGAGTTGGAGAAGACCAGGTCGTAGCGGCGGCTGGCGATGTGCCGGGGCAACGCGCAGGCGTCGCCGCGATCGACCTCTGCCCATCCCGGTACGTCGGCCGGGGCGTCCTCCAGGTTCACCACGTGTACGTGCTTCGGCCGTACCGCGCTCTGCGCCCAGGTGCTCACCCGGCCGCCGAGGTCGATCACGGACATCTGCGCCAGATCTGGAAATGTCTCGGCGAGCCAGCCGGCTCGGCGCTGCCGCCGCTTGGCGCCCCAGGAGTTCTCGCTGTCAACCAGGCGGAATCGCAACGCGTGCAGCCCCATTTGGCGAACGCTACCGATGCGGAGGGCGACCAGGGATGTCTTAGTCGTCCTTTTGTCCCTACGATCGGTCAGTCCACGCTCACCGCCCGTACATTATTTTGGCTGCCTTGATGATGCGCTCGACCTGCGCGGACGTCCGTTCGAACGTCATCGAGGGCAACAGCGAGGGCCCGCGCCGTCTGGTCACGGCCTTGGACCGCCCGAATTCGCGCAGTCCGTCCGCGCCGTGGATGCGGCCGAAGCCGGAGTCGCCGATTCCGCCGAACGGAAGTGTCGACATTCCGACGAAGGTGAGGCTGGAGTTGACAGCGGCCATTCCGGACCGGATCCGGCCGGCGATCTCGACGGCGCGGCGCCGGCCGAAGACGGACGCGCCCAGGCCGTACGACACCGCGTTGGTCCGGGCGACGGCCTCGTCCGCGTCGGCGACCCGGGCGATCGTGAGGGTGGGTCCGAAGGTCTCCTCGCGTACGGCGGCGGAGTCCTCGGGTACGTCCACCAGGATGGTCGGCCTGACGTACGGCGGCGCCACGGCGTCGGGCCCACCGAGTACGGCGCGTCCGCCGCGCGAGATCGCGTCCTCGATGTGCCGTCGGATCACCTCGATCTGGCCGGGCATGGTGATCGGGCCGAGGTCGGTGTCCTCGGACCCGACGGTCAGCCGGGACGCCCTCTCCACCACCTTCGCCACGAAGGCGTCGTAGACGGGCTCGACCACGTACGCGCGTTCGATGCCGATGCAGGTCTGCCCGGCGTTGGTGAGGGCGCCCCAGACGCAGGCCTCGGCGGCGGCGTCCAGGTCGGCGTCGGAGTCGACGATCATCGCGTCCTTGCCGCCGGCCTCCAGGACGACCGGGGTGAGCGTCTCGGCGCAGGCGGCCATCACCTTCTTGGCCGTGGCGGTGGAGCCGGTGAAGGCGACCTTGTCGACGCCGGAACGGCAGAGTGTCGCGCCGACGTCGCCGAGACCGTGTACGACCTGAAGCACCGGATGTTCGGGTACCACCTCGGCGAAGGTGTCGACCAGCCACTGCCCGATGGCCGGGGTGTACTCGCTGGGCTTGAGGACCACCGCGTTCCCGGCGGCCAGGGCGTACCCGAACGCGCCGATCGGGGTCAGTACGGGATAGTTCCAGGGCGCGATCATCGCGACGACACCGTAGGGCTGGTATTCGAGGTGGGCGGAGAACTCGGCGATGACGAGCCGGCCGCGTACCCGGCGGGGGCCGAGCACCCGCTTCGCGTTCCGGGCCGCCCAGTCGAGGTGGTCGATCGCGCTCACGGCCTCGACGACGCCGTCGGCGATCGGCTTCCCGGTCTCCAGCCGGGACAGCGCGGCGAGTTCGGGGATCCGGTTGGCGAGCAGGGACCGCCACCGCAGCAGCCGGGTCCGGCGGCCGGCGAAGCCGAGTCCGGCCCACCATTTCGCCGCCATCCGGGCCTGCCCGACCGCTTGGGCGACGTCGTCGGCGTCGGCGACCGGGAACCGGCCCGCCAGTTCGCCGGTCGCCGGATTCGTGGAGATCAGCTCGCGGTCCTCGATCGCGGGTACGCCGGGAACGCTCACGGTCGTCATGACGCGAGTCTAGGCCCGAATATTACTCGCGGGTAGACGCGTGAATGAGCATGATCGGCGCGGTTCATCCGCCGAATCGGCGAGGCTGGATCCCCTCCCCGGCCACGCCGACACGGTCCGGCAGGACGTGGAGCGGGACCGGGACCGGATGGGAAGCTGACCTGCGGGGGGGCCGGCGTTGCCACGTCGGCTTGGAGCCGGCGTTGCCGCGTCGGCTGGGGTCGGCGTTGCCGCGTCGGCCCGGAGCAAGGCCGATGGGGGCTATCCATGTCCGACGAGCTGGATCTGTTACCGCTGCTGACCGTGACCAGCGGGCCGTTGCAGGGCGCGAGTTTCCGGCTCCGGCCGGGACTGCGCCGGATCGGCCGGGAGGACGGCGTCGACGTGCTGTTGGACGATCCCAAGGTCAGCCGCCGGCATGCCACGGTCGAACACGTCGACGGCCGGGTACTGCTGGCCGATGCCGGGTCGACCAACGGGACCTGGCTCAACAACCGGCGGCTGTCCGGCCGCACCGAGTTGCGGGACGGGGACCGGCTCCGGCTGGGGCACGTCGAGTTGCGTTTCTTCGATCCCGGCGCCGCCGTGACCGACCAGTTGACCACGCTGAGTCACCGGGCGTTGCTTCCACCGGCTCCGGCTCCGCCCCCGCGTCCGGTTGCGGTTCCGGCCATCGGAGCCGACGTCCCGGTGCCGCTGGCGGTCGCGGTCGGCGCGCTCACCGCGCCGACCCAGTTGATGGGTACGCCCCGGCGGTCCCATCGACTGCTGCTGGTGATCGGCGGTTGTGTGGCCCTCGCCGGCTCGATGGCCTGGGCCTATCTCGTGCTCCAGTAACCCGGCCGCCCCTTCGGCGCCCGCTGCCGGTGATCCGGACCGCCGGTGATCCGGACCGCCGGTGATCCGGACCGCCGGTGATCCGGACCGTCGGTGATCCGGACTGCCGGTGGTGTGGGCCGCCGGTGATCCGGACTGCCGGTGGTGTGGGCCGCTGGTGGTGCCCCGGCCCGACAAGTGGGCCGCAGATATGGCTGCGCGCCACATGGGGCCGCCTCGGCCCGGCTGGCATGATCGCTTCGATGGAGATCCAGCGACACGAGATTCTGGCGAATGGCATCAGGCAGCGGGTGCTGGTTGCCGGCGCCGACGACGCTGCTCCGGTGCTGTTGATCCACGGGAACTGCTCGTCCGCCGACTTCTGGCAGCCCCTGATCCGCCGGCTGCCGGCGACCCTGCGCCTGGTCGCACCCGACCTGCGCGGGTACGGCGGCACCGAGGTCGCGCCGGTGGACGCCACCCGAGGGCTGCGCGCCTTCGCCGACGACGTCGCGGCGCTGCTCGACGAGCCGGCGCTGTTCGGGACGGCGGACGCCCGTCCGGTGGTGGTCGGGCACTCGCTCGGCGCGGGAGTGGCGATGTGTCTGCTCGTCGACCACCCCGATCGGGTGGCTGGTCTGCTGCTGGCGGCGCCCGTCTCGCCGTACGGGTTCGGCGGCACCCGCGATCTGACCGGCACCCCGACCACGCCCGACTTCGCCGGCACCGGGGGCGGAACGGCGGGCGCGGACTTCGTCCGCAGGCTGGCCGCCGCCGACCGGGGCAGCGATGGACGGACCAGCCCGCGCAGCGTGCTGCGTACGGCCTATGTGGCCGATCCGGCCGCGCTCGGCGGGGACGAGGAACTGCTGCTCGACTCCGTGCTCTCCACCGCGACCGGCGACGACAACTACCCGGGCACGATGGAACAGACCGACAACTGGCCAGGCGTCGCGCCCGGAGACCGGGGCGTGCTCAACACTCTGGCCCCGAAGTACTTCCGGATCGCCGACGAACTGGTCGCCGTCCCGACCAAGCCGCCGATCACCTGGATCCGTGGCGACGCCGACGTGATCGTCTCGGACACCTCCCTCTTCGACCTGGCGTACCTCGGCCAGCTCGGCGTCGTACCGGGCTGGCCGGGTGCCGAGGCGTGCCCCCCGCAGCCGATGGTCGGACAGACCCGCGCCGTCCTGGACCGGTACGCGGCGGCCGGCGGCAGCTACCAGGAGGTCATCCTGCCCGGCTGCGGGCATTCGCCGAACATCGAACGCCCCGCCGAGTTCGCCGCCGCCCTGCTCGAATTACTGTAAGGAAGGGCCCCTTCTTATCGTTTTCTGCATAAGAAGGGCCCCTTCCTAACCGGGCCTGAGCCGGGTGGCAGACTCGCCACAGTTTGCTTAGCGGTCGTTCGGTCGGCCGTCCGCGACGAAGTCGGAGGTCAGCAGTGGTGGGCGAGTTCACCGACGGGGACGGCGTACGGCAGGTCGGCGTGGTCGGGCTGGGCACGATGGGGGCGGGGATTGTCGAGGTGTTCGCCCGCGGTGGGGTGGACGTGGTCGCCGTCGAGATCACCCCGGCCGCCCTGGAACGTGGTCGGGCGACGCTCACCCGTTCCACCGACCGGGCCGTGACCCGTGGCCGGCTGACCGCCGCCGACCGGGATGCGCTGCTCGGCCGGGTCACCTTCGCCGTCGGGCTGGCGGCGCTCGGCGAGGTGGACCTGGTGATCGAGGCGGTGCCCGAACAGCTCGGCCTCAAGCGGCGGCTCTTCGGTGAGCTGGACCGGATCTGCAAGCCGGGCGCCATCCTGGCGACCAACACCTCGTCGTTGAGCGTCACCGAGATCGCCGTCGCCACCGAGCGGCCGAGCCAGGTGATCGGGATGCACTTCTTCAATCCCGCCCCGGTGATGAAGCTGGTCGAGGTGATCCGGACGGTGACGACCTCGACCGAGGTGGTCGAGGCGGTCGAGGCGCTCTGCGGCCGGCTGGGCAAAGTCGACGTGACCATCACCGACCGGGCCGGATTCATCGCCAACGCACTGCTGTTCGGCTACCTCAACCAGGCGGTCGCGATGTTCGAGTCGCGGTACGTCGGCCGCGAGGACATCGACGCGGCGATGAAGCTGGGCTGCGGGCTGCCGATGGGGCCCCTGGCACTGCTGGACCTGATCGGTCTGGACACGGCGTACGAGATCCTGGAGACCATGTACCGGCGGGGCGGCCGGGACCGTCGGCACGCCCCGGTGCCGCTGCTCCGGCAAATGGTCACGGCGGGACTGCTCGGCCGAAAGTCCGGCCAGGGCTTCTACCGGTACGCCGGGCCGGGCTCGTCGACCGTCGTACCCGACGACCAGACCCCGTCGGCGATACCGGTCGACGGCGCTCGTCCGGTCGCCCGGGTCGGGGTGATCGGGTCCGACGCCGCGATCGCCGGGCTCGGCGAGGTCTTCGCCGGAGCCGGCTACGACGTCGTCGTGCTGCCCTGGGAGCCGGAGAAGTCCGCCGGCCCCGGTGGCCGGGAGAAGTCCGTCGGCACCGGAGGTCTGGAGAAGTCAGCCGGCACCGGAGGCTCGGAGAAGTCCGCCGGGCTCGAGGGACTGGCCGACGTCGACCTGGTGGTGGCGGCGGTGGACGGCGGAGACCTGGAAACGGTTCGGGCCCTCTTCGCCGAGTTGGACGAGGTCTGCCGGCCGGGCGCACTGCTCGCCACCACGACCGGCACGCTGCCCGTCATCGACATCGCGATGGCCACCCGCCGGCCGGCGGACGTACTCGGGCTGCACTTCGCCGGCCCCGCCGGCCCCGCCGGATTGTCGGCGGAGGTCAGGCCGGTGGTGGAGATCGTCGAAACGATCCGCTCCTCGACGGAGGCCGTCGCCACCGCGCGGGCGGTCTGCGCCGCGCTGGGCGGGACCGGGGTGGTCTGCCGTGACCGGGCCGGATTCGTGGTCAACGCACTGCTCTTTCCGTACCTGAACGACGCCGTACGGATGCTGGAGGCGTCGTACTCGACGGTGGACGACATCGACCACGCGATGAAGCTGGGCTGCGGATATCCGGCGGGCCCGTTCGAGATGTTGGATCTGGTCGGCCTGGACATCGCCCTGGCGGTCCAGCGGAGTCTCTACCGGGAGCTTCGGGAGCCTTCGCTCGCCCCGGCGCCGCTGCTGGAGAAGCTGGTGACCGCCGGATTCCTGGGGCGCGGAACCGGTCGCGGGTTCCGGGAGCCGACGGCCCAGCCGTTCAGCGGGCGATCCGGAGGCTGACCGTGGCGTTGCTGCTTCGGCCGTCCTGGGTCAGCCGGTAGACGAACCGGTCGGACCGGGCCGTGTCGTTGCGGTGCGGCCGGTAGATGACGGTCCGGCCCGTGGTGACCTGTACGGTGCCGTGCACGGGCGCGGTGACGATGGTGAGTTTGGTGCCACTGGTGGCGAAGTCGTTGGCCAGTACCCGGATGCCGGTGGCTTTGGCCCCGCTGACCCTCGGGTTGTCCCGGACCGCCCTCGGGGCCGGGACGAAGCGGCCCGTGCCGGTGCCGATGAAGACACTCTGTGCGCCGCGCGACCCGTTGGTGGTGACCACGTCCAGCATGCCGTCGCCGTTCACGTCCGCCGTGGCCACGGTCCAGGACTCGTCGCCGTAGGGGTCACCCTGCAGATCCACCACCGTGCCGTCGTCGAGCACCACGACCACGCCGGTGAAGTAGGTGCCGCAGCCCTCGGCGTACGCGATCGTCACGTCCATCGCGCCGTCGCGGTCGAAGTCGGCGAGTTCGTACTGCGGTCGGCCGGAGCAGTACCGGAGCGGGCCGGGGGTGAGCGTGCCGGTGCCGGTGTTGAGGTAGGTGGTGAAGCCGTTGCCCTGGTCGGTCCACTCGTAGATGTCCTGGCGTCCGTCGCCGTTGAAGTCGGCGGTGCCGATGTAGCTGGGCTGGAAGATGGTGTCGAAACCGCCCGAGACGGCGAAGTCGTCCAACACCAGCAGGGTGCTGCTGACCGAGGGCGGCGGACCGGAGAACCAGGTGAGCGCCAGTTCCGCCGGGGCGTCGCTGTCGAAGTTGAGGCCCACTCCCATGTCCGGGCAGTAGACCGCCGACGACAGGTACGGGTACGACCGCGCCGTGGCGTAGCCGCCCCCGGGGCGGCCCAGCTCGACCAGCACCGTGCAGTCGGACGTGCCGGGCACCAGGCCGAGGATGTTCCGGTCCGCGAGCCCGTCCCCGTTCACGTCGGCGATGATCGGCTCGTCCTGCCAGCCGGCCCGGGCGGCGGGCGCCGCCGCGCCGACGGTGGCGATGGTCACCGCTGCGGTGACCATCGCGATGCGCCGACTCCACATGGTGCCTCCTCGGCTGTGCCGCCCGATTTCGTCCGGGCTGGCTCTCTGGTGGAGATTAGTTGCACGCAGGGTGCCGTGACGTGCGCTGACGGTCATCTGACAAGGTGTTTGAGCAGGTCAATCGGGGGTACGGGTCCGGCGCTGCGGCTCAGGAAGTGATCTTTACTACCACCGTGGCGTCACTGGTGTGGCCGTCCTGGGTGACCCGGTACACGAACTGGTCGGTCAGGTCGGGCACCGGGCCGGGCCGGTACTCGACGGTCCGGCCATCGGTGACCTCGACCGTCCCGTAGACCGGCGGAACGACGATGCTGACCGCCGCACGCCGGCTGGCCGAGTCGTTGACGAGCACCGGGATGCGGACGGAGCCGGCAAGGGCGACCGTGGCGGTGTCCCGGACGGCCAGTGGCGATTCGACAAAGGTCCCGTTCCCGACGCCGAGGAAGGTGCGCAGTCCGCCGCCCTGCTGGTGATACACGACGATGTCCGGCACCCGGTCGCGGTTCGCGTAGAGGACGTTGATCGTCCAGCCCGGCCCGCCGTCGGGGGCGCTGCGGAGTTCGGTCACGGTGCCGTCGTCGAGCACCACCGCGACCCCGTGCGTCCCGTCGTCACACCGGCCGACGTAGGCGAGGACCAGGTCCGTCGCTCCGTTCTGGTCGAAGTCGGCGAGCCGGTACTGCTGCTGCCGGGCACAGAAGCGGACCGGGCCCGGCAGCAGCGTTCCGATGCCGGGATTCAGGTACGTGGCGAACCCCTCACCCTGGTCGGTCCAGGCGTAGACGTCCAGCCGCCGGTCGCCGTCGAAGTCGGCGAGCCCGACCATGTTGGGCCGGCGGAGCGCGTCCAGTGTGGTCGACACGGTGAAGTTCCTGAGTACCAGCAGATCCTGCCGAGGCTGGCCAGGGTTACCGCTGAACCAGCCGACCACCAGTTCGGCCGTACCCGGATCCCCGGTGGCGACGGGGTCCAGGTCGACGGCAACGCCCAGGCCCGGACACACGGCCGAAGAGGCCCTGCCGGGCACCCGGTAGCGGTGCTCCTCCGGGGACAGGTAACCCCCCTGTGCCTGGCCGATCTCCACGAGGACGAGGCAGTAGCGGACCGCGGCGCCGAGCCGGGCGCGATCGAGCAACCCGTCGCCGTCGAGATCGCCGTAGAACGCCTCGCCCGGTCCGGCGGCCCTGGCGGCCGGCGCAACCGCCCCCAGGGCGATGACCGCTGCCGTGGCGGCGGTCGCCGCGATCGATCTTCTCCACATGGCGCTCCTCCGGATGGGCGCGGGCCGGATGGACGGGAAACGCCCCGCCCGCTCAGCCGATGATCTTCAGACTGACCGCGGCGTTGCTGGTTCTGCCGTCCTCGGTGAGCCGGTAGACGAAGCTGTCGGTCGTGCCGTGGACGGGGTTCGGCGTGTAGATGACGGTCCCGTTGGTGGTGACCTTCACCGTGCCGTGCTGCGGCGGCGTCCAGATGGTCACCCTGGCCCGGTCGGTGGCGTAGTCGTTGGCGAGGACCTGGATACCGGTCGCCTTGACGCCACTGACCGTCGGGTAGTCCCGGATCGCCGTCGGCGATCGGATGAAGTTGCCGTTGCCGAGGCTGATGAAGGTGGCGATGGCGCCGTTCATCTGGTTGTAGGTGGTGATGTCGGTGCGGCCGTCGTGGTTGGCGTCGCCGACCTCGACCGTCCAGCTCGCCAGCCCCGCCACGTCGGCGTGCAGGTGGACCATGGCGCCGTTGTCGCGGACCACGACCACACCACTGAAGTAGTCGCCACATCCCTCGATGTACGCGATCACCACGTCCATCGCGCCGTTCTGGTCGAAGTCGGCGAGCCGGTGGGTGAGCGGACCGGAGCAGTGTCGTACCGGACCGGGCACCAGCGTCCCGCTGGCGGTGGCGAGATAGCTGACGAAACCCTCGCCCTGGTCGGTCCACTCGTAGATGTCCTGCCTGCGGTCGCCGTCGAAGTCGGCGGTTCCGATGTAGCTCGGCTGGTAGACGGTGTTGAACCCGCGGGTGGTCCGGAAGTTGTCCAGCACCAGCAGGGTGTTGGAGATCGTCGTCGGTGGGCCGGCGAACCAGGTCACCGCGAGTTCGGCCGCGACGTCCGCATCGAGGTTCAGGCCCACGCCCATGTCCGGGCAGTTTGGTTCGCTGGCCGGCAGCGTCAGGTAGGTGTACGGCTGCGGCGCCCCGAACCCGCCGCCGACCAGCCCCAGGCTGACCACCACCCGGCAGGAGGCGGTGGCCGCCACCACGATGTCGAGCACCACCCGGTCCGGCCGGGCGTCTCCGTTCACGTCGGCGACGATGCTTTCACCGGGCCCGCCCGCGGCGGCTGGGGATGCTCCCGTGACCACCCAACCGACTGCCGCGATGGTTACCGCCATGGCGACGGCGGCGATCCGCCTACCCCTCATGGCTTGCCTCCTCAGGCTCACCAACCCTGTCGGGTTGGGCTATCCGGTCCAGCGGATGTTTACGGTTGCGCTGCTCCGGCGGCCGCCCTCGGCGAGCTGGTACGTGAACCGATCGGTCAGGCCGTGGCTCGCCCGAGGCGTGTAGATGATCCGGCCGCCGCTGATGACCCGGGCGGTGCCGTAGCGTGGCGGGACGGTCACGGTGACCGTGGCCTGCGTGGTGGCCTGGTCGTTCGCGCGTACGTTCAGCGTCACCGCCTTGGTTCCGGTGAGCTGGACCGTGTCGGCGTTGGCCTTCGGTGACCGGACGAACTGGCCGCCGCCGACGCCGATGAAGTACTCGGTTACGCCGGTCAACTGGGACACGGTGCGGATGTCCGGGATCCGGTCGCCGTTGGTGTCGACCACCCGGGTGGTCCAGGTCTCCACACCGATCGGGTCACGTTGGAGTTCCTGCGTGGTCCCGTCGTCCAGCACCACCGCGACCCCGCTGACCGGCGTGATCGACAGGCAGCGTTCGATGTAGCTGTTGACCAGGTCGGTCCGGCCGTCCAGGTCGAAGTCCCGCAGCTCGTACTGGAGCGGGCGGGCACACCACTTCTCCGGGCCCGGGACCAGGGTGCCGTTCCCGGGAGCCAGGTACGTCTCGATGCCCTGACCCTGGTCGGTCACCGCGTAGACGTCCTCGCGTCCGTCGCCGTTGAAGTCGGCGGTGCCCAGGTAGTTGGGCGCGAAGATCGCCGAGACCAGCCCGAACGACGGCTGGAACGCCGTGTTCAGCACCATCAGGTTGTACGGGACGGTCGGCGGTGGGCCGGGGTACCAGGCCACCACCAGTTCCTCGGTGCGGTCGGTGTCCAGGTCCACCGTCACGCCGAGTTCCGGGCAGCGGGTGCCCAGCCCGGACCCGCCGGGCCGGAGGTAGACCGATGCCGCGGGCGGGCCGTACTCGCCGGAGGCGGTGCCGTACTCCACGATGACCGAGCAGAAGTCGGGCTGGACCAGTCCGAGCGTGATCAGATCCGAGAAGCCGTCGCCGTTCACGTCGCCGCGAATCTGTTCGCCCCGGCCGGCGGCCCAGGCGAGGGTCGGCCCCGGGCCTGCGGCGCCGCCGATCGCGGCCATGATCACGATCACCACCACCATGGCGGTACGCCTGCGCCACATGGCGCCTCCCTGGTACGTCGACGTGTGCTGGCTGGCTTGACCGGAAACCGGAGTGTGACGGTCTGGTCGGGTATTGGGGACGCTAGACCGCTTCTGCCGTTATTATCCGGTGCTGACCGTGATCCGACACCGGGCTGGCACGATGTAACCGCAGGTCAAGGCATGGTTCCGGACTCAGGTCGGGAAGGTGAGACTCACGGTGGCGAGGCTCTTCTTGCCCTCTTCGGTCAACTGGTAGGTGAAGCGGTCGGTACGACCGTGCCGGGGGTTCGGCCGGTAGACGATGCGGTCGTCGCCCTGTACCTGGACGGTGCCGTACCGGGGTGGGGTCGCGATGCTCACCTCGACGTACCGGCTCGCGAAGTCGTTGTCGAGTACGTCGATGGCGAGTGGCTTGACGCTGGCGAGCGCGACCCGGTCACTGTTCGCGTCCGGC
Organism: Plantactinospora alkalitolerans; assembly: GCF_015690345.1. Lineage (GTDB taxonomy): Bacteria > Actinomycetota > Actinomycetes > Mycobacteriales > Micromonosporaceae > Plantactinospora > Plantactinospora alkalitolerans. The sequence goes on along the minus strand of NZ_JADPUN010000272.1, from coordinate 6,877 downwards.
GCCCTCACCAGGAGGGTGTCCGTACCGACGGTCTCGTTGATGAAGTAGTCGACCTCGCTGGTGGCCTGGTTGACGGTCCGGACGTCGAACCAGCGGTCGTCGTTGGCGTTGACCACCCGGGAAACCCAGGTCGTACGGCCGGTCGGGTCGTTCTGGAGGATCTGGGCGACGCTGCCCTCGTGACGGATCCGGAGCACCCCGCTGCTGTTGTCGGCACAGTCGTGCTGGTAGGTGAGGAGGAGCCCGTCGATGCCGTCCCGGTTGAAGTCGCTCGGGATCATCGACGGGGTGTCGACGGTGCAGTGCGCGACCGGACCGGGTGCCACGTCGGCGCCGTGGATGACGAAGTTCTGCACGCCGCCCGGACCCACGTCGTACGGACTGAACCGTCCTCCGGCGGCGAACATGCCCTTTCCCATGAGGCTCGGTCGGGCGATCATCGACGTGTGGAACGCCGAGGGCGCGAACGTCGGTGGCTGGAGCACCAGTCGGTTGAACGAGACGGTGGCGGGCGCGCCGAGGCTCCAGCCGAGCCACAGTTCGTCGGCCGGATCGCCGTCCACGTTGAGCGCGACGCCGATGTCGGGGCAGTTGGGGGTGCCGCCGCCGTTGGGCTGGAGATAGGTGTACGCGATCGGTGGCAGGTAGACGCCGGGCGCGCTGCCGTACTCGACGACCGTCGAGCAGAGGTTCGGTGAGATCGAGCCGAGTACGGCCGCGTCGACGACGCCGTCGGAGTTGAAGTCGCCGTACAGCGTTTCTCCGGGCACGCCGGCTTCGGCGGTGGGGGACACCGCGCCGATCGCGAGCACGGTGAGCATCGTTACGGCCAGGGCTGCGCGTCTGTTCCGCATTGTGTCCCCTTGTGGGTGCTGGGGGTATCAGGGCGTCTTTCGAGGATCAGTCGGGAAACTTGATGTTGACCGCGGCGGTACTCCTCTTGCCCTGTCGACGCAGTTGGTAGCTGAGGCTGTCGGTCCGCCCGTGGTGCTCGCGGGGGGTGTAGAGGATCCGGCGGTCGGAGAGCACCCGCGCCGTCCCGTACCGGGGTGGCACAGTGATCATCACCTCGGTCTCGGCGGCGACGTAGTCGTTGGCCAGTACGTCGATCGCCAGCGGCTTGACCGTGGTCAGGTAGACGGTGTCGGTGTTCGCGTCGGGCCCCTTGACGAAACCGCCGTCGCCGCGACCGATGAAGTAGTTGGTCTCGCCGGTCACCTGGTTCACGGTGCGTACGTCCGGGAACCGGTCGCCGCTGGTGTCCAGCACCCTGGCCGTCCAGGTGTACCGTCCGGTCAGATCGGTCTCCAGGTGGTGGATGGTGCCGTCGTCGAGCACCGCCACGACCCCGTTGCCGCCGTTGTCGCAGCCCCGCGTGTACGACAGCACGGCGTCGGTCGCCCGGTTCCGGTCGAAATCCCGTAGCTGGTAACCCGGGGGATCCGTCGAGCACCACTGCTCCGGGCCGAGCCGGCCCACGCCGTTCTCGATGATGTAGGTGGCGAAGCCGCCGTGACCCACCGAGAAGGCCGTGTGGCGTCCCGTGCCGCTGAAGTCCGCGGTGCCGAGGAAGGTCGGGGTGATCGGCGAGCTGAACGTCAGGATCGTCCGTAGGTTGTCGTCGATCACCAACCGGTTGTAGGACAGCGACGGTGGGGGTCCCGCGCTCCAGCCGATCCAGAGTTCGTCTCCGGGATCGGTGTCGGCGTCGAAACCGACCCCGATGTCCGGGCACGAGGTGCCCCTGCTGTCGCCGGGCCGGGCATAGACGGTGGCCATCGGCGGCAGGTAGACGCCGGGGCTGCTGCCGTACCGGACGACGACCGAACAGAGGTCGGGCTCGACGGAACCGAGCACCACGATGTCGGGAAGCCCGTCGACGTTGAAGTCACCGGTGATGGAGTCGCCCGGACCAGCCGCCTGGCCCGGGGTGGGGTTCGCCGCCATCGTGGCCAGGATCGCCAATCCGGCCGCTGCCGCGATACGCCTCTTCCACATGACGCCCTCCTACGAGCCGGATCGGTCAGTCCGCTCCGACTGATGCCTGTTTGCGGACGGTAACCGTGTTTGTGGAGATAAATAGCATGTTGACCGTGATCCGACAGCCCCGACGGCTGGGACTTATCGCAGCTCAAGGGCTATTTGATCACTTCGTCCGGGCTCTGAATCGTTCGCCGTATATTTCTGAATAAGCTAGATTACATTGTCCTCGATCTGTCTAATTCGTACATGTACAGATCTGTTCCTACTTGTAGCCTGGTCGTATTCGGTGCAGTGTGGCGCCGATTGCTCCAGGGGGGAAAATGTCGACACCACAGATCCCGCTCACCGACTGGCCCGGGCCGATGACAACAGGTGTTCCGGTCGGAGCCGTACTCGGTTCCACGGGTTCACTGGAACTGAAGACCGACGGCCAGGTCCTCACCAACCTGCATATCAGTGGACGGGTCAACGTCTACGCCAAGAACGTCGTGATCCGGAAGTCGAGAATCGTCGCTCCGGACGCCTCGTGCCCGATCCGCACCTTCGGTCAGGCCCGTGGCCTGCTCGTCGAGGACGTGGAGATCGACGGCAGGGGAATTGCCGGTCCGGCCGTCTCGCCCGGCGACTACACGCTGCGCCGGGTCGACATCCACGACGTGGTGGACGGGCCCCGGCTGGGCAACCGGACCAGCATCCTGGACTGCTGGATCCACGACCTGGTCCGGTCCGGCGGCGGGCACAACGATCTCCTGCAGACCGCCGGCGGCAGCGGGATCCTCGTCCGGCACAACCGCCTGGACGCGTACCGGGCGAGTGGGGACCCGATGAGCGCCTGCCTCACGATCACGTCCACGGGCGGGCGGTTGGTGTCCGACCTGCTGTTCGAGGACAACTACTGCGACGGCGGCGACTACACCGTCTCCGTACGCGCCGACGCGGTCGGCTCGAACATCGTGTTCCGGAACAACACCTTCGGGCGCAACCACCGGTACGGGGTCATCGCCCGGCCGCGCCAGCTCGGCCTCAGTTGGGAGAACACCAACCTGTGGCACGACAGCCGACGGCAGGTGGTGATCTGAGGGGCGCGCCCGGGGGCCGGCGGGTCGGGGAAGGTCACCCCCTACCAGCCGGCCTCCGTGGCCTCGTACCAGGCGCTCAGATACCGCAGGATCACCGAGGCCGCCATCTGCTGGCCCGGCTCCGCCTTCTTGTCCTTGAGGACCGCCGACATCATCGTCCCCAGTTCCCGCGCCTCGGCGCCGGTCAGCTCCTGTGCCTGAAACCGCTCCAGCAGTTCGTCCCGGCGGGCGAACTCGGGATGCGGTGAATGCAGCAGCCGGGCCGCGTCGAACGACACCCCCCGCCAGAACACGTCGACCTTGGTCTCCAGCTTGGCCAGCCGCTCGGCCAGTGCCGCCGTCTCCGAATGCCGCCTCCGGGTCACCGTGAGAACGAACGCGACGATCGCCACCAGCGTCGACACCGCGGAGATCGCCAGTTCGGGAGTCACCCGCCACGCCGCCGGATCGAGGCGATGGTGAACAGCCCCTGCGCGGTGGCCACCGGTGAGAGGTTGATCAGCACCGGCACCTCGACACCGTTCTTCTTCCGGGCCCGCAGGTCGAGGTCGACACCCATGCTCCGCATCCGCGGATCGGCCATGAATCCGGCCCGGTGCGTCTCGTGCGCGTCGCGGAGCGGCTCCGGCAACAGATTGTCGACCTTCATCCCCCGCAGTTCCTGCTTGCTGTAGCCGAACAGGAAGGTCGCCTGCCGGTTACTGCGCTTGATCCGGCCGTCCTCGTCGACGATGACGATCGCGTCGGGATTGAACTCGAACATGGTGATGGCGAGTTCGGAGGTGAGTTCGAGTTCCTCGGCGGCCATCCGCAGAGCGTCGTCGCTGTTCATGGTGTTCCCTCGTCTGCGCCGGTAGTGGGCCACCGGCGAGCACCACTGGCAGTACTGCCAGTGTGGGAAACGCTAGACGTGATTCACCTTGCCGAACAGTCGTCAAACCGTCACTTTGAGTGACGGATGGGCGCGGTGTGGTGCCGCGGGTGGCCCGGACATCTGCGTCGTACGCTGGAGAACGTGAGTCCGCGTCGTAACCGTCCTCGCCCCGAGGGCGCCGCCCCGCTGGAGGACGAGCGGATGCGGCGCGGCGTCGAGTCCGTGCAGAGCTGGCGGGACGGCGAGTGGCAGGTACGGAGCATTTCCGGCTCCGGCGCCGTCAAGACGTACCGCTGCCCCGGCTGCGCCCAGGAGATCCGCCCCGGGGTGGCCCACCTGGTCGCCTGGCCCGCCGACGGCCGGGGCGACCTGACCGACCGCCGGCACTGGCACACCGGCTGCTGGCGGGCCCGGGACCGACGGTCACCCGGCGTGGAGCGCTCCCGCAGCGCCCCCCGGTACGGCTGACCAATTCTTCAGGGATCTTCGTCACGGTGTTCCAGGTCGGCTGTTCCGACCGGCCGTCGCGGGTAAGACTGATTCCCGTGAGCCCAGCGATCCGTGCCTCCAGCATCCTGCCCGGCCGCCGGGAGGACATCGAACTGCACACCGCCGACGGCCTCCGGCTGGTCGGCGAGCTGGCGACACCCGCCGACCGGGATCCGGTCGCCACCCTGGTCTGCCTGCACCCGCTGCCCACCCACGGCGGGATGATGGACAGTCACGTGTTCCGCAAGGCGGCCTGGCGGTTGCCCGCCCTGGCCGATCTGGCGGTGCTGCGGTTCAACACCAGGGGCACCACCAGCGTGCGCGGCACCAGCGAGGGGACCTTCGACGCCGGAGAGGCCGAACGGTTCGACGTCGCGGCGGCGATCGAGTACGCCGAGTTCGCCGAACTGCCGGACATCTGGCTGCTCGGCTGGTCCTTCGGCACCGACCTGACCCTGCGACACGGCTGTGACCCCGGAATCGTCGGCGCGATCCTGCTCTCCCCGCCGCTGCGGACCACCACCGAGGACGACCTGGCCCGGTGGGCCGAGTCCGGCAGGCCACTGACCGCACTGGTACCCGAGTTCGACGACTACCTTCGACCGGACGAGGCCCGCCGCCGGTTCGCGGCCGTGCCCCAGGCCGAGGTGGTCGGCGTACCGGGTGCGAAGCACCTCTGGGTCGGCGACGCCGAGACCGTGCTGGATGAGGTGGTCCGGCGGGTCAACCCGGCGGTGTCCTTACCGCTGCCCACGGTCTGGGACGGTCCGATGGAGACCGGCGACGCCAGCGCGTACGCCGACCGGACCGTGGCGGCGTTCGCCGATCAGCCGACGCCGGGCGCCACGCCGGGAGGTGGCCCGGCCGATCCGGGCTGACGCCACCGCCGCAGGTGCCGCCGCCAGGGTCAGTGGCTGTCGGCCGAGGGTTGCGGGGTCCCCCTCGGGTTGGGCGGAACCGGGTCGACGACCTCGATCGGGGCCAGGCCGCCGGCCGGTGGCCAACCGGCCAGCCAGGTACGCCGCTGCCGCCACACCTCGCGCCAGTAGCCGGCCCGACCGGTCAGCCGGGCGCCCACCGCCCGGACCGCGATCCCGACCAGCAGCAGTGTCCGGCCTGCCGCAGCCCGGGCGGGGGACCAGCGCAGCCGGAGGAAAGTGACCTGGCCACGCAGCAGCATGACCCGCTTGCCGGCGCTGGTCGACGCGGCGCCGCCCACGTGCACCACCCGGGCCGTCGGCACCAGCATGGGACTGGCGCCGATCGCCGTGGCCCGCAGGCAGAGGTCGAGGTCCTCGTTGTACATGAAGTAGTCCGGGGTGAAGCCGTCGAGTTGGGCGAAGAGCGAGCGCCGGACCAGCAGCAGGCAGCCGGACGCGGCCGGCACCCGGACCGGGGTCGCCCGGTCCAGCCAGGGCAGCGCCTCCCGGTTGAACCGCCGGGACCGCGGAAACAGCTTGGACAGGCCAGTGGCGAAACAGGTGAGCGTCCACAACGAGGGTGGCCCGAACACCGAGTGGCCGTCGTCGGTGCCGTCGACCCCGAGGGTACGGCCGGCGTAGATGCCGTGCCCCGGATGGGCACGGGTGAACTCCAGCAACTCCCCGATGACGTTGCCGACCGGCTCGGTGTCCGGATTCAGCAACAACAGCCAGTCGCCCCGGGCCCGGGCCGCGCCGACGTTGACGGCCCGGCCGAAGCCGACGTTGTCGGCCAGCCGTACGACCCGGGCATCCGGAAACTGCGCCGCCACCGCGGCCGCCGAGTCGTCCGTCGACGCGTTGTCGACCACGATGACCTCGTACGGCTCGGCCGGGCAGGCCGCTCGCAGGGTGGCCAGGGCGGTGAGGATCAACTCGCGGGTCTCGTAGGAGACGACGACCACGCTCACCAGCGGATTCACGGCGCCGCTCCCGTCGTTCGGCTGGACTCGTCCCGCCCCCATCGGTTCTGGGTGGCTGGTCGCCGAGCCGCCGTCGCGGCCAGCACGGTCAGCCCGGCGTAACAGATCCCGGCCGGGATCAGCCACGGCCGGGGCAGCACGACGTCGACCAGCCAGGACGCCCGGCGGGCCCGGCGGACCTGCTCGTCGGTGGCGCGCAGGGCGGCATTGCCGGCCCGGACCCGGCCGAGCCGGCGCAGCAGGTCGGCCGTCCGCCGGGGCGTGGCGACCAGCGTCGACACCTCGGTCACCTCCCGTTTCTCGGCGTTCCCGAAGAGCGAGTCGAGGAAGAGATCGTCGGCGATGACGTCGGGAAACGGCCCGAACCGCCGTCGGCCCGCCTCGGCGAGCGCGATCGCGCCCCGACCGAACAGGGCGTCGCGGTAGGCCGGATGCCGTCCGTTGATCGCGTAGTAGGCGCGTACCAGCAGGGGACGGCCGGTGGTTTCCAGGCGGCGGCGCGGCGCGGCGGCCAGCACGCCCTGTCTCTTATACTCATCTCCGACCCTA